>CALVZM010000019.1 GCA_944372515.1 uncultured Clostridia bacterium
AAGATTTTGAGATGGATTGCCGTGAAGAGGATGCGGCAATACCCGCCGTATTGCAAAGACGATGAACGGCAAGACGCACAAAAGATGCCGCAAAAGACGTGGTTCGTATTTTTCCCTTACAGTATAGCATAAGTGAAAAATTTTTACAAATTTATTTGCCCGCTTGTCCGCAAAAAATTTTATATTTTTTTATCGGTTTCCTTGCGGCGCCGTCGGGGAAAGGCAGCGCACTGCGTCGTTGAGCGACGGCAGGACGCCTTCGGGACGGTCGGAAGAGTATGCCAGATCCTCCGCCTTGGTCTCGCCGCTCAGCACCAAGAGGGTGTGAAAGCCGTTGTTGACGCCGAAGCGGATGTCGGTGTGCAGCCGGTCGCCGACCATGACCACCTTATCCCCGTCCACGCGCATGCGCCGCTTGATACAGTCGCCCATAACGGTGTAAGGCTTGCCGCAGATGACGGCGGGCGTCTTGCCCGAAGAAACTTTCAAAAGCGCGATAAAAGACCCCACGTCGGGCGGAAAAACGTCCTTCGAGGGGCAAACGTCGTCGGGATGGGTCGCGATGTACAGCGCGCCCTCCACGATGTATTTATTGATTTTTTTCAATTTTTCAAAGGTCAGCGAGGTGTCGTATGCCAGCACGCAGATGTCCGGGTTCTCCTCTGCGAGCGGAATGCCCGCCGCCGCAAACTCCGCCTTCACCGCGTCGGTGGCGACGAGATAGACCGTTTTGCCGCCGTGAAAGGTCTGCAAATACTCGATGGTCGCCATGGCGGAAGTATAGACGAGATCGCCCGCGCCCCACAGTCCGATCCTTTTGAGTTTGTTCTCGTATTCCTCGGGCGTTTTGGAAGAGTTGTTGGTGAAATAGACCAGCCTCTTCCCCGCGCGGCGGAACGCCGCAAGGGTATTTGCCATATCCCCGATGGGAGCGTCGTCAAAATAGATGGTGCCGTCCATATCCAGCAAAAAAACTTCCGCACCGCGGATGATCTCTTCTGTCGTCATATGTATTCCTCTCCGTGTTCCGATTCGGTTTTTCACCGCGTCCCGCAAGGCGGAACGCTTTTCCTGTACCTCTCCGTTTTTTCCCTTCGTCAAAGGCATGGTCGTTTGTTTTTTTCAGAAATCAAACAGACCGAAATCCCGCATGAGCGCCGTGATGCCGTAATGCGGGCACCCCTCGGGCAGATATTTGAGCGCGGCGTTCAAAAGGCGGTTTTCCACGGGGAAGCGTTCCCTGTACGCCTGCAATTCCTCCCCTGCCTGCGCCGCGCGGCGGAGAAGTTCCCGCGATTCACTCAAAAACTGCGCCCGCACGCCCTCCGTTATTTCCGCATACAGCGCTGTCTTTTCCACCGGGGGCACGGTCTGTTTCGCGCTGATCTCCTCTTCGCTCTTCCCGTAAAGTCCTGCCGCCCGACGGATGCGGGCATGGTATGGCGGCGTGTAGTACTTTCTGTATTTGCCGCAGGTGAAAAATACGTTGTAGACTTTGGAAAGTTTGTCCAAGGCGTAAAACGCGGACACGGGTCCCCCTCCCAAACGGCGATAACTCTCCGCGAGCGTCTCCGCCTCTCCGCGGGGAAATCCCCGTGCGCGGCAGAGGGAAAAGAGCAGCGCGGCGCAGAACAGGCTCCGCTTTTCAAGCGCGGCAAAGGGCATCTCCCCGCAGACGCTCACGGCGTCCGACACCGTTTCATACAGCGCTCTGTCGTATGCCGTTTGCAAAATGATCCCGTCGAAACGCAGTTCAAAGAGCACCGCCCGCCGCATCGCCGCATCGGCATAGGCTTCGGCAAAGGAAGTCTTGTCCAGCAGAGCCGTGTCGGCAAAGAGATAGGCGGCGGGAGAGGCGGGATATTCCGCTTCCTCCCCGCCGACGGCGATATGCACGCGGCTGTCCGTTATCGCCGCCAACTCTTCCGCCGCGGCGGAAAAGGCGAACAACGCGCAGGGCAGGGCGCGCACGGAAGCAAAATAACGCGCCGCGCGGACGGCATAGCCCTCGCCGTAAGCGACGACCAGGGAGATCTCGTCCGAAAGCCCGAATAAATTTTCCGCACCGTCCCGCGGCAGGAGCACCATGACGGTCGCCGAGGGAAAAATGCGGCGGAAAAAGGCGAATTTATCCGCCGTTTTCACGCTCAGAAGCAGCAGGACGCCCGCATAGGGATGGCGCCCGGAAAGTATGTCCCCTGCCTCTTCGGCATTCCCGAAAAAGAGTTCTCCTTCGTACTTCGACTGTGCCATCTTTTGTAAAGAGAGGTCGGTCAGCCGCATGATGATATTTTCCCGTGATTTATTTTTTCGATGCCTTTTCCGCAGACGGAACGATGCCGCCGTTTACGGATTTCAACGCGCGGCGTGCCGCGCCCGGTCTTCCGCCGCCGTGCGCAGGATATCGTCCAACGCGCACAAAAGAGCGTCGTTCTGCGCGGGCGTGCCGATCGTGATGCGGCAGAAATCCGCGATCTTCGGCGCGTCCCAGTGCCGCACCAGCACCCCGCGGTCGCGAAGCGTTTGGTAAAGTGTTCCGCCGTCCAGACCTTTCTTCGCCGCGAAGAGGAAATTGGCTTTGCTCTCCGGCACCGTAAATCCCCGCTCGCGCAGGGCGGCGCACAGCCGTTCCCGCTCGGCGACGACTTTTTTTGTGCACGCCGCATAATATTCCCTTGCTCCGACCGCCGCCGCGCAGACCGTCTGGCAGACCCGATCGAGCGGATAGGAATTGAAACAGTCCTTCACGCGGAACAGGGCGTCGATGAGCCCCTTGTCCCCCACGGCATAGCCGCAACGGATGCCCGCAAGGGAATAACTTTTGGAGAAGGTCTTGACGACGAGGAGATTTTTATACCGCCCGATGCCCTCCGCCGCCGAACAGCCGTAAAAATCCATATACGCTTCGTCGACGATCACGAGCCTGTCTTTCTGCGAAGAGACGAAAGCAAAAATTTCCTCTTTCGGGATACCCATGCCCGTGGGCGCATTGGGATTGGCGATGAGATAGCCCTGGCAGTCCGCCGCGGCGAACGCCCCCAGATCGAGGGAAAAATCCTCGCGCAAAGGCACGATTTTCTGCGGAACGGAATAGAGAGAGCAGAATACGGGATAGAAAGAATATGTAATGTCCGCAAAGCACGCGCCCTTTCCGTCCGGGTCGAAAAACGCGGGCATGCACAGCGCCAGCACTTCGTCGCTGCCGTTCCCGCAGAAGATGTTTTCCTTGGCGACCCCTTCCGCCGCAGCGATCTTTTCGCGCAGTCCGTCCGCATCGGGCGCGGGGTAGAGACGCAGCGCAGCAGGGTCGAACCGTTGCAGCGCTTCCGCCACCGCGGGCGCGGGCGGATAAGGATTTTCGTTGGTGTTCAGTTTGACATATTTCCGGTCGTTGCGCTGTTCCCCCGCCGTGTAGGGCGTGATCCCCGCCGCCAGGCGGCTGACGAACGGCAGCGTCCGCTTGTTTTTATTTTCTTCGTTCATGGGTCTTCTCCCGTCCGCGCGCGGCGGACCGTACTTTTCAAAATCAACGACAAAACATCCGGCAAGGCGCCCGCCCGCGCTTAAACCGCGCTCACCGCCGCGATCGCCGCGCCGACGCCGTTCACCGCCAGCCCCACGAGGACGGACAGGACATACATGCCCGCAAGCAAGGCAAGATTGCGTTTGCACTTTTTCGTGTTCTTCAACAGAACCACAAACCCCAGTCCCGCATTGGCGCAAAGCCCCGCCGTCAGACTGCCGAAGGAAATGCCGCCGACGAGAAAACTCTGGGTGAGCACCACGCTGCTCGCGCAGTTGGGGATGAGCCCGACCAGCGACGTGATGAAGGGCTGCACATAGATGTTCTGACCGAGAAAATCCATGACCGCCTCTTCCCCCAGATACCCGATAAGCAGTCCGAATGCAAACGTAACGATATAGATGTACACCGCGACCTTCAAACTGTGCAGCAGGGGATTGACAAAATATGTGATCGCCGGATGGCTCTCATCGTGATGTCTGCCGCAGGAAGTGCATTCTTCTTCCGTTTTCGGGGCAAAAATACGGGCATGGTAGTCGGCTTTCTCCCCTTCGCCGTCGGGCGTAACGGAGGCGAACGCCTCGGCTTGGCGGCGCCTGCGCCAGAGATCCGCCGCCGCGTTGACGGCATAGCCGACGAGGACGCCCACCAAGATCTTGATGATGATGAGCGGCAGCAGCGCGAGCGCACCCTCCCCGCTGGAAAGCAAAACGACAAAAGCCTCGTCGCTCGTGGAGATAAACACGGCAATGAGCGTTCCGACGGCGATGAATCCGCGGTCATAGAGTTTTGCTGCCATGACCGAAAAACCGCATTGCGGCACCAGCCCCGTCGCCGCGCCGATGAGCACGCCCAGCCTGCCGCTGAGGCGGCTGTTTTCCTTGGCGAGCGTGGTCTTATGCTCCAAAAGTTCGATCAGGATATAGATGACGATGAGGAACGGCAGAAGTTTCAGCGTGTCCCAAAGCGCATCCAGCGCCGTTTCCGCTAAAATTTCCATACGTCTTATGCCTCTGCATCCCCCGCCGCCGCGGCAGACGCAGCCGTCGGCGCGGCATCATCCGCCTGCATCGGGTTTTCCCCTTTCGGCGCGGGCATGCTGCCCATGATTTCCGCAACAAAGTCATTGGCGGGATGCGCAAAAAGATTGACGGGCGTATCGCACTGCATCAGCCTGCCTTCCCGCAGGATCGCCACTTTGGACCCGACGGTCAGCGCCTCGCGGATGTCGTCCGTCGCATAGACGAAAGTCGCGCCCAAGCGGATCTGCAACGCAACGAGATCTTGCAGGCTTTGCCTGTATAGATCCTCTCCCAAGCCCGAAAGCGCTTCGTCAAAGAGGTAGACTTTGGGATCGCGCGCGATGACCCTGCCGATCACGACGCGGCGGCGCAGGATGGCGGAAACGGTTTTGGGCTTGCGGGAAAGAACGTCCGTCAGTCCCAGAATATCGGCGACGGCACGCACTTTCACGTCCGCGACCGCGGAAGGCGCCTTGCGCATTTTCAGCCCGTAAGCGAGATTGTCATAGATGCTTTTCCCCATATCCAGGGCGCTGTTTTGATAGACGAACGCCATGCTGCGTTCTTTGGACGGAAGGTCGGTGATGTCCTTGCCGTCGAGGACGATTTGACCTTCCGTTGCGGGTTCCAGCCCCGCCAGGACGCGCATGAACGTGCTTTTGCCGCTGCGCTCCAACCCGAAGACCGCCAGGCTCTCGCCTTCCGCGACGGTGAGATCCAATCCCTGCAAGGCAACGACGCCGCTGGGATATTTCTTGGTCAGACCATGAATTTTCAACTCAGACATTCCGATGAGTTCCTCCGTAAAATATATTTTCCCGTGTATCTTTATCATTATAGCACGTTTCGCCGTTTTACGCAACGTTCGGCGCACACAAAAAAAGGGATAAAACGAAAATATTTACCCCTTTTTGCCGAATTTTCCGTTTTTTCCGCCGCCGCAAGGGCAAAACGCGCCCTGTCTGCGGCTTTGCTTTTTACGCGCGCTTCCCCGCCTTCACGCACCGCCGGAACCGCCCGCGGAATCACCCGCGGATGAGGAACCGCCGCCCGAGGAATCCGAGGAACCGCCGGCTCCGCCGCCCGGCAGAACGACGACTTTGCAGGAATCGCTGTTTGCGCCCGCGGCGACCGTTACGATGGCGTCGCCTTCCGCGACAGCCGTAACCAGCCCGACTTTGACGGTCGCGACCTTTTCGTCCGAACTCTGCCACGCCACCG
>CALVZM010000020.1 GCA_944372515.1 uncultured Clostridia bacterium
AAGATTTTGAGATGGATTGCCGTGAAGAGGATGCGGCAATACCCGCCGTATTGCAAAGACGATGAACGGCAAGACGCACAAAAGATGCCGCAAAAGACGTGGTTCGTATTTTTCCCTTACAGTATACTCTTTCCCGTTATCGCTTTGACCGCCGAAAAGAAGGCTGCCCGTCGGCGCAGGCGGAAAAAAGGAGACAGCGGTATGGAAATTTTATTGACTCTGGCGTTTCTGTTTTTCTTCGGTTCGGTGCTGGGCTGGGTGCTGGAACTCTTTTTCCGACGGCTCTTCGGGGACAAAAAATGGGTCAATCCCGGGTTCCTGCGCGGTCCTTATCTGCCCATTTACGGGCTGGGCGTGGACGCCCTCTTTCTCCTCTGCCGCATCGATCTTTCCTGCATCCCGTTCCCGGTCCTGCAAGCGATCGTGCGCATCCTGATCATGGGCGCTGGCATGACGCTCATCGAATACATCGGCGGGCTGATCTTCGTCAAAGGCATGAAGATAAAACTGTGGGATTATTCCGACCAATGGGGAAACTTGCAGGGGATCATCTGTCCGCTCTTTTCGCTCCTTTGGACGGCAGCGGGCGCGGTCTATTACTTCTTCCTGGACGGATTCTTTTTGCATTCGGTGCTGTGGCTGTGGAACAACCTCGCCTTTTCGTTCGTGGTGGGATTTTTCTTCGGGCTGTTCGCCGTCGACCTGTTCTCCACGCTGCAAGTCGCCGCGCGCATCCGCGCCTTCGCCGAAAAGCACCGCATCGTCGTGCGGTATGAAAAACTCAAAGGCGACATCCAGGACGCCTTGCGGGAAGGACGCAGGAAAATTTCCTTTTTCCGTCCGTTCGCCGTCCCCGCGCCCCTGGAAAATTTTCTGAAAAAATATCTCTTCAAGGAACACCCTTCCGCCCTGCGGGAACAGGACGACGATCCGCCGAAAGAAGAAGACCATGCCCGAACGAAAACGGAAAAACAAAAGGAAAAAGAAAACCAAAACAAATCGGTCTGATACAGCAAAAAAAGAGAGCACGCCGCTCTCTTTTTTTATCCGATCTTTTTGTCCCGTTTCCCGCCGCGCGGAAAACGGGCATTTTTTCATACCTTTCGGCGATAGACGATGATGCGCTCGCCGCGGCGGACGGGGAACGTCATGGCGGGGTTGTCGGCGGCGACTTCTTCGGGGGACTTATGCAGGCTCTTGGCGATCTCCCAGAGCCCGTCGCCCTCCCGCGGCAGGAACACGCTGAACGCGCTGTCCGAAGCGCGGATCTCCTCGCCCGCTTCCAGCGCCGAAATGAAATGCATGGTGCGCTCGGCAAGGCATTCCACGGCAATTTTCAGCGTGGCGTCCACTTCCGCCTCGCCTTCCTGTTTCTGCCGCACGGACATGCCGCAGACGAGCACGGAGACCTGCTTTTCGCCCTGCGGCGCGTTTTGCAGCGGCAGTGCAAAGGGCAACTGCACCTCCGCGGCGCGCTTTTCCCCGTCGCTGTCTGCAAGAAGCAAGGTCGCGCTGACCACGCCCTGCACCTCTTCCCCGTCCCGTCCGACGCGGCAATCGGCTTCGGCGCGTTGCAGGACGAGGGCTTGCAGCGCCGTGCTGTAATCGATGGGCGCAGACAGAGACGCCGTGCCGTTCACCTTCTCCGTAAACCGCAGCGTTTCGGCGGTGTATGTAACGCTCCTCTCCTCCTGCGAGAGGATCACTTCGCACGCGGGACTGAACGCATCGGTTACGGCGGCGATCTCCTCTTCCTGCCAGAGCGTGCCCTGCAAAGAAAGCCCCACGGTCAGCGTCAGTTTGCTCTTGCCCTTCTCCTCGTCCGTCCCCGCCGTGATGTTTGCCGACTGCACGAACGCCGAAGCGCGGCACAGCATGCCCGCAGACGCCCCGTCGCAGGGAAGTTCGGCGCGAAAGGGCAGCATCCGCTCGTAATTGTCCGGTCCCTCTTCTTTGAGCACGCAGACGTTGACCGCCACTTCCCCGCCGATGACCAGACAGCCCGCCGAAGCGGAAACCTGCCGCAGATAGACGTTTTCCCCGTGCATGAGCACGTCGCCGACGAAGTCGGTCTCAAATTCGTCCCCCACTTCGATGGCGCCGCTGCAATATTCACAGCGCAGAAATTTCTGCGCGCTCTTGCGGCAGACGAGGGACGTGCCGCCCGTCAGATAATCGAAGGACGCCGCGCAAACGAGAGATATGTCTGCCTCGACCACGCAGGAAACGTAAAAAGACGCCCCCTCCCGCCTGACCTCGGCGGAAAGCACCTGTAAGGCGGCACGGACGCCGCAGGCGGGCGTGATGCGCTCGTCGCATGCCCGATGGGTAAATTCCGCGCCCCGCTCCATGCGGCAGACGTTCTTGCCCGTATCCTCATAGATGACGTTGAGCAGCACCTTGCCGTTGTAACGCACTTCCCCGTCCGCCGCTTCCGCAGAAGTCAGAACGGCGGTCGCGCGGGTGGCAAGGACGGCGCCGATCTCGCCGACGCCCGTCAGGCGGCATTCGACGATCGATTGCGCTTTGAGCCGCGCCAGGGGCGCGGCATAGCCGTAAGTTGAAAATTCAGGTTTGACAGACATACAATTTCTCCGCTTTTATCAGAATATCACTCCTATTGTATGCCCGCAGGATTCAATTTATGACGGAATTTTCCTTTTCTTCGGAAATGCGCACCTCGCCGCAGAGGATCTCCGTATAGGAATAGGTCGTCTTGCCGAGAAAGGACTTGTCGTCGGGAGAAACGGTGAATATTTCGGGATAGACGCCCGAAAGGACGCCCGAATAGCGCACGATCTTGTTCCTGCCCGGGTTGAACCACACGTTGACCCGCTTGTCGCGGCAGGAACGGATGCTTTGCTTGATTTGCGATATGCTGCGAATGGGCTTGATCATACCGTTATTTTTTCCCTTTTCTGCCTTTTTTATACCGAAAAGACAAAAGAGGGTCCGTCCCGCAATGCGTTTGCGGGACGGACCCTTTGGTGCTTTCTTGTCAATATTGTCCGCAGAGAGCGGCTCCCGCCGCAGGAAGGAGCGCCGCATCAAAAATCGTCGTCTTCCTTCTGCTCGTCGTCATCGTCGTCGTCATCATCGTCGTCGCCGGCGTATTTATAGATGTCGTCGCCCGTAACGTATTCAAAGTCTTCTTCCTCTTCGGCGCCTTCGTATTCCTCGTCTTCCTCTTCTTCCTCGTCGTCTGCAAACTCCGCGCCGAACTCTTCGCCGAGCCCCAGATCGTCGGTCTCTTCGGTCTCGTCGTCGAGGTAGTTGCGCCATTCCTCGTCGTCGTCGAGATCGGCGCCCACGTCCTCTTCCTGTTCGTATTCCATTTTCTTCTTGCACTCGTCGCACATCTCTTCGCCCGCGCGCATCATGTTTTCCCCGCACTTCGGGCAAAGTTCCATGAGTTCGTCGTCTTCGTCGTAAGGGTCTTCCCCCTCCCCCTTCATCTCTTTGAGGCAGACATCACAGAACTGCTGTTTATCCGCATCGATGTAATTCAGTTCGCAGCGGGGACACTTTGCATACCTTACCATATTCATCACTCCCTTGGTTCCGTTTTTTATATTATCTGTCGGCGCCAATGCAATTAAACGCAATACATTATATTATTTAGAAGAACTTTTGTAAACTGTTTTGAACATACATTTTTACATTTCTTTCATTTTGCGGGAAAATTTTTTTGCGGAAGGGGAAATTTTTCTTTTTTTCACCCTTTTCCCACCCCCGCAAGGACGAAAAGAACGGCCCCCGCAAGGGAACCGTTCTCGGCTTTTTTATCGGAAAGAATCTCAGTCCTCTTTCTCTTCGTCCGCCGCGGGCTCTGCTTCGCCGTCCGCCCCTTCGGAAACGGGCGTCTGCGCTTCGGCGGGTTCTTCGGGCACTTCTTCGCCCCCCGCTTCTTCCTTCGTTTCCTCGGCTTCCGTTGCCGCGGGCGCTTCCGCGCCGCCGTCGTCGTATACGTCGATGCTCTCGTCGTAGGTCATGTCGACCTTATACTTCCTGCGGGAAGCCGTTCCGCTTTGAGCGGTCTTCTTTCTGTGCAGCAGTACGGGCACGATGACCGCACAGGCGGCGCCGATGACGCCCACGCCGATGGCGATGCCGATGAGCACCCACGCCCAGACGGGCAGACCGTCGTCATCGTCGTCCACGAGCGCGGAGAGATAGTTGGCGCGCCATGCGTCCGTCAAGGTCTCATCCTCGTCCTCGGAGAGCACGCCGAAGGTCTGATAGAAATAATCGCGCGTGTCGTAATAGGTATATGCGCCGTCTGCATCCGCCACGGGCTCGTCGTTCTCGTCCTTGACTGCAAGCAAGGTGGAGAAATCCACGGAGAGATTGCTGTTCTTGTTGGTATATGCGGTGCGGTTGACATAGGCATTGAAATATGCCTGCACTTCTTTGGAGAAGATGCTGTACTGTCCGTAAGCGTCCTCGTCCTCTTCGATGTATTCGTCGATGACCGACTTCATGGCAGTGCCGTCGCCCGTATGGTAGTAGTAGAAGAGCAGGTTGCCGGCTTTGGCATCGAAGGAAGTGGCGTCGGCAAGCGCTTCGTTCACGTCGGCGAGGCGGTCGTTGTACGCCTGCACCTGCGCATTGTCCATCATCTTTCCCTCCGCATCGGCGAGAGAAGTTACCTGCGCCGTGTTGAGCGTCAGGCTGCCTACCACGGTGGGATCGAGCGAAAAGACACGGTTGCCGATGATCTCGGGCGCATACCATCCCGACGGCGTGGAGACGTCCAGAATGCTCACGGGCTTATATTCGTCCTTTCCCGCCAAAGCGTTGTAATAGTCCTCTTCGTTGCCGTCATAGCCCGCTTCGGCGCTGTCATAGACCGCCCTGCCGAGCCCCGTACCGCTGTCGGAGGAAAGGGTATACCACACATATCGGTAGGGGTCGGAGGAAGTGTCGTCGAGGCGGAGGAAGGAACCGACGCTCACGTTCTTGGCAACGGTGATCTCTTCCGCCCGTGCGCCCGTCTCCCCGTCCACCTGCACGCGGACGATGGTCGTGCCCGTGCTGTAAAGGTAGTAGTGCACGCCCTCACGGATATAAAAGAGGGTGGTGGAATCGACGCCGCTCGTCGCGAGGGAAATGACGTCGTTGTGCCCGCCGAATCCCTCGGTGGCGGGGTTGGTGTCGGCGTTGCCGCTCACGGAATCCCAATCCGCCTTGAAATTGTCCTCGGCGAGATAGAAGGTCCAGCCGCTCTCGCCCGTGGAACTCGTGCCGCCGACCGACGTGCGGCGGTAATACAGCCCGCCGTTGTCATAGGCAAGGAGCGCATAGGTGAATCCGTCGGGGGAATAGGGCTGCGAAGAGGAACGGTTGTACTGCGAAACTTCATCCGCGCTGCCCCGCCCGTCGAGCACGAGTTGCCCGAGGTTGACATAGGGATAGGTGGAGAGGTCTTTCTCGTCGAAATCCGCCATGGCGTCATCCTCTTCGGCATCCGACGCCATCGCCTTCATGGAATCGAGGTCGAAATCGTAAACGTACTCATAGGTATCCGTCGGATCGGTCGCCGTGTAGCGCGCTTCCTTGTCGTCGAGCGTGTACGTCGCATCGGCACGGACGCGGTATACCTGCGTGTAGTCCTGCTGCGCGGAGTTGACCCGATCGATGTCCTCCGTTACGTTCATGGTGTAGTAGACGTAGGGATCGCTCACGTCGCTCTTGTTGAAGAGATGGGACGCGGTGTTCTTCGCCAGCATGGTGTCTTCGCGGGTGGACGTGTTGTAAGACCAGAGGTCGCTCCCGTCCATGTGCAGGCAGTAGACCGTGCCGTCGATCTCGACAAAGCGGTATTCCGCCGAAGCATCGTCCGAACGGAAGTAATAATCGCGCATGGTCTCCTTTCCGTCGAGACGGCTGCGCTTGAAGTCGACGTAATTGCTTTCGGATTCGCCCTGCAGGTTCTTCGCCGCCGTGGGCGTCGCGTAATAGACGTAATCCCCGTAGATGAAGATGCCCGCGCCGTAATCTTTTGCCGTAAAGAGCAGGGGCACGACCGTTTCGGCGGCATCGTAGTTGCCCCCTTCGAGATCGCTTGCCGCAATGCGCATGAGCGCACCGCGCACCGCGTCGCCGTATTCGTTTTCATAGGGCTGTTCGTTGCCCTCCTCGTCGGTCTCGGCGGAGAACATGCCGTTGATGAAGTAGATATACTCCCCCTTCTGCACGACCCAGCCGCCCTGCGACAGGACTTCGCCGCTGTGATAATCCCCTTCCAGCCCCGCGGCGGAATAGTAACTGCATCCCGAGAAGGTCAGCGCGGAGACCGCCATGGCAAGGACCGCCAGGATTATCAATAACTTTTTGCATATTTTTTTCATATGAAAAAGACTCCTTTTTCACCCTTCGGGGCGCGCGAAAGGACAAATGCGCACGGGAAACCGCTCCCCGCCGCCCGCCCTTCGGCAGACTGCACCCCCGGTTATATTTACATGAGTTTTATTATATACTAAATTGACGATTTTCGCAATCAAAATTGGCGCACTTTAATGATTTTCTTGTGAAAAATAATGAAACGGGAGGTAAAAACAATGCAGGATTTTTCCATTTTGCAACTTTTGCGCACCCTCGCGGCGGCAGGCGGGGACGGCGGCGAAACGGCGGAGGAGGAAAAAGCAGGCGCGGCAGACGGGGAAAAAGGCACATCCCCTACCCCGCACGGCCCGAAAGAGGAAACGCGGCAAAGCGAAAATGCCCCCACCCATGCCCGAAAAAACGGGGAAAGTGCAAAAGAGGCGGCAGACGAGGAAGGGGCGGCGTTTGCCTATGAAAACTTCCTCTCCCGCCACGACCGCGCCGTCGAGCGCATCCGGCGGCGCCGCACGGACAAGGACGGACCCGATTCCTGAGTTTTCCGCGGCATGCCCGTTGCCTTTTTTCCCGCAACGGGTTTTTTGCGTGCACGACGCGGCAGACAAAGCGGCGCAAATAAAGACAAAAAGAATACGCGGCAAAACGGACGAAGAGAAAAGAAAACTCCGCGATCGACAATCGCGGAGTTTTTGCTCTGTCTTGCGGCGAACCGCCCGTTGGTCCGAAGAGAAGAACTTATCTCTTGGAGAACTGCGGCGCGCGGCGGGCTTTCTTCAAGCCGTATTTCTTTCTTTCCTTTGCGCGGGGATCACGGGTGAGGAATCCCGCCTTTTTGAGGGTGGGACGAATATTTTCCTCCGCCTGCAAAAGGGCGCGGGAGATACCCAGACGAATGGCGCCCGCCTGTCCGGTGAACCCGCCGCCGATGACGTTGACGATCACGTCATATTTGGACTCGGTCTCGGTCAGAACGAGGGGCTGTTTGATGATGTACTGCAAGGTGCCCTGCGGGAAGTAATCGGCGAGGGATCTGTCGTTGATGACGATGTTGCCGCTGCCGGCAGGGATGAGACGAACGCGGGCGATCGCCTTTTTTCTTCTGCCCGTTCCCCAGAACTGAAGTTTTTTCTTCAAATTCGCTTTTGCCATAATGATTTTACCTCACCTTAAAATAATTTCAGCTCTTCGGGTTTCTGAGCCGCATGGTTGTGTTCGGCGCCCTTATAGATCTTCAATTTTTTGATCATGGCTCTGCCAAGGCTGTTTTTGGGGAGCATGCCGCGGATCGCCTCATAGAGGGCGACGTCGCTCTTCTCCGCCATCAACTTCTTGTAGGGCACTTCTTTGAGCCCGCCGATGTAACCGGTGTGATATCTGTAAAATTTATCTTCCGCTTTCTTACCCGTCAAAACGATCTTATCGCTGTTGAGAACGATGACAAAATCGCCGCAGTCGACGTTGGGCGTATAAGTGGGCTTGTTCTTGCCGCGCAGAACGGCTGCCACTTTGGACGCCACTCTGCCAAGCGGAAGCCCGGCGGCGTCAACGACGTACCATTTTCTTTCAACCGTTTGGGCGTTTGCCATATAGGTCTTCATATTCCGTACTCCTTCGATTTGCTTGATTTGTTGAGTATTTATATTCCGATATCCGCAAAGGGGAAACGGCAAACGGGGAGAGCCGCCGCCCTTTGAATACCTCTTTATTTTATTATGTATCAAAATTTCTGTCAAGTTGTTTTGCCTTTACTTTTTCAAGTTTTTTATATTTTTACGATTTTTTTTACGTTTGCGCCCGACGGCGCGTTTTCGGCGTATTTTTTCACGAAAAAACGGCAAATTTGCCCTCTTTCGGCATATTTTTCATACAAAAAGCGGCAACTTCCCGCAGAAAGCCGCCGCCGATATCGCGCGATATATAATCAGTAAGAACGCACGCCGCCGAGCGCCCGGCGGCGTGCCCTGCAAAAAGCGGTCTTTATTTTTCGAGCACCGCCTTGATGCGGCGGATGCCCGCGCCGCAGGACTGTTCCTTGACGATGCGGAAATGCCCGAGTTCGCCCGTGCTTGCCGCGTGCGGTCCCCCGCAGATCTCTTTGGAAAACTCCCCGATGGAATAGGTCTTGACCTGTTCGCCGTATTTGGAAGAAAACACGCCCACGAAATCCTGCTTGCGCGCCTCGTCCAAAGACATCTCCTTGAACGCCACGGGAATGTTTTCGGCAATTTTTTCGTTGACCAGATCCTCCACGGCTTTCAGTTCCTCGGGCGTGAGAGCGCGGGGGAAATTGAAGTCGAAGCGCATGCGTTCGTCGTTGATGTTCGATCCCTTCTGATTGATGTCCTTGCCCAAAAGGGTTTTGAGCGCGGCATTGAGCAGGTGGGTGGCGGTATGATAATGCACGGCGGCGTCCGAATGGCTTTCCAAGCCCCCTTTGGCTTCCGCCACGTTGGCTTTGGAGATCGCCTGGTGCTCTTTGAACGCGGCGGCAAAGCCGTCCGTGTCCACGGTATAGCCCCGCTCCGCCGCCATTTCGCGGGTGAGTTCGACGGGGAACCCGTAGGTGTCGTACAGGCGGAACGCCTGCTTGCCGCCGATGACCGTTTCGGGCGTATAGCCGGGGTCGGACTTCGCCATGAATGCGTTCTTGCGCTCGATGGAAGCGATGCACTTGTCGAACTCCTTCATGCCCTTTTCAAGCGTGGCTTCGAATCGGTCGATCTCCTTGCGCATCTCGTCCAAAATATACCCTTCCTTCTCGACGAGAAGGGGATACGCCTCGTCATAGACTTCCTCGATGAACACCTTGGCGACGCCGAGCATTTCGCGGCTGTCGATGCCGAGCGAGCGGCAGTAACGGATGGCGCGGCGGAGAAGGCGGCGCAGGATGTAACCCGCACCCGTGTTGGAGGGCAAAATGCCGCTCGCATCCCCGATGAGCATGACGCCCGTGCGGGTGTGGTCGGCGACGATGCGCATGGCGCGGCGGGCTTCTTCGTCCCCGTCGTAATTCTTTCCCGACACCTTTTCGAGATAGCGGATGGCGCCGAGGAAGAGGTCGGTCTTATACCCGTCCGTGAGTCCGTTCAGAAAGAGCAGCATCCGATCGAGCCCGAATCCGGTGTCCACATTCTTGCTTTCGAGCAGTTCATATCCCGTCTCCGTCTTGCGGTACTGCATATAGACGTCGTTGCCGATCTCGACATACCTGCCGCAGTTGCAGGCGGGACCGCAGTGCGGACCGCAGGGCTTGTCGTGGCGGGGGTAGAACCATTCATTGTCGGGCCCGCAAGGGGTGCCGACCGTTCCTTCCAATTCCCACCAATTGTCCGATTTCGGCAGATAGAAGATATGTTCGGGCTTGATGCCGAGGGCTTTGAGATAGTCCGCCGTTTCGTCGTCGCGGGGCACGCCGTCCCCGCCTTCAAAGACGGTGGAACAGATCTTATCCTTATCCAGCCCGAATCCTTCGGTGAGCAGTTCAAAGGACCATGCCGTCTTTTCCTTTTTGAAATAATCGCCGAGCGACCAATTGCCCATCATCTCGAAAAAGGTGAAATGGGACGCATCGCCGACCGCGTCGATATCGACCGTGCGGACGCACCCCTGCACGTTGCAGAGGCGGGTGCCCGCGGGGTGTTTTCTGCCCAGAAGGTAGGGCATGAGGGGCTGCATACCCGCGACGTTGAACATAACGCCCGTCGAACCGTCTCCGATGAGCGACACCGCGCCGATGTTGACGTGTCCCTTGCTCTCGTAAAATTGGATCCATTTGTTCCTGAGTTCTTTGGATGTGATCATATCGTTTTTATCTTCCATTATAATAATGATTTTTTTGTTCGTTTGTCCCGCCCTATGGGCGGAAGCCCGGGATTGCAAAGGGAGATACTCCCTTTGCCATGGGTGCGGGAACGGCGTTCCCGCGGAAAAAGTCTTTATAAAGCGGAGCGACGCTCCGCGCTCATCGCCCGAAGGAGCGATAAGGGCGCAAGGCGCAGCCTTGCTTAAAAAAGTCCGATTCCCAAGGGGCGCCGCCCCTTGGAATCCCCGTTCAAGGGACATAGTCCCTTGAAAATCCCATATTCGCCCTATGGGCGGAAACTCGGGATTGCAAAGGGAGATGCTCCCTTTGCCATGGGTGCGGGAACGGCGTTCCCGCGAAAAAGTCTTTATAAAGCGGAGCGACGCTCCGCGCTCATCGCCCGAAGGGGCGATAAGGGCGCAAGGCGCAGCCTTGCTTGTCCGCACGCTATACAATTATAGTGTCTTATACGGCGTTTGTCAATTACTTTATCGCGGTCAGTTCGTAGCCGTCCTTGGAATCCTTGACGGCATAGCCCGCCCGACGCAGTTCTTCACGCAGTTCGTCTGACTTTGCCCAGTCGCGCGCCTTGCGCGCCGCAAAACGTTCTTCGGCGAGCGCCTGCACCGCCGCGGGAATATCCGCACGGTTGCGCGCGGCATGCGCCGCTTTATATTCCGACGTACTCTTGCGGAAAAAACCCAGAAGCGAATAGGTCTTTCGGATCTGCGCGCAGTCCGCCGCCGCGCTTGCATCCCCCGCCGCCAATTTCTTATGGATCTCCTTGAAATAACCGTACAGGTCGGAAATGGCAAGAGCAAAATTGAAATCGTCGTCCATGCACGCGTCAAAACGCTTGTCGATCGCCTCGTTCGTACCGCCCATGCCCGGGAACAACGCCTCACAGCGTTCAAACGCCGCATAGAACTCGCACAGGTGTTTTTCGGCTTCGGGGAAGAGTTTGTCGGTGATGTTGATATCCACGCGATAGCCCGTCTGCAAGAGACCGAATTTGACGGCTTCGTCGGTGTATTTTTGCAGCAGATCGTCTAAAAGCAGGCTGTTGCCGAGCGATTTACTCATTTTTTGCCCGTTGACCTTGATAAGACCGTTGTGCGTCCAATACTTCACGAAAGTCTTGCCCGTGAGCGCTTCGGTCTGCGCGATCTCGTTTTCGTGATGAGGGAAGATGAGATCCCTGCCGCCGCCGTGGATGTCGATCTGATCGCCGAACGCCGCGCGGTTCATCGCCGAGCATTCGATGTGCCAGCCGGGGCGACCCTTGCCCCAGGGCGAATCCCAGAAGATCTCGCCGGGCTTGGCGCTCTTCCAAAGCGCGAAGTCGTGCGGGTTGCGCTTCTCCTCGTCGTTGTCGATGCGCACGCCGTCAAGCGCGTCTTCAAAAGAACGGTGGGACAGTTTGCCGTATTCCGGAAAGGACGCCACGTCAAAATATACGTCCCCCTTTTTCGTGGGGTAGGCATGTCCCTTTTCAATGAGTTCGCGCACGAAGGAAATGATGTTATCCATGTTCTCCGTCGCTTTCAGCCAAACAGTCGGCTCTCCCACGTTAAACGCGGACATGGTGGCGTCTATTTTTTTGATCATGGCTTTCGCGTATTCATCCGCCGCGACGCCCGTTTCCCGCGCTTTCGCGATAATTTTATCGTCCACGTCGGTATAGTTGCGGGCATACGTTACGGCATAGCCCTTCTTTTCGAGATAGCAGCGCATGATGTCGTAAATGAGCGCCTGATACCCGTGCCCGATATGCGCCTCGCCCGACACCGTGATGCCGCAGGCATACATTTTGACCTTCCCTGCTTCAAGCGGGACAAATTCTTCCTTTTTTCCGCTCATGGTGTTATAAATTTTCATGACCGTCCTCCTTCCGATTGTCTTCCTGTTCGTCGCGGTACTCTTTCTCCAAGCGCATCCCCAACTCGGTATGCGGGCGGGGTTTGAATTTGCCGGAGCATTCGGCAAGCGCCGTTTCCAACTCTATGATACGGGCGCGCAGAGAGCATATCTCGGCGAGATAGGGATCGCCCTTCTCCTGGAAGAGATCGACGTCCGTTTTGCTCCCGTTGATGCGCACGATGCGCGCGGGCACGCCCACGACGGTGGCGAACGCAGGCACGTCTTTCAAGACGACCGCCCCCGCGCCGACCTTTGCGCCCTCGTGCAGGGTGATCGACCCGAGCACCTTCGCTCCCGCCGATACCATGACGTTTTTTTCAAGCGTCGGGTGCCGTTTCCCCGATTCCTTGCCCGTGCCGCCGAGTGTTACGCCCTGATAGAGCACGCACCCTTCCGCCACTTCCGCCGTTTCGCCGATGACCACGCCTTCGCCGTGATCGATGAACACGCCGGGGGCGATCTTCGCGGCGGGGTGTATTTCGATCCCCGTGCAGAACTTCGACCACTGACTGATGATCCGTGCGATCAGTTTCAGATGTATCCGATAGAAAAAATTCGCCACGCGGTGCGCCGAAAGCGCGTGCACGCCCGAGTAAGTCAACCAGATCTCAAACTTGCTCCTTGCTGCGGGATCGTTGGCTTTTGCCGCGGCGATATCCGCGCGCAGTCTTTTGAAAAACATCTTTTTTTATCCCTCTCTTCTTTATCTCTTACACGCGCGGGCTCTTGTGATTTCCCGCATCTTTTTTTCGGGAACGCCGTTCCCGCACCCTTGGCAAAGGTCGCTCCCTTTGCAAACCCGAGTTTACCAACATGGGATTCCAAAGGGTCGTTGACCCTTTGGCGGGGTATAAGGGGCGGCGCCCCTTGACAACTTGTGAACTCCTATCCGCAAGGCTGTGCCTTGCGCCCTTATCGCCCGTTCGGGCGATGAGCGCGGAACGTCGCTCCGCTTTATAAAGACTTTTCCGCGGGAACGCCGTTCCCGCGCCCTTGGCAAAGGTCGCTCCCTTTGCAATCCCAGGTTCCCGCAGTAGAAAAAGCAAAGCGCCCTTATATCCTATGATATAAAGGCGCACATGCGGCACGGTTCCACTTTACTTCCGGGAAAGAAATCAAAACAACCTTCCCGCTCCCGACCGTATAACGGCGGTCTTACCCCGCGGGGCGTTACCCCCGGCCTGAAAACGCAGGAACGCACTTTCACCGACCAATTCCGCGGCACGCTTTCAGCCTGCGGCGCACCTCTCTTTCGCGGCATTGAATCCGGTTACTCTTTCCCTGCTCGGCATTTTTTCTCGAACTTTTTCTGTATTATATCAGTTTTTCCTCTTTTTTGCAAGCGTTTTTCCTCATTTTTTTACCCCGCCTTTGCGAAAAATATTCCTCCGTGCCCCTTCAAACAGTTGATTTTTTTGAAAAATTATGTTAAAATATAACTAAATTCTGCAAAAAGTAACAACGCATCGGCAAAAAAAGGAGAAAATAGAAAGATGAAAAAAGAAAGACTGGAAGCCGTCGCGGAACTTTTGGACAAGCGCGGCAAACTCTCTCTCTCGCAACTCTGTGAAGCCTTCCCCGAAGTATCGGAAATGACCCTGCGCCGCGACCTTTCGAAACTCGAACAGCAAAACCGCCTGATCCGCATTCGCGGCGGCGCCATGTCCGTGAAAGAAGTGAAGAAAGTTTCCGGCGAGGAATACACCAAAAAGACGGTCATCAACACCGACCAGAAGCGCACCATCGCGCGCAAAGCCGCCGCCCTCATCGAACCGGGATGCTGCATGTTCCTCGACGGCGGAACGACCGCCATGTATCTCGCCAAGGAAATGGACGACGTGCCTTGCAGCGTCTTTACCAACGGCATTGCCGTCGCCATGGAGTTGGCGCAAAAGAAAAACGTGCGCATCATCATGCTCGGCGGACAACTTTTGAAGGAAAACCTCTCCACAGCATCCCCCGTGGCGAAGGTCTACCTTGAAAACAGCAATTTCCGCACCGCCATGATCTCCGCATCGGCGTTCACGCCCGAACACGGCTTTTCTTGCAGTTCGCAGGTGGAAGCCGATCTCCTGCGCATGGTGCGCGAAAAGGCGGATTCCCTGTACATGATGCTCGACAGTTCCAAGATCGGAAAGGTCAAGCCCTATACCTTTGCCCGCATCGAAGATCTGGACGTGCTGATCACCGACGACATGTTCCCCGACGATATCCAGGAAACATTCAAGCAAAAGAATATCGTTGTCATGTAATCAACGGGGCATGCCCGCATAAAACGACAAAAACGGCACAAAACGCCCGTCCTTTCCGGACGGGCGTCTTTTCTTGTTCATAACGGGCGTACTTTTCGGACATGCCCTCTGGCAATGAACCGCTCAACGAATAAATTCGGGCACGGAAAGATACCTGTCGCCCGTGTCGGGCAACAAAACGACGATGTTCTTTCCGGCATTTTCCGCCCGCACGGCAAGCCGTGCGGCGGCATACAATGCCGCGCCCGACGAAATCCCCACGAGGATGCCCTCGGTTTTGGCAAACGCCGCGGCTTCCGCAAAAGCGCATTCGTTTTCGACGGCGATCACCTCGTCGACCACGGACATGTCCAGCACGTCGGGCACAAACCCCGCGCCGATCCCCTGAATGCCGTGCGCGCCCGCACGTCCCTGCGTCAGTACGGGCGACGATGCGGGTTCCACACCGACGATCCTGACGGCGGGATGCCGCTCTTTGAGGTATCTCCCCACGCCCGTGATCGTGCCGCCCGTGCCGATGCCCGCGACGAAGATATCCGTCTTTCCGTCGGTATCCCGCTCGATCTCGGGTCCGGTGGCGGCATAGTGCGCGGCGGGATTGGCGGGATTGGAGAACTGCCCCAGCACCACGGCGTTGCCGCGTTCGCGGCAGATTTCTTCCGCCCGTGCAATGGCGCCCGCCATGCCCTTTTCCCCGGGCGTGAGCACCACTTCGGCGCCGTATGCCTTCATGAGATTGCGCCGTTCGACGCTCATGGAATCGGGCATGACGATGACGGCGCGATACCCCTTTGCCGCGGCAACGGCGGCGATCCCGATGCCCGTGTTGCCGCTGGTCGGCTCGATGACCGCCCCCCCGGGCAGGAGCCGTCCCTGCCGCTCGGCGTCGGCGATCATGGCGATCGCCGCACGGTCCTTGACGCTTCCCGTCGGATTGAGATATTCCAATTTTGCGAAAATATCGGCTTTCGCGCCCTTCGCCCGCCCGTATCCGCGTGCGTGCAGCAGCGGGGTGTTCCCCGCCAACTCGGCGATGTCCCGATACACTTTCATATGCCTGCCTTCTCCTTATAAAATCCTTGTATTCGTTCAAAAAACCTGTATTTTTACGGGCATGCCTCCATGGAAACACCCGTTCAGCCCAACGGACGCCCTTGCAGGAATTTTTCCACGTCCTCGATGCGGGCGATCTGCCCGACGGGCGCGTACCCTGCGGGCAGAGTGCGGCGGGCGGGATTGAACCACAGGCAGTCGATGCCCACGGTCGCGCAGCCCGCGACGTCCGAAACGAGAGAATCCCCGATGAACAGACACGCCCGCGGCGAAGCGTTCAGCCGCGCCAGCATGCCCGCAAAAAAGGACTTGTCGGGCTTGACCGCACCCACTTCCTGCGAAATGAACACCGCGTGCGCATACGGCAGAAACGCCTGCAACCGCGCCGTCTGCATGATCGTCAGTCCGTTGGTGGCGATGCACGTCTTATACGCCCGCGACAGACGGCAAAAGGTGCCGAACGCCTCGCCCAGCGCGGCGGACGGTGCATTCAGTTCCCGCAAAAACCGCACGGCAAGTTCTTCGCAGGACGCCCCGACGAAAAATTTTTCCTTGATGCGCGCAAACAGACGGGGCAGGTGCCCGACGTATTTTTCATGATAGGTTTTCCGCACCTCGGGAGAATGCACGTCGTTGAGCCCCTCTTCTTCCCAGACGGCGTCGGACAAAGCCCGTGCGCGGCGCAGGTCGTCGGGCGTGCACACGGCGCCGAACGCCTCGAACGTGCGGCGGAACGCCGCTTCCTCGTCGCGGTTAAAGTCGATGAGCGTATGATCGGCATCGAAGATCAGATATTCATATTCGGTCATAAACAAACCCCTCTTTGTCCGCTCGCTTTGTCCGCGCGGCGCCGCAATCGGTTCCGCGCGGTGCGCCCATGCCGCAGGCGGTTTTTTTCCGCCTACCAATCCTGCTTTTTGAGCGATTTATCCTTTACGTCGTCGTAATATTCAAAATATCGGCGTTTGAACTCTTCCGCCGTCATCGGCGCCTCGTTTCCCGCCAGAGCGGCAAGCCGTTCTTCCAATTCCTCGGGCGAAAAATCCCCTTCGTCCGCCTCTCCGTCGTACCCGTCGAACAAGCGCATCAAATCCAATTTCGACATACCCATGCCTGCGTTATTCCCCTCCCTGCAAAAAACTCTGCATCAAATGATAGATCTCGGGAAAGCGGTCTTTCAGCCGCAGCGGGCGGGACGCGGCGTCGAGAAAACAATGATCCGTCTCCCCCGTGCAGCACACCTCTCCCGCGCGGTTTTTCACCGTATAGGCAAGCGTGAACTTAATGCCCGTAAAGCGCACGAGCGCGGTTTCGACGGTCAGCGTTTCGGCAAACCCGACCATCTTTTTATAGACCGCGCGCACGCCCAGAACGGGCGAAAAGACGCCGAGCGCCTCCATGCGGTCATACCCGAACCCCGCCTGTTCGAGAAAATCCACCCGCGCCTCTTCAAACCAGCGGATGTAGTTGGAATGATGGACGACGCCCATGCCGTCCGTTTCATAATATTGCACTTTATGCCGATAAGGTTTCATGCTCCGCCTCCCTGTTCCTTTTCTCCCCCGCCGAGGACGAAGGCGGCAAGTTGCGCCGCATCGTCGGCGAGAAAGCGGGGATGTTTCTCTTCCAGCAATGCCCTGTCGCGGAAGCCCCAGGACACAAGGGCGCAATCCATGCCCGCGTTTTCCGCCGTTTCCGCATCGATATCGCTGTCTCCGACATACAGCGCCCGCCGCGGCAAGATGCCCAAACGGGAAAGGGCAATACGCACGGGCATGGGGTCGGGCTTATGCGGCAATCCCTCCCGCGCGCCGACCACCGCGGCAAAGACGCCCGGGAAAAACCTGTCGCAGAGCGTCCGCACGGCAAACTCCGCCTTATTCGACACCACCGCCGCCGTCAGCCCCGCCTCGCGCAGCCGCGAAAGCAGGGAAGGGATGCCGGGATACGGCACCGTCCTTTCGGCGGTGTGCGCGGCGTAATACTCGCAGAACGCGGCAAACGCCCGCGCCGCGATCTCCCCTTCCCGCCGCACCGCAGGCAGGCTCCGCTCCACCAATTTGCGGATGCCGTTGCCCGCAAAGCGCCGCACTTCCTGCACCGACCGCGGCGGACAGCCCACGGCGGACATGGCATGATTGACCGCACCTTGCAGATCCGACGCGGTATCCAAAAGCGTGCCGTCCAGGTCAAAGATGACGGCAGAATATCTCCCCGTCATTGCCCGTCTCCTCCGCGCCGCGCACTGTCCCCTTTTCCCTCGTCGTCCCCGTCAAAAAACCGCTGCTTGCCCGTAACGCGGTGCAGCGTGATCTTATAGACGACGGTATGGGGCGCGGCGGCGCATTCTTCGGCGGAATACCCCGGCGTGCCGCAGTGATCGAGCAGCAGTTGCAGCCCCTTCACCCGCTCTTCAAAGGAACGGACGCGCTCGACGACGCCGAACCCGATGACGCTCTTATAATCGGCGGTAACGGAATTTTCCGTCGGGCGGTACCCGCGCAGGATGTCCGCTTCCACACAGACGCGGTTGTCCGCGGCGATCAGGTCGTGCTTATACCCCTCTCCCGCACCGTGGAAATAGAGCACGATGCGCCCCGCGCACACTTCCATGCCGAAGGAAAGGGGCACGACGTAGGGATATTCCCCGCCGTGCAGTCCCAGCCGAATGGTATCGCACGATCGGAGCAGCCGCACGACGGCTTCAAAATCGACGATCTCTCTGTCTCGCTTGCGCATAAGCCTTTTTTCTCCTCCCGTCCCGCGCCGCGGCGCGTTTTTTCTCTCTCCCTTTCATTATAGCACAGACGTGCGGCGCTTCGCAAGAATTTTTTTCGCCGCATAAAAAAAGAAACGGCGTTCACTTCCGTTTCTTCTTTGCCTGCGGACGGTAGCGAAGAATGTCGGCATAGTTGTCCGCTTCCTCGCCGTCGGCGGGATATACGGAGATCAGCCCCGTCATTCCCGTCGCACTCACAATTTCCCCGTCCGCAAAAAACGTTTCCTCTTCCGTCCTTTTTCTCTGTTTTTTATTCTCCATACCCGCAGTATGCCCCGCGGTCCGAAAAATATGCGAAACATATTGCACGAATTTCCGATCGTCCCCGCGATTATTGTCGAAATTCCCCGTATTTTTCCTCGCCGTTTATCAATGCAATATATTGCGTTATTATGCCAATTGCTGTCCGTTGATGAACAGTTCAAAGCGCAGGGAGAGCGCCTTCGCCGCATGGCGGCAGAGGGTCATGCGCTCCATGAAGATCTGAAAATAGTCCATGATGGAACTGTAATGAGTGTCGACGGTGAGATCGAGCCGCACGGCGGTGCGGTTTTCATCGATGCGCAGGGCGGCGTTGGTAACCGAATAATTGACGCGGTCATGGATGTCGAAATCTTCCGCTTTGAGAAAACTGCGCACGCGGCTGCGGCGCACGTCCGACTTATCCGCAAGGATGAGCGCGGCGGCGAGTTCGCTCACGGGCTCGCCCGTCCCCTCGTCATGATTGCCGATGGCGGTTACCACCGAGGCGATCTCTTCGGCGGGCATGCCGAGATGTTCCAGAATGCGCATGGTCATGACGGCGCCGCTCTGCGAATGCCCCACGCGGTTGACGAGGTTGCCGATGTCGTGCATATACCCCGCGATCTTCACGAGTTCTGCCTCACGTTCGGGGAACCCCAGGGTGCGCAGGATATATGCCGCCGTTTCCGCCACCGAGATCACATGCGCAAAGCCGTGTTCGGTATAGCCGAGCGCCTTCAAGGATGCGTCCGCATGGCGGATGTAAGTCGCAATTTCTTCATTGTCCCGTATCGTCTGAAAAGTGATCATACCCCTATATACACCATCAAAAAATCCGTCTCCGCGGAAAACCACGCGCCCCGAAAATGCGGCGCCCCTGTCCTTCCTGCCGCATCCCGTATTTTGTGCGATCTGCCCGCTTTTTAACCCGCCCCGCGGCGCGGCGGCTCAAAAAATGTTTTTCAGCATACGCCCGCAACGCCCAAAGCGAATTTCAGGGCAAAGCCGACGCCGATCAGCCCGAGCAAAAGGACGTTCCACGCCTTTTTTCGGAAAATTCTCCCGCCGAAAAGGACGAACAGCGCCAATAGCGGCACCGCCCAGAACATGAAATTGCATTGCAGCGCCGCCGCAAAATCCAGCCGCAACGCCGCCAGAACGGCGCGCGTCAGCCCGCACCCGGGACAGGGCAGCCCCGTCAGCCGCAGAAAGGGACAAGTCCAATCCCCGCAGCAATACGCCCCGAGAACGAGCGCGGCGAGAAGGCACAGCACGCCCCCGCCCGACAGCAATTCCCGCGGACGATGCGGAGCGAACAGTCCCCGTTCCAAAGCGTCCTTTTCCTTATTTTTTCCCCGCTCCATCTTCCGCGCCCCGCTTTATACGTCCTGCAACGGCACGCCGTTGGCGTCTGTCGCAATGCCGCCCGTCAGGATCAGAATCCCCTCGATGAGCCCCCAGACGGACGTAACGATGCCGCCGAGCCCGCAGGTGCAAACCGTGATGAGCAGTTGCGCCAGCGCTTTGCCCGTATAACCGAGATAAAAATTATGAATGCCGAGCGTGCCCAGGAATATCCCGAGCAGCCCCGCGGCAAGTTTGGACTTTCTCTCTGTCGTCGCGGGCGGCGGCGCATAGACATGCTCCTGCCGCGCATAATTCGGCTGCCCGCTCTCCTGCCGCGCACCCTCTCCCGCCGCGGCGTCTTCCGCCCCTTTGTCTGTGCGCGTGCCGCAGAACGGACAAAAACGGGCGTTGTCATTGATCTCCGCCCCGCAATTTTGGCAATACATCTCTTCTACGCTCCTTATTGTTTTTTTCGGGCGATCCCCCTTTTTTATCGATATTCATTATAGCACGCCTTCCGTTCCCTGTCAACCCTCCCGCCGCATAAAAAATGCGGAACGCGCCTCTCCGTTTCCCCCTTCCGCGCGGACATGGTCGCCCCCTCTTTCGCTTTACGCAAAAAACGCGCGGCTTTTGGTCCTTTGGGGACCCAAGCCGCGCGCTCTTGCCCCGTGCACGCAGGCATGGGGCTTTGCTCTTTGCTTTTTATTTTTTACACCATTTTTCCGTCCGGAAGAAACGGGGCGCCGTAAGATATGCACAGCACTTCCGTGCTCTTCCGTTTATTTCCGCGATTTACGCCGCGGGTTTGGTGTTCTTGTCGGGCAGCGAAACGCTCTGCCCGCCCGCCGTGAATTGCATGAAAGTGAACACCGATTCATCTCCATCCAATATGCCGTCGGCATCAGTCATTGTTGTCGTCATGTTATACTCCATGGAAAGAATTTTTCCGTCGGAGAAAGACAATTCGGCTGTGCCCGTATAGTGATACTCCACTTCGACCCCCGGCACCGTTTTTTTGATCGTTTTGTCGATTTTTCCTTCATAGACGCCCGTCGCCGCGTCAAACGTAAAATCGTCATAGGACAATATCGATGATATAATGCATGCCTCTTCATTGCTCTGTGCCTCCCAAAAAATTTTTTCTTTCGGAGTTCGCCCCTGCGGGCATTCCCCCCCCGATAAATACAGTATACATCGTACTCCCCCCCCCCCTCGTGTCAAACGTTTTACCCCTCTTTTTAGAAATTTTTCGACATTTTTTCTCCGCCCGTCCCTACGTCCGACGCCGCCTTTTCGGATTGTTTTGCCGCCGTCTTCGTTTTTCGCCCCGTCGGCAGGCATCGCTTTTGCAGCGTCCTTCCCCTTTTTGGGTGAAATCCGCGGCACAAAAAAGCGCCGCAGGCAATTTTTCCTTTTGCCCCTTTCAGGCAGGCATGGGGCGCCCCTTTTGCGCCAAAGTCAAAAAAAACCCCCCGTACAAAAGAAAGACAAGGGAAGGGAAAACAAGAAATAAGGAAAAATAAAAGCGCGGAAAAGGAAAAAAGCACTCGCTTTTGCGAATGCTTTTTGATTGGAAAGTGGCAACGACCTATCCTCCCGGTCAGTAACCCGACAAGTACTTTCGGCGCGGGAGAGCTTAACTTCTGTGTTCGGAATGGGAACAGGTGGGACCTCTCCGCTATAGTTACCACAATGGTATAT
>CALVZM010000021.1 GCA_944372515.1 uncultured Clostridia bacterium
CTATTATAACCGCCGCAACATCCTCAATTACGAGGTGCTCCCCGTCGGTGCGGTAACTTTGACCGACCTCTTTTACGAAGAGGGGATGAAGCCCGAGGAATCGGCGGCGAAGATCGAGGAATTTTTCACCGAACAGTTAAAGCAGATCCCCTGGCTCAAAGAGATGGAGCCGGACGTGCAGATGATCGGCGTGGGCGGTTCTTTCCGCAACCTCTTCAAGATCAACAAGATGGTGCGCAAATACCCGCTCGACACGGTGCATAACTTCAATTTCGCGGTGGAGGATTTTCTGACCATTTACGACATGATCAAGGTGCTCTCCGTGGAGAAATGCAAGCGCATCCGCGGACTTTCGCCCGCCCGCGCGGACATTTTGCCCGCGGCGCTCGCCATCATAAAATCCTTCGTTTCCTACACCGAGCGGCAGAATTTCACCATCAGCGGTTCGGGGCTGCGCGAGGGGATCATGTTCAATCAGGCAGTGCCCATGACGACGGAAAAGCCCATTTCGGACACGCTGACTTACAGTCTGAATACGCTCGTGAAATATTACGGGTGCGACGAAACGCACGTTTCCAATGTGGTGCATCTGAGCATTCAACTGTTCAAACAACTGCGCGTGCTGCACAAGTTCCCGCGGCAATATCTCAAAATTCTCAAAATCGCGGCGTCCCTGCACGACTGCGGGATGCGCATCAAATTTTACAATCATCAGAAACACAGCGGCTATATGATCATGAATTCCACGATCTACGGCGCGACGCACCGCGAGATCGTGCTGGCGTCGTTTGTCGCGTCCGTTCACCGCAAGGAAGACGTGAACATGGCGGAATGGCAGAAATATAGGGACATCGTGCAGGAGGAGGACCTCGACGCCGTGCGCAAACTGAGCATGCTCCTGCGCATTGCGGAAAGCCTCGACAGGAGCATGGCGGGGCTGGTAACGGGCATCAACTGCGACCTTCTCGGCGATTCGGTCATCATGAAGACCGAAGTTACGGGGGACGCGACGCTCGAAGTCCGCGACGCGATGATGTCGGGCGTCGATTTCAAACGGGTATTCAAAAAGAACCTCGAAATCCTCTGAGCGGGACCGAGGGACGGAATTTGTATCGGAGTGCCATTTTTTTGAGGGAAATGGCATTCTTTGTTTATATGGACGGGTGGATGGTTATGTATGTTATATTGGCGAGCAATTCCCCGCGGCGGCGCGAATTGCTTTTGCGCATATGTCCCGATTTCACCGTTCTGCCCGCCGACGCGGACGAGACGGTCGAAGAGGGGACAAGCCCGGAAGAAACGGTGAAGATCCTGGCGCGCCGCAAAGCGGAATGCGTGTTCAAAAAGGCGTTGGAAACGGGCATGGTGCCTGTGGGAGAACGCCTTGTCGTGATCGGCAGCGACACCGTCGTGGCGCTGGACGGGAAGGTTTTGGGCAAACCGAAGGACGCGGAAGACGCAAAGCGCATGCTCCGCCTTCTTTCGGGTAGGACGCATGCGGTCTACACGGGCGTTTGCCTGCGCACCGTGCGCGGTGCGCGCGTGGAAGCGGAAAGATCCGACGTTACCTTCCGCTGCCTTTCCAAAGAGCAGATCGAGGCATATGTCGCCACGGGTTCGCCCATGGACAAGGCGGGCGCTTACGGCATCCAGGACGGCGCGGTGGTGGCGGGATATACCGGCAGTTATACCAACATCGTGGGGCTGCCTTGCGAGCGCACGGAAAAGATGTTGAAGGAAATCAGACAAGAGGAGATGCAAAATGCTGAAAATAGCCATTGATTTGGGGACTTCCGCGACAAAAATTTACAAGACGGGCAGCGGCGTGGTGCTCGCCGAGCCCTCCTGCGTGGCGGTCAATGCCGACACGCAGCAGGTCAAAGCCATCGGCAGCGACGCCAAACTGCTGGTCGGCAAGACGGCGGAATTTACGTCCATCGTTTTCCCCGTCTATGAAGGGGAGATCGTCAATCATAAAATGGCGGTCGTCATGCTCGACGAATTTCTCAACAAGATCGGACTGCGCGCGGGCAGACGCCGCACGGAAGTTTTGTTCTCCGTGCCCTGCGGCGTTTCGGAAAAGGCGCGTTCCGCCATTTACGGCGTCTGCGACGAACTCGGCATCTCCCGCATCGATTTTGTGGAAACGCCCTACCTCTCCGCGCTCGGACAGGATCTGCCCGTCAGCGATTCCAATCCCGCCTTCGTCATAGACATGGGTGCGGGAACGACCAACATTGCCGTGCTTTCTCTCGACGGTATCATTGCGGGCGTGTCCGTCAATATCGGCGGCAACAACATGGACGTGCACATCATCGACCATGTGGCGGACCGTTTCGGACTGAAAATCGGTTCTTTGACCAGCGAACGCCTGAAAAACGCCGTCGGCAGCCTGACGCCCGGGGACAATCAGGGCACGGTCGTCAACGGCAGGGACATCCGCACGGGTCGTCCCCGTTCGGTCGCGGTTACTTCCGCGGACATCGTTTATCCCATCCGCGTCTATATTGACAAATTGATGGAATATACGGGCATGGTGCTTAAAAAATTGCCCGCCGAGGTTTCGGCGGCGATCTGCCGCAGCGGGGTGCATCTGTCGGGCGGGGTGTGCAAAATTTCGGGACTTGCCGAATATGTGGGCGAAAAACTCTCCATGGAAGCGCACGTCGGCGAAGAGCCGCAGATGTCCGTCGCGCTCGGCGGCGGCAGGGCGATCGGCAACGCCTCGGTGCTCAAAAAGATCAAACTCGATTTTTGAAGGATTTCTTTTGCTCTTTCGCGGAGCGGGCGCAAGCCCGTTTTTTGCCGCGCGCAAAAAGGCGCGGGAGATTTTGAGAAAAGTCCCGCCGCGCGGGCGGCAGGGGCGCACCGCCCGCGCGGAGAGGAGCGCGCGCCTGCCTTTTTTATTTTTTGCACGGTGGGATGAGGTGCGCTCCCGTGCGGAAGGGTAAGACCGCATAAGATCATGGCAAGGAGGTGATGCGATGGGAGCGGCATTCAAAAAACTTTTCAAAATATTCCGTCGGTTTCTGCAACTGCTGTTTTCCCGTCTGGTCATCGTCGCCCTGCTCATCATTTTGCAGATCATATGGCTCTGGCTCCTCTTTGAGGCTTTGGCGGAATACAGCACGGCGATCCACGTCTGCACCGTCATTCTGGGCATCGTCCTGGTTCTCGTCGTGGTCAACAAGGACGAAGTACCCGAATACAAGATGCCCTGGCTGCTGGTCATCGTGATCTCTCCCATCCTCGGCGGCATCCTGTTCGTGTTTTTCGGCAGCAACCAGCCGGGGCGGCGGATGAAGCGGGAATATATGCGCATCCGCATGGAATCCAACCGCGTCATCCGTCAGAACGATAAGACGCTCGCGGCGCTGGAAGCGGCGGATCCCGTCGCGGCGGCGCAGGCAAAATATATTTATGAAAGCAGCCGCTGTCCGGTATATGACGGCACGCATACCCGCTATTTTCCCATGGGCGAAGAGATGTTCCCCGTCATGCTGCGCGAACTCAAAAAGGCGAAAAAATTTGTCTTTCTCGAATATTTCATCCTCGAAGAGGGGCGTTTTCTCAACACCATTCTCGATCTCTTGCAGCGCAAATTGCAGGAAGGCGTGGAAGTCCGGATCATGTATGACGACATCGGCAGCATCGGCAAGGTGAGCATGGGCTATGTGCGCAAATTGCGCAAACGGGGATTTTCCGCGCAGGTCTTCCGTCCCTTCCTTCCCTTCATCTCCACCGTGCACAACAACCGCGACCACCGCAAGATCATGGTCATCGACAACCGCGTGGCGTTCACGGGCGGCATCAATCTCGCCGATGAATACATCAACGAAAAACTCCGCTTCGGCACCTGGAAGGATACGGGCATCATGGTGGAAGGGGCATGCGTCGCCGAATTCACCGATATGTTCCTGACCATGTGGGACTTGCAGAGCCACAGCGTCAGCGATTACCGCCGTTATGCCGAATACCGCGCCGAAGACGCGCCCGTGCCCGATCCCGACGACAAGAAGCCCGAAGGGGAGAACGAGGGCTCCGCCGGGGAGACGGGCGGGGAAACGTCTGCCGCGGAGAGGGAGACTTTTGCGGCGGAAGAGGCGGACGCCGCCGGGGAGATCTTGCCCGCCGAAAAAAAGGAGCCGCTCCCGCCTTTTCCTGCCGCGTCGGAGAAGGGATATGTCGCCTGTTTCGGCGACGGACCCGCTCCCTTTTATGAAGAGCAGGTGGGAAAAAACATCTATCTGAACATTCTCAACAGCGCCACGGAATATGTCTATATCTCCACGCCCTATCTGGTCTGCGACAACGAACTGCTTTCCGCCATCCGTCTGGCGGCGCGGCGGGGGGTGGACGTGCGGCTCATCACGCCGCACATTCCCGACAAAAAAATGGTCTATCTCATCACCCGTTCGGGGTATTCGTCCCTGATGGAAGCGGGGGTGAAGATCTATGAATATACGCCGGGGTTCATCCATGCGAAAAACTTTTTGAGCGACGATAAGTATGCCGTCGTCAGCACCATCAACCTGGACTATCGTTCCTTGGTGCATCATTTTGAATGCGGGGTATGGATGTATGATACCCCGACGGTGGGGAAGATCAAGAAGGATTTCCTGCGCACGCTTGCCGACAGCCGCGAAGTTTCCGCGGAAGAGGCGCAACTCAACCTGGCGCAGAACATCGTCAAGAGCCTGGTGCAGGTCATCACGCCGCTGCTGTGAGTTTTTCGGCGGAGAATGAGAATTGCTTTTTCGGAAAAAGAACACCCCGCCGCGATGGTCGTCGCTGCGGGGTGTTGTTCTGTCAAACGATCCGATATTTTTTCGTCCGCTTTTTGCGGCGGGCGCTCCTTCGGGAGAAGAAGCCGAGGAGCGGCGGGAAAAATTATTTCCGCTTGCTCCGCAGTGCGTCCAGGCGTTCTTCCAAAGAGGCAATGCCCTCGCGCGCCATGGTGCGGGAACTGCCGCCCACGCTGTTCCTCTCGTTGGCGGAATGGGGGGCTTTGACGATGCGGAGAATGTCCTCTTCAAACAGTTCGTTCATCTCCTTATACACGGACATGGGTACCTTGTCCAGCGTGGTGTCGTGGTCCAGGCAATAGCGCACGAGCCTGCCTGTTACGCCGTGCGCCGTGCGGAAAGGCAGCCCCTTTTTGGCGAGATAATCGGCGACGTCCGTGGCGCAGGTGAAGTCCTCTTCCGCCGCTTGCGCCATGCGGTCGAAGTTGAGCCCGATGGCGTCCAGCATGTGCGCGTAGATGGTCAGGCAGTCGAGAACGGTCTTTTCGGCGTCGAAGAGCCCTTCCTTGTCTTCCTGCAAATCCTTGTTATAGGCGAGGGGAATGCCTTTGATGACCGTCAATATCGCCATCAGGTGCCCGTACACCCTGCCCGTTTTGCCGCGGACAAGTTCGCAGATGTCCGGGTTTTTCTTCTGCGGCATGATGGACGAGCCGGTGGAATAGGCGTCGGGCATCTCCCAGAATCCGAATTCGGTGGCGGTGTAGAGGATGGTGTCCTCGCACAGGCGGGAGAGGTGCGCCGCAATGAGGCTCAGGCAGAAGAGGTATTCGGCGACGAAATCGCGGTCGGACACGGCGTCGAGGGAGTTTTGCGAAATGCGCTCGAACCCGAGCAGTTTCCTCGTGATCTCGCGGTCGACGGGATAACTCGTGCCTGCCAGCGCGCCGCTGCCGAGGGGCATGACCGAAGTGCGCCCCTTGCAGTCCTGCAAGCGCTCCATGTCGCGCAGGAACATTTCCGAATAGGCGTTGAAGTACTGCGCGCAGTTGATCGGCTGCGCTTTCCGAAGGTGGGTATATCCGGGCATGATATGTCCCAAAGATGCCTTCGCCTTTTTCAGCAGCACTTCGATGAGGCGTTGCAGGGCGTCCTCCGTGCGTCCGACGGCATCCATGACGTAGAGGCGGAAGTCAGTCGCCACCTGGTCGTTGCGTGAACGGGCGGTGTGCAGTTTTTTGCCCGTATCCCCGATGCGTTCGACGAGCGTTGTTTCGACGAAGGAATGGATGTCCTCATATCCTGCCACGTCCAGCGTGCCGTTTTCGATGTCGCGGAGGATGGATTCCAGCCCTTCGCAGATGGCGCGGCTCTCTTCCCGGCTCAAAATGCCGCATTCCCCCAGCATGGCGGCGTGCGCGAGGGAGCCGCGGATGTCCTGCGCATACAGTTTTTTATCGAAGGATAAACATTCGTTGAAAGCGTCGGCGTCCGCCGCCGTTGCCTGTGCAAATCTGCCTTCCCATAATTTCATAGCCGTATCTCCGTAAAATTCATTGACTTATTTGCCCCGTTCGGGTAAAATGAATATACTGATATTTTACTATTTTTTTGTGCAATTATCAAGTTTTTTGAGGAAGTATTTGTGATTATTTTGGGAATCGACCCGGGATTGGCGACCATGGGCTACGGGATCGTGGAAAGAGGGAAGAACGGAAATACGGCGGCGCTCGATTACGGGGTGGTAACGACCCCCAAGGACGAGAGCCTGCCCGTCCGCCTCGCCATGCTCGAAGAGGGGGTCAATCGCATACTCGACAAGTTTTCTCCCGAAGAGATCGCGGCGGAAGAACTTTTCTTCACCAAGAACATCACCACGGGCATCGCCGTCGCGCAGGCGCGCGGGGTCATCCTGCTCACCTGCGTCAAGCGCTGCGGCAGGCTGTTTGAATATACGCCCATGCAGATCAAACAGGCGCTCACGGGCTACGGCAAGGCGGACAAGCGGCAGATGCAGCAGGTGGTGGCGTCCATATTGCGGCTGAAAAGCATTCCCCGTCCCGACGACGCGGCGGATGCTCTGGCGGCGGCGCTCTGTCATGCGCATACCGCACGGTTCGGCGACCTGTTCGCCGTGGAGAACATGACCCGCGCCCGCGGGAAAAATACGGCGGCGGCGATTTCGTCGCTGCGCAAGGAGGATGTATGATAGCCTATCTCAAAGGCAGAGTGCTCGCCATGACGGCGGAGAGCGCCATCATTGAAAACAACGGCGTGGGGTATGAAGTGTTCTGCTCGGGCGCGGCGTTCGCCGCCATGCAAAACGACCGCCGCGAAGCCGAGGTCTATACCTATTTGCAGGTCAAAGAGGACGGGCTCACGCTCTACGGGTTCGATTCCCTCGCCGAAAAACAGGTGTTTTTAGACCTCATTTCCGTGTCTGGCGTCGGACCCAAACTTGCCATCGCCGTGCTGACGGGCATGCGGGCGGAGGATGTGGCGGCGTGCATCGCTTCGGCGGACGTCAAGCGTTTGAGTTCGGTCAAGGGGCTGGGCAAGCGCACGGCGGAAAAGATCGTTTTGGAACTGCACGGCAAGGTGTCGGCGGAAGAGTTGCTCGCGGCGAACGGAGAAAACGCGCCGAAGGCACAAAAGGCAGACCCCATGTCCGTGATCGATGAGGAAGCCATGTCTGCGCTCGCGGGCTTGGGTTTCACCCGCAACGAGTGCATGAACGCCATAAAACGTGCCCACGAAAAGGGCGCGACGGAGTTGGAGGACATCATCCGCACCGCCCTTTCGGGCATGTGAAAGCGTGCGGCGGGGATAAAAGAAGAGTGCGGCGGGGCGGACGGCTCGCCGCGGAGGTGGCATTGTGTTTGACGATTACGACAACGGTTATGCAGACGAACGGCTGGTGATGAGCACTAAGAGCGAGGAGGACGCCGAAGAGAACGTCCTGCGCCCCAAAACCATGTCCGAATACGTCGGGCAGCAGAAATTAAAGGACAATCTTGCGGTGTACATCGCCGCCGCCAAACAGCGGGGGGAAGCGCTCGATCATATCCTTTTGTACGGTCCTCCGGGGCTCGGCAAGACCACGCTCGCGCACATCATCGCGGCGGAAATGGGCACGCAGATCAAACTGACCAGCGGTCCCGCCATCGAACGCAGCGGCGACCTTGCCGCCATCCTCACCAATCTCGGGGAAGGGGATGTGCTCTTTATCGACGAGATACACCGTCTGAACCGTTCGGTGGAGGAAATTTTATACTCCGCCATGGAGGATTACGCGCTGGACATCATCCTCGGCAAGGGTCCTTCGGCGCGGAACATGCGTTTTTCGCTCAAAAAATTCACCCTGATCGGCGCGACGACCAAGGCGGGGAATCTCTCTTCGCCCCTTCGGGACCGTTTCGGTATCCTGGCGCGGCTGGACATGTACACACCCGAAGAATTGGGTCTGATCGTAACGCGCTCGGCAAAGGCTCTGGGCATTGCCATCGCGCCCGACGCCGCCAAGGAGATCGCGGGCAGAAGCCGCGGCACGCCCCGCATCGCCAACCGCCTCTTAAAGCGCGTGCGCGACTTTGCGTCGGTGCACGGCGACAGCCGCGTTACGCAGGCGGACGCAAAATACGCTTTGGAACAACTCGACATCGATGAATTGGGTCTGGACGGTACGGATAGGAACCTGCTCCTTGCCATGGCGGAAAAATTCGGCGGCGGTCCCGTCGGGCTGGACACATTGGCGGCGACCGTCAACGAGGACACAAACACCATCGAGGACGTATACGAGCCTTATTTATTGCAACTCGGTTTTATCGCCCGCACGCCGCGCGGCAGAATGCTCTTAAAAGGCGGTTATGCCCATTTAGGCATACCCATGTCCGAAAAGAACGCGCGTAACCTTTCCATCTTCGACGATTTGAAGAACTGACCGTCTTTTCGCGGGCATGGTATGGCGAAATCGCCCGCGGGGCGATAACGTGGGATTTTCAAGGGTCTACGACCCTTGAACGGGTGAAGGGCAGCGCCCTTCAAATCGAAGACTTTCAAAATCGGAACGGCGTTCCGCCTATCGCCCGCAGGGGCGATAACGTGGGATTTTCAAGGGTCTATGACCCTTGAACGGGTGAAGGGCAGCGCCCTTCAAATCGAAGACTTTCAAAATCGGAACGGCGTTCCGCACATCGCCGCTGGCGATGAATGCAAGGCATTGCCTTGCTCATAGAAATTCAATTATATCAAGGGGCGCTGCCCCTTGCAAACCCCGTTCAAGGGGGGAGCACCCCCTTGAAAATTCCGTATTGTGCAAGCCTGATCGGCTTGCCCTCGGCGTTCGGGGCGATGAGGGGTGCCGCCGATCTTAAAAATCCCGTGGCGGGAAGTTAAAAAAATGACCATGAAAGAAGAAAAAATACAGTACAAGAAGAGCGATTTTTATTACGAACTGCCCGAGGAGCGCATTGCGCAGACCCCCGCGGAGCCGCGCGATTCTTCCCGTCTGCTCGTGTATGACCGAGGAACGGGTGCGATCGAGCATAAAATTTTCCGCGACGTCGTCGAATATCTGCATGAAGGGGATGTGCTCGTGCTCAACAAAACCCGCGTCATCCCCGCCAGGATGTACGCCCGCACCGAACACGGGGGCGCCGTGGAAGTGATGCTTTTGAAGCGGTACGACATTCATACCTGGGAAGCACTCATGCGCCCCGGCAAGAAGGGCAAGGTCGGCGCGCGGTTTGTCGTGAGCGACGAACTTTCCTTCACCGTCCGGGATATCACGGACAGCGGCGAGCGGGTCATTGAGTTTTCCTATGCGGGCGTGTTTGAGGAAATCCTGCAAAAGGTGGGCATCATGCCCTTGCCGCCCTACATCAAGGAAAAACTCAAAGACCAGCAGCGTTACAACACCGTCTATTCGGAAACGGACGGTTCCGCCGCCGCGCCCACCGCAGGGCTGCATTTTACCGAAGAACTGCTTGAAAAAATAAAGGCAAAGGGCGTGCAGATCGCCGAGGTGCTGCTGCATGTGGGCTTGGGCACCTTCCGCCCCGTCAAGGAAGAGATCATCACCGAACATAAGATGCATTCCGAATATTATGAAATCCCCGAGGATGCGGCGGCAATCATCAACGCCGCCAAACGGGAGGGGCGCCGCGTCATCGCCGTGGGCACGACTTCGGTGCGCACGTTGGAAACCGTGGCGGACGAAAAGGGCATGGTATGCCCCTGCCACGGCAACACGGAAATTTTTCTCTACCCGCCCTATCAAATGAAATGCGTGGACGCGCTCATCACCAATTTTCACCTGCCCGAGAGCACGCTTATCATGCTCGTCGCCTGTATGACGGGTCGGGAGGAAATTCTGCACGTCTATGAAACGGCGGTGAAAGAGAAATATCGCTTTTTCTCCTTCGGCGACGCGATGTTCATCGTATAATTTTGATATAGGATTCCAAAGGAGCGTGGCTCCTTTGGCAAGGGTGTGGGAACGGAGTTCCCACGAACAAAACAATCTTTTCAAAAGCGGAACGGAGTTCCGCGTTCACACGGGGCATGCCCGCGCCTATCGCCGCAAGGCGATAATTCGGGATTCCAAAGGGACATATCCCTTTGGCAGGAGTGCAGAGGGCAGAGCCCTTTGCGAATAAAGCCCCTTTTCAAGAGCGGAACAAAGTTCCGCTCTCAACGCGGGCATGCCCGCGTTAAATTTCCCGTTCGGGCGACAGGCAGCAAGGCAGAGCCTTGCTGCATGCGTCCGGTTTATTAAAAGGGGCGTTGCCCCTTGACCCCATTCAAGGAGCCACGCTCCTTGAAAATCCTCAGTAGTGCCGGGAACCGTCGGTATTACGAGGTGTCGGAGCGGGAGCCGCGCTCCTTGAAAATCCTCGATGACGCAGGGCGATGCCCTGCCGATAAGAGTTTGCTGGTTGCACAAGACGGCTTGCGCGCGACGTAAAACGGATAAATAAGCGGAGAAGACCGAAAACAGACATGAACGATCAATATTTCAAATTTGAAGTCATCAAGACCGACCCCGAAACGGGCGCAAGGGCGGGCGTTCTGCACACGCCGCACGGGGACATCGAGACCCCCGTCTATATGCCCGTCGGCACGCAGGCGACCGTCAAGGGACTGTTGCCGCGGGACGTGAAGGAAGCAGGGTCGCAGATTATTTTATCCAATACCTATCACCTCTACATGCGCCCCGGGGACGAGATCGTCAAGGCGGCGGGGGGACTGCATCAATTCATGCATTGGGACGGTCCGATCCTCACGGACAGCGGCGGTTTTCAGGTCTTTTCCCTCTCGGGACTCAACAAGATCACCGACGACGGCGTGTGGTTCTCTTCCAACGTGGACGGATCCAAACACTTTTTCACGCCCGAAAAGGCGATGGAAGTGGAAGAAAACCTCGGCGGCGACATCATCATGGCGTTTGACCAGTGCAGCGAATACGGCTACACGCACGAACAGGCAAAACAGGCGATGGAGCGCACGGGCAGATGGCTCGAACGGTGCGCGGCGTATCATAAGAATCCCGCGCAGGCGCTCTTCCCCATCGTGCAGGGCAATATGTACGAGGATCTGCGCGCCGAGAGCGTGGCGCGGTGCCTGCCCTTTGCAAGGCACGGCATTGCCATAGGGGGGCTTTCGGTCGGGGAACCCAAGGAGATCATGTATTCCATGCTCGACTTTTTGCAGCCCCGTCTGCCCGCGGACGTGCCCCGCTATCTGATGGGCGTCGGTTCGCCCGACTGCCTCATCGAAGGGACGCTGCGCGGGATCGACATGTTCGACTGCGTGCTCGCCACCCGCGTCGCGCGCAACGGCACGGCGCTCACGTCCCGCGGGAAAGTGGTCGTGCGCAACGGGCGATACAAGGCGGACTTTACCCCGCTCGACGAAGAATGCGACTGCTATTGCTGTAAAAATTACACCAAGGCATACCTGCGCCATCTTATCAATACGGGTGAGATCCTCGGTGCGACCCTTTTAAGCCTGCACAACATCACCTTCCTGCACAAACTCATGCGGGGGCTGCGGAATGCCGTTCTCGGCGGGTACGTAAAAGAATTTGCCGCCGATTTTTACCGCAAGTACAACGCGGGAACGTAAAGGGCAAAAAAAGTGAACTTTTGATGAAAAAATCAAAAATCGACGGCTTACGGCAATGAAACGCTTGCAAAAAAGCGGGAAAACGGATATCATATTGAATGTACCGATGCGCGGGGCGCCGCGCGGTATACAAAAAAACAAAAATTCGGAGAATAAAGAAATGAAATTGTTTGTATTGAATCTTCTGAGTTCTTC
>CALVZM010000022.1 GCA_944372515.1 uncultured Clostridia bacterium
AAGATTTTGAGATGGATTGCCGTGAAGAGGATGCGGCAATACCCGCCGTATTGCAAAGACGATGAACGGCAAGACGCACAAAAGATGCCGCAAAAGACGTGGTTCGTATTTTTCCCTTACAGTATACCTGTATGCCTTGGGAACCGTTTCCTCCGCGCAGTTCTCCAACAAAGTAAGACACCGCGATATTTTGCTTTTAAAGTCCGAATTGCTTTCCGCCGAAAACCCCGGCAATGTTTCAACCGTTTCCGCATCAAAATCAAAAGAAAACACCGTGTATCTGATAGTACCGCTCCAATCCGAGTCCCATTTTAGCCGATACAAAATTTCGGATTTTTTCGGAATGCCGACGCTCCAATCTTTTTCCATCCCCATGCGAATACCTTCCGAAGAATTGTACCACGCATAACTGCGTTTCAACAAGGCATCCGAAAGACAATAAATAAAAACAACGACAATTGCAACGATAAAAATTTTCCGCGCTGTCCTTTTCAAAATCACCCCTCCTTTTTGCCTGTTGCCCGCATTGTAACACAAAATAAATAAGTTATCAATAAAAATTTATTATATTTCAATAAATTTTTTATATGAAAAAATATTATTTTTCCCCCGTTCAAAAGGAAAAACCGCCTGCGGGCGGTTTTTCGGTGCGGCATGAATGCAAATGCCGAACTGATTTCAAAAATACGATATTTATTCCAAAGAAACGATGTAATAATACACGGGCTGACCGCCGAAATGGGCGTCCACTTCGCAGTCGGGATAGAGTTCGGAGAGTTTTTCCTTCATTGCTTCCGCCTGTTCCTCGGACACTTCTTCGCCGTAATAGAGGGTGATCACCTCGTGAGAAGGGTCTTTGAGTTTGGAGATCAGGGAAACGAGCGTTTCTTCCACGTCCGCGCCCTTGGCGAGTATCTTCTTGTCGTCCAGACCGATGATATCCCCTTCGTTGATGTGGAAGCGTCCGACGGTGGTGGTGCGCACCGCATGCGTTACCTGTCCCACCTTGACGTCGCCGATGGCGTTGGTCATGTTGGTCTTGTTCTCCGCCACGGACGATTCGGGATCGAAGGCGAGCGCCGCCGCAAAGCCCTGCGGCACGTTCTTGGTCGGAATGACGTGAATGGTGCGGTTTTCCACCAGCGCTTTGGCTTGTTCCGCCGCCAGAATGATGTTCTTGTTGTTGGGGAAGACGAATACGTTGGAAGCGTTGACGCGCATGACCGCGTCGGCAATGTCGTTTGCCGAAGGGTTCATGGTCTGTCCGCCCTCGATGACCTTATCCACGAACAGGTCTTTGAAGATGTCCGAAATGCCCTTGCCCGCGCAGATGGATACCATGCCCATCTGTTTCTTTTCCCTTTCGCGCTTGGCGCGGACCTGACGGTTCTCTTCGAGCATGTTTTCGATCTTGATGCGGTCGAGTTCGCCGAGTTCGAGCGCATACGTGAGCGCGCGCCCGGGCGTGTTGGTGTGCACGTGCACCTTGACGAGTTCCAGATCGCCGATGCAGATGACCGAATCGCCGATGCGCATGAGTTTTTCTTTGAGCCGTTCGATGTCGGCGAGGGTCGTGCTCTTTTTCAGATTGATGACGAAAAATTCCGTGCAATAGGCAAATTCGATCTCGCCGAGGTCGAGGTTGATGATGTCCGAATTGTCGCCGAAAACTTCCTCTTCGCTCTTCTTTGCCTGCGCGGCGCCTTCGACCTCGTCCTCACTGATCTCCTCGCCTGCCAGCGCGGCGCGCCAGCCGCGCAGAATGGTCATCAGCCCCACGCCGCCGCTGTCCACAACGCCCGCTTTTTTGAGTACGGGCAGCAGTTCGGGCGTCATGGCAAGCGCCCTGTCGCCCTCCTTGATGATATCGTCCAAAAAGGCGTCGACGTCTTTGTTGCGCCCCGCGTTCTTCACGGCGTATTCGCCCATCATGCGGATGACGGTCAGGATGGTGCCTTCCTTGGGGATGGACACGGCGCCGTATGCGACTTTCGTACCCGATTCGAGCGCTTTTGCAAAGATCCTGCAATCGATGGGCTTGCCCTCACGGAACACCGAACAGATACCGCGCAAGATCTGGGAAGTGATGACGCCCGAATTGCCCCGCGCGCCTTTGAGTGCGCCCTTTGCCACGGCGTCGCAGATCTCCGCGATGGAATTGGAGGAGCAGGCGCTCATCTCGCGGACTGCCGACTGCAACGTCAAAGACATGTTTGTACCCGTATCTCCGTCCGGGACGGGGAATACGTTCAACGCATCCACTTTCGCGCGGTTGATGTCGAGCGTCCGCGACCCGCTGATGATCATCTTTCTGAAATCGGTACTGCTGATTACTTTATGCATATTCTTATTTTTTTAACTCCTTGGAAATGATTTTCCGCGCACACGGGCGCTGCGCTTTACGGACCGTATTGCCGTAAAACGCGGACTGCGCCGTCGGTGAGAAAAAAACGGGCGCGCGAAAAAAAGAAACACGGAACGGAAAAAAGAGTCAAGACTTCAAAGCTTGACTCCGATCACGTTGACGTTGACCGTGTCCACAATCATGCCGGTGAAATATTCAACCTTATATTTTATCGTCTCTTTGAGAGATTCTGCCACCGCATTGATGGATACGCCGTATTTGACGACGACGTAAACGTCGATATAGATCCTGTTGCCGGAAGTGGTAACGCGCACGCCCCTGCCTCCGACGTCTTTCTTCATGAGTTCTGCAAGAGAATCGGTGAAGCGCCGTGCCACGGTCTTGACGATCCCGTAACTCTCCATCGTCGCATAGGACGCCACTTTGGCGATCGCCAGATCCGACATGGATATTTTACCATAGGCATTGCTTGTATTAACTGACATATTGTTCTCCCGTTTACATTGTTCATTTTACATTATTTCGCGCTGTTTGGCAAGCGTTTCGGAAAATTTTTCGGAATTTTTTTATTTTTTCTTCCGATTGCACTTCTTTTTGATTGCTTTTTCTTCGATTTAATGGTATAGTATTTATGCTTGCGGTCAGACGGACCGCTCGCTCGGTTATTGAGAAATTTACCTCGGAGGTGTGAAAATATGTCCAGAGTTTGCAGTATTTGCGGTAAAGGTCAGACGTCCGGCAACAATGTCAGCCACTCCAAACGCAGAACCAGAAGAACCTTCAAAGCCAACGTGCAGAAGGTGAGTTTCGTGCAGGACGGAAAGACGCAGACCGGCTATGTCTGCGCAAGATGCCTGAAAAGCGACAAAGTGCAGCGTGCCTGAAATCTTTTGCAAAGACGTTGCAAGGACCGCTCCGAACGGGAGCGGTCCTTTTTCCGTTTGATCGGTTTGCCCCTTTTGCGCGCTTTGTCCCTTTTGCACGCTTTTCCCCGCGGGGCGCATTTTTCCTGCCGCCAAGGTCAACCGTCCAAAAAGCGCAGGACGTTCTTTTGCAGCACCTTTTCGATGCAGCGGGCGCAGAGCCCCTCTCTTTCCAGATCCCCTTCCAGCCGCCGTGCCGCCTCTTTGCAATCGCGGTAATATCCCCGCGGGATGCCGTCGAAATCGCTGCCGACTGCCACGGCGTCCTCGCCGCAGACGTTGACCATATATGCAATATGTTGCGCGGGAGAATATTTCCCGAGAAAGGGAAGATGGAAATTGACGCCGACGATGCCGCCGCCGTCTGCAACCGCGCGCAATTGCCCGTCTTCGAGATTCCTTGAATTTCGGCACAGGGCGCGCGCATCGGAATGGGTCGCCGCAAAGGGAAAACGGCGAAAGCGCAATATATTGTATACATCTTTGAACCCTGCATCGGAGAGATGGGAGACGTCGGGAAAGATTTTATAGGCAGCCAGCAGCGCGACCATCTCTTTCCCCTGCGGCGTGAGCCCGCCGCCCGTGTCGTGAGCGCCGCCGAGCGCATTGCCGCCGTTCCAGACGAGCCCGAACAGTTTCACCCCCGCGCGGGACATTTCCTCGATGTTCTCCGCCCTTCCTTCCGCCATTTTGCCGTTCTCCACGGACAGGACGGTGCGCACGCCGCAGACGCGCAGCCTTGAAGAAAGCGCGTTGAAAAGGGCGGCTTTGCGGCGGAAATACGACATGTCCGCCCGTTCGTTTTCGGCAAAGACGGCAAACGTCTGCAAAAAAACGCTCCCGCACATTTTTGCGGGAGTGAGATGAAGGTCCTTTTGCCCGTCCGTCCGACAGTCGGGCGTTTTTATTTTGTCCAGAAGGTCGCAGTGCAGATCGCAGTATCGCAACTCTTTCGCCTCTTTTTTCAGACGTCGAGGAACACGAGCACCGTCCCGCGGTCGCAGACAAACCACGCCTGCCCGGACAAAAAGACGTTGGAGATGCCGCGGCAACTCCCGTATGTCAGCGTCAGTCCGTCCGGCGGATACTTCAATCCCTCGCTCTGCATTATATGCGCGTTGCCGCCGAAAGGCAACACGGAGAGCGTGCCGCCCCGCTTCCCGTTCAGGAGCGTCTTTCCCGACGCGGGAAAGATCACGGCGCTTTCCGTGATCATCCGCCCCTTTGCGCCCGCAAGGTGCAGGCGGTAAAGCAGGTGCAGGTTGCCGAGAAAATGATCTTCCCTGCCGCCCCCGCCGCCGTAGATCTCGATCTCGCGGCAGCCGCACGCCAACAGCCGTTCCAGCCCGATCTCGCCGTCTGTGAAATTCTTTTCGGCGGGATAGACGGCGCGGGGCTGCGGTTCGGGCGGCACGGACAGGGAATCGAAATCGCCGACGTTTTCATCGATGCGTACCCGTCCTTTCGCCCAGGCATATGCCCCGTCGCAGCAGACGACATACGCCCCCGTACAATCGATCTTTCCCGCATAGGGCTGACCGTTGAGAAGTAAGATCCCCTTCATATACGCTCTCTCCCCGGCGGCAGAAACGCCGCCCGTTTTTTTACTTTCCCGCACCGCGCAGCGCGGCGATCGCTACGCGGCGGTCCGCCGCACCGAACACGGCGCTGCCCGCCACGATGACATCCGCCCCCGCCGCCTTGACTTCCGACACGTTGGACGCCGTGATCCCGCCGTCGACTTCCAAGAGAATCTTCCTGCCGCTGCGATCGATCATGCGGCGTGCCTGCCCGATCTTTTCGGTAACCGAGCCGATGTATTTCTGCCCGCCGAAACCCGGGAACACGCTCATGAGGAGCACCATGTCGCAAAAAGGCAGCACGGGTTCCAGCACCGAAACGGGCGTATCGGGATTGATGACCGCGCCCGCCCCGACGCCGAGGGAACGGATCTTTTGCAAGGTCTCCGCAAGCCGCTCCCCGCAAGCCTCGAAGTGCACGGTGATATAACGCGCGCCCGCCTCGGCAAAGGCTTGCACGTATTTCCACGGTTCGACGATCATCAGATGGCAATCGAGGGGCAGGGCGGTGCGTTTGTGCATGTCGGCAACCATCTTGATGCCGAACGTGATGTTCGGGACGAACACGCCGTCCATGACGTCGCAGTGCAAAAGATCGGCGCCCGCACGTTCCATGGAGGCAATCTCCTCCCACATAACGGCAAAATCGGCGCTCAAAAGAGAGGGTGCAATTTGTATTCCGGACATATCCATTCTCCTTATTTCGGGCTTTTTCCGCATTTTTTCTTACGCCTTTATTGTACCACTCCCGCCCGCCGTTTGTCAACCGCGTCCGCCCGTCAAAAGGACGGAAAACAGCAAATGTCATAAAAAGACTTGACATTTTTTTATGAAATGACTATAATGACAATCAAAGAGATATCGGAATACGGACGGGGAACACACAGAGACGGTCAAAGCCGTAAAAAAGAAGCATGAGAAAGCAAAAAGTTTTATTGACATACATCGAATCGGGCATGGGGCACATCATGTCCATGTCCGCCATTGCAGACGGGCTGAAAGAAAAATACGGCGACGACCTGGAACTCATCGAATCGTACATCATGAGCGACGACGAACAGGCGGGAAAGTTTGAAAAATTCATCATGAACTGCGTCAAGTCGACCAATCGGAGCAAACTCTTCGGTATGGGGATATTCGCCCTGCTGGAAGTGCTCGGCGGGCAGCATTTCATGCGGCTGGTGCACAAGACCCTGTTCAGGCGCGCAACGGACGCCACCGTGCGGGCAATGCGCCGCTATCATCCCGACATCATCGTTTCCACCCACTATTTTATCACCTATGCCGCCATCGAACTGAAAAGAAAATACATGCCCGATCTGACGGTCATCACCTATAACCCCGACAACAACGTCCATACCTGGTGGGACAACCGCACCGATCTGTTCATCAACAACAACATCTATGCCACCGAAGAGGCGATCCGCCGCCGCGGGTTCGACAAGGACAGGACGCACACCGTGTTTTTCAGTGCGCGCAAGGAAGTGGCGGAAGCCACGGGCACCAAGGCGTATTACCGCGAAAAATACAATCTGCCGCAGGATCGGTTCACCGTCATGATCGCGGACGGGGCTTACGCTTCCGCAAAATCCAAAAAGGTCTGCGACAGTCTCCTCTCCGTCGATTTTCCCCTGACCATTGTTTTTCTGGCGGGAAAGAACAGAAAGGTCTTTGACTATTTTGATGCCAAGAGCAAAAAGACGGGCAAGGACATCACGCTCGTTCCCGTGGGGTTCACCCCGCTCGCCTATGAATATTACGGCGCAAGCGACGTCTTTATCACCAAAGCCGGTCCCAACGCCACACTCGATTCCCTTTTCATGGGCACACCTGTTATTTTTGATTTTTATGCGCAACCTATGGAAAAAGCCACGGCAAAACTTTTTTCGGAAAAACTCGGCTGCGGCATGTCCGTTTTCAACGTCCGTAAAATCAGGAGCACGGTCGAAACGCTCTACCGCCATCCCGAACAACTCGAAAAAATGCAACGCCATATAAAAGAGAACGTAAACAGAGAGAAAAACGGTATTTTTCAGATCGCCGACATCATCATGGCAGAGGCGGACAAAAAATCGACGGCGCAAGCCGAAAACTGAAAAATCTCCCCTTTTTCCCGAAAATTTTCTGAGAGGTGAATTATGGAATTTCTGATCTGGCTCGCCTTCATCCTGGGAGGATATCTCCTCGGCGGCGTCATGTTCTGCCGGTTGATTCCGCTCATCACCGTCAAAAAAGATATTTGCAAACTGACAGAAGAAGGCAACCCCGGCGCGGCAGGCGTGTTTTCCGTCTGCGGTCCCGTGCTCGGCGTGATCTGCCTGCTCCTGGATATACTCAAAGGATTTCTGCCCGTCTTTCTGGGCACGACGTTCCTCGATACTGCAAACATGCTCTTTGCCGCCGTCATTGCGGCGCCCGTGCTGGGGCACGCGACGGGCGTGTTCAACCGCTTCCACGGCGGGAAATGCATTGCAACTTCCTTCGGCGTGCTGCTCGGGCTGCTGTCCGCAACGGGCGTGGTGTGGATCTTGGCTGCCGTCTACATCTTCTTTTCCCTGGCGATGAGAAATCTCTCCAACCGCCGCCGCAGTACATTCAGTTTTATCATCTTCGGCTCTTCGGCGTGCATCCTGCTCATCATTGCCAAACAATACGCCGTGGCGATCGGCTGCCTTCTGCTTTCCGCCGTCGCGCTCGCCAAGATCGCGTCGTCGCCCTCCTCCGATGAACTTGCACAGGCACACCATCAAGAGAACCACGAAGAGGACAATGAATCCGCTCCCGCCGACAGCGATGCCGGCAGACGCTGATTTCCTTATACTGTAAGGGAAAAATACCAATCATCCGCCGCTTGATAAAAAGCGGCGGATATGATTTTATGCGAAAAACTACACCCTTTCGGACAGACGGCGACGCTTTGCCCGCTCCGATGGAGAAAAAACGGGCGGCTGGCAAGTTTTTTTCTTCCATGCGCAATTCCCGCCCCGATTTTGATTGCCAAGCGATGAAAAGTATGTTAAAATAAAATCATTCTCCGCACGGGGTTTCGGCTGATACCCACCGGGAATGCGCCGCTTTCTTCACACAGGCGCAGCGGGAATCGTTTCATTGACAAATTCAATATGCTTCCGTAGTTAAATGGATATAACAGCCCCCTCCTAAGGGGCCGTTGTGGGTTCGATTCCCGCCGGGAGTACCACTTTCGCAGGGTATGCTGACGCATCCCCTGCCTTTTTTGTAGCCACTGTTCCAAATCCATTGTAATCATGCAATTAAATTGCGGCTCCATAAAAAAAGACGACGGAGAAATCATCGACTTCCCCGCCGCCTTTTTTGCTTTGTTCCGGCTCTTTCCGGTCATCCCGTCAAAGGGATCAACCGTTTATT
>CALVZM010000023.1 GCA_944372515.1 uncultured Clostridia bacterium
TGCCATCTGGCGCTCGGATGCGGCTTCACCAACTGTCTGCGCGGGTTTGAATCTCTCACGCAGGAAGAGTGTCATGCGCGGGGCATCAACGACAGCATGATCCACGTCGATTTCATGATCGGGGCGCCCGACCTTTCCATCGTCGGACTGACGGAGACGGGAGAGCGGGTGCAGATCTTTGAAAACGGCAATTGGGCGGTAAAATTCTGACGCCGCTCTCGTCCGCATTCCGCGGACGGGCATCTTTCGTTACGGATAAAATTTTATAAAGAAGGTTTTTCTATGACAAAAATCGATATTTTTTCGGGGTTTCTGGGCGCGGGCAAAACGACGCTCATCAAAAAACTCATCGCCGAAGTTTACAAAGGCGAAAAAGTGGTGCTCATCGAGAACGAATTCGGGGAGATCGGCATTGACGGCGGTTTTTTGCAGGATGCCGGCATCAATATCACCGAAATGAATTCGGGCTGTATCTGCTGCTCGCTCGTGGGGGATTTTTCCAAGGCGCTCAACCGCGTGATGGCGGAATATGCCCCCGAACGCATCGTCATCGAGCCCTCCGGCGTCGGAAAACTCTCCGACATCGTTGCGGCGGTGGAGCATGCGCGGCTGCAAAATGCGGAGATCAATGCGCTTTGCGCCGTCGTGGATGCGGGCAAATGCAAAATGTATATGAAAAATTTCGGGGAATTTTTCAACGATCAGATCCGTTCGGCGAGTTGCATCGTCATGAGCCATGCCGACAAGTGCTCCGATGAAAAATTACAGACCGCCGTCGCGCTCGTCCGCGCGGAAAATCCGAACGCCACGCTTATCACCACTCCTTTGACCCTGCTTTCCGGCAAGGATTTCCTCGCCGCCATGGAAAAAAAGGATACTTTGCAGGCGGAGTTGGAAAAATTGGCGGCGGAACACGCCGCGCATATGCATGCGCATCACCACCACGAAGACGGAGAAGAATGCTGTCATCATCACCACGAGGAGGAAAGTGAGCATTGCCATCATCACCACGAAGACGGGGACGGATGCTGTCATCATCACGGCGAAGAAGGGCACAACGGGCATCATCACCACCACGCGGACGATGTGTTTACGAGTTGGGGGACGGAAACGACGCATCGATATACACAGGCGGAGATCTCCGCAATGCTCGGCGCGCTTGCCGACGAGGAAAAATACGGCGTCATTCTCCGCGCAAAAGGGATGGTCGCGGGAGAAGACGGCGGACAGTGGATCCATTTCGACTATGTCCCCGATGAACCCGACGTGCGCCGCGGCAGTGCGGGCGTTACGGGCAGGCTGTGCGTCATCGGCTGCAATCTGAAAGAGGATGCGCTCCGCGCTTTGTTCAAGGCGTAAAAAAGAAAAAGGCGCAGAGGATCAAAATAAAATAAAAGGAAGAAAACGGTTATGACGGCGAAAAGACTGCCGGAAGAAACCCCCGTATATCTCTTTTTGGGGTTTTTGGAATCGGGCAAGACAAAATTCATCCAGGAAACATTGGAGGACAGGCGGTTCAATACGGGCGAACGGACCCTTCTTCTCGTCTGCGAAGAAGGGGAAGAGGAGTATGACCCCGCCCGCTTTGCCTGCAAAGGCGTGGAGATCGTATATGTCGAAAACGAAGCGGACCTGACGCAGGAAAAACTGACGTCCTTGCAGCGGGAAAAGGGCATTGAGCGGGTGCTCGTCGAGTACAACGGCATGTGGCTGCTGAACACTTTTTTCGAGGCGATGCCCGAAGGCTGGATGCTCAATCAGGTCATGATGTTCGTGCAGTCGGACACCTTTTTCGAGTACAACCGCAATATGCGCCAACTCGTATTCGACAAGATCCAATATGCCGAAATGGTGGTATTCAACCGTCTGGATCCGAAAAAGACGGACAAGGGCGAACTGCACAAGCAGGTGCGCGCCATTTCCCGCCGCGCCGACATCGTGTATGAAGGCATCGACGGCAAAGCCGAGTTCGACGATACGGAAGACCCGCTGCCGTTTGACGTCAACGCGCCCGTCATCGACATCGAAGACAGGGATTACGCCCTGTTTTATCGGGACATTTCCGACAACATGAAGCCTTATGAGGGAAAGATCGTGCATTTCAAAGGCATCGTTGCCTGCGATAAGCGCCTGGAACAGGGCACGTTCGTCGTCGGGCGGCATGTGATGACCTGCTGCGAGGCGGACATTCAATATTGCGGCATTGTCTGCGTGAGCGACGGCACGCTACCCTTGAAAACGCGGGGTTGGGTAACGGTGGAGGGAAAAATCAAATTGGAAAAGCACAAAGTCTATCACACCGTCGGTCCCGTGATCTATGCGACCAAGGTCGTCAAATGCGAAAAGCCCGAGCAGGAAGTCGCCACATTCTTCTGATTTGTCTGCCGCTTTTGCCGAAAAACGCATTCCGAAAAAAGGGTGCGTTTTTTTCTTTGAAAAATTTTTGTTCAAATTCTTGACAAGCGTGGAAATATATGCTATGATTTTAATATCAAAATGATATCAAATTTTGAAAGGAGACAAAAAATGGAACAACAAGTCAACGAAAAGGAACTGAAAGCCTGGTCGGGCTGGGGGATGCTGACGTTTGTCGTCATCGCGATCCTGGTCTGCATTGCGCTGTACATAGTCATTCCCGTGGCGGCACCGTCGGAAGAGATGATCGTCGCGCTCATTTTCATCCCCGTCGCTTTGACCGTCGTGATCGCGTTTTTGAGCGTCGGGTTCAAAGTCGTCAATCCGAACGAGTCGTATGTGCTGACCTTTTTCGGAAAGTATTACGGCACGTTGAAACAGGACGGGTTTTATTGGGTCAATCCCTTCACGACGGCGGTCAATCCGGCGGGGAACATCGGGGGCGTCGGCGTGCGCAAAGTGTCGCTCAAAGCCATGACCCTCAATAATGAAAAGCAGAAGGTCAACGATGAAGAGGGCAATCCCATCGAGATCGGCGTGGTCGTCATCTGGCGTATCACCAACACGGCGCGCGCCGTGTTCAATGTGGACAATTACTATTCCTTCGTCGCCACGCAGTGCGATTCCGCCATTCGTCAGGTGGCGCGGCAGTATCCTTACGACGTGTCCGACGATGACAACGAAAAGACCTTGCGCGGTTCTTCGCAGGAGATCGCCGACGTGCTCAAAGCCGAGTTGCAGGCGCGCGTGGATATGGCGGGCATCGAGATCATGGAAGCGCGCATTTCGCACCTTGCCTATGCTCCCGAGATCGCGGCGGCAATGCTCCAACGGCAGCAGGCTTCCGCCATCATCGCCGCACGGCAGAAAATCGTGGACGGCGCGGTGTCGATGGTCGATATGGCGCTCAAAAAACTTGCCGAAAACAACATCGTGGAATTGGACGCCGAGCGTAAGGCGCAGATGGTTTCCAATCTGCTCGTCGTGCTTTGCGGCAACAAAGACGCGCAGCCCGTCGTCAACAGCGGCAGTATTTTCTGATCGGGCGTTGGTTTGTCATGAAATATTTTCGCGGTTTCCCGCGTTCCCGTTGAGGGGCGCGGGAGTGTCCGCGTGATGCGCAAAAATACGGAAAAGCAAAGGAGGTGTTTGTTTTGAACGATAAAAACGATAAGAAACAAATACCGCTCAGACTGTCCAGGCGGTTATACGAGGAAATGAGCCGCTGGGCGGAAGAAGAGTTCCGCTCTCTCAACGGACAGATCGAGTATGTTCTGACGGAAGCGGTTGCCCGCCGACGGAAGAATGCGGGTGTGCCGCGGCAGGCGCCTTTGCGGGAAGAAGAGGACGGGCGGGAAAGCGCGCCGACCGAAAAACAATGATGCAGGGAGAGGAAGCATGGAACAAGAAATTCTGAAAGTGGAGAACCTGACGAAAAAATTTCGTCTGTCTCTTCGGCAACGCAAAATCGAAAAAACGGCGGCAAAAGAAAAAATTGCCGTGAACGGGCTCTCTTTTTCGGTCAACGAAGGGGAGATCTACGGTCTGCTCGGACCCAACGGCGCGGGCAAGACGACAACGCTGCGCACGATCGCGACGCTCATCCGTCCGGACGGCGGCGACGTGTATGTGGGCGGGGCGAGCGTCGTGCACGATCCCGGCGCCGTGCGCCGCCAGATCGGGTTTCTGACGGGTGATCTGAAATTGGAAGAGTTTTTTACGCCCGGATATCTCTTTGACTTTTTTTCGGAATTGCACGGCATCCCCGCCGACGTGGCGCGGGAGAGGAAAAAATATCTGTTCGACAAATTCGGCATCAATGCGTTTGCGGAAGTCAAGGTCGGGGATCTTTCCACGGGCATGAAGCAGAAAGCATCCCTCGTGATCTCCATCGTGCACGATCCGAAGATTATCGTCTTTGACGAGCCGACCAACGGGCTGGACGTTCTGACGGCGCGCACCGTAACCGATTTTCTGGAAGAACTGAAAAAGGACAAAAAGACGGTGCTCTTGTCCACGCATATCTTTTCGCTCGTGGAGAAACTGTGCGATCGGGTCGGCATCATCATAGACGGAAAGATGATCTGCGAGGATCGCCTGGACGTTCTGACGGCGGAAAAGAATCTGGAAGACGTATTTTTCGACGTTTACCGCACCGTCAAGGGGGATATCGTATGAAAGACATTTTGATCATTTTCAAAAAGGAACTCAAACGTTTCCTGACCGATCCGCGCATGCTTGCGACGCTGCTTCTGCCGGGCGTGCTGATCTTCTGCATTTACTCCCTGATGGGCACTTTCTTTCAGGATCTGACGACGGGCAGCGGGACGAACGCGCAGTATGTGGTGTTCATCGACAACCAGCCTTCCGAATTTTCGCAGTTCAACGACGGCGGGGGTGTGTATAATATCAGCGTCAATCAGGACGCCGCGCTCTCTTCGGAAGAGAAAAAGGAAAAAGTGAAATCGGGAGAGGCGGCTTGCTATATCGTATACGAAGAAGATTTTTATGAAAAGATGACGGCTTATGAACCGGACGGCACGCTGTCCGCGCCGCAGGTGGAAATATATTACGATTCCACCGCCACCGCCTCGCAGACGATGTATTCCTATTACATCGCCTGTCTGGATGCCTTTGAACAGAGCATCGCCAATAAATTTGACGTCAATGCGGGCGGAGAGGGGTATGATCTGGCGAGCGAAACCGAACTGACGACCTATATTCTCGGCATGATCCTGCCGATGATCCTCAACACGCTTCTGGTGGCGGGCTGTATGTCCGTGGCGGCGGAATCGGTTGCGGGCGAGAAGGAGCGCGGCACCATTGCCACACTGCTGGTTACGCCCGTCGGGCGCAGTCATCTCGCCCTCGGCAAGGTGCTGGCGCTGGCACTGGTCGCCCTGATCAGTGCGGCGGCGTCTTTCCTGGGACTGATTTTTTCCCTGCCGCAGTTGCTCGGGCTGGAATTTTCCGCCGTGCCTTACGGAGTCGGGGACTATTTCTCCATCCTCGTCATCATCGTCATGAACGTGCTTCTTTTCACGGTGATACTGACCATGATCTCCACTTTTGCCAAGAGCGTAAAGGAGGCGAACGGGCTGGCGACGCCCTTCATGATTCTGCTCATCGTGCTGAGCCTGATGTCGTCCATCATCCCGATCAGCGGGCTGACGGGTTATTTCATCCCCATCTTCAATTCGGTGCTCTGTCTGACGAGCGTGATCACGCTGAGTTTCAATCCGTTGGGGTTTTTCATCACGCTGGCGATCAACCTCGTGCTCTTCGGGCTCGGCGTCTTTGCGCTTGCGAAAATGTTTTCCAGCGAAAAGATCATGTTCAATAAATAAGTTTTTCTCCGCCCTCCGGCGAAAGGAATGCATCAAAAAATGGAAAGAAATCATGAAGGCGAACAAAACCGGGACGCCGAAAGGGACGGTTTTTCCGCGGAAGAACGAAGAAAGTTTGCAAAAGGTCTGCGCGAGCGGAGCATCCTTTGCGGGTGCATTGCGGCAGTCTGCGGCGCGGTCGGCGTGCTCATGCTCGTTTTGAAATTCACGACGGAGAGCCAAACGCGCTTTCATGCCGTCGCGTTGTTGTTTTTTGTCCTCGCCGCGCTGTTTGCCGCCGATGCATTCTTTGTCCGCCGCAAAGCCTTGCAGATGCAAAGAGAGGGGACGGCGGAGAGCGCCTTTGCGCACAGTCGGGAAAAAGAGAGGGAAGAAGGGGCGGACGAGGATGAAGAAATGTTGCGGCGGTTGGAGCGGGAAGAGGTCGAAAATTCTGCGCTTTCTCCCGTCGGACTGCCCTTCGGCATCGCCTATGTCCTTTTGACCGTTCTGCTCTTTTTGTTTTTCTTTCTCGAATGGGATCCTTCGGGAACGGCGCGGTCCGTCCTGCTCCTATTCTTATATGCCGCGCTCGGCGCGCACGCCTTTCTTGTAAGCGAATATTTTTTTGAACGGCTGCGTTCCGTCGCCGTATTTGCCGCAGAACTGCTTTTGCTTTTTTGGTTTGTCCTGTTCAATAACCGCTATTGGCTCTTCGTCTGTCTGCTGGTGCAGGTCGCGCTGATGGTATATACGCTCGCGGTCTGGCTGGTCGCGCGGGTGCATGAGAGAAAAGTGCGGAGCAATTTCATCGTGTTTGTCGGCATCGGGCTCATGATGTTTTTCCTGCTCTGCGGGGTTTTGGAGATACAGCCGGAAAACGAGATATTCATGGCGTGGCTGATCATTCCCGCCGTCGTCATCGCTTTGATTGCCGCCGTCTTTATCTTTTTGCCTTTCCGTGATTTTTTCCGTGCGGCGCTCAAACAGACGGGCGAACTCGTCGCGATGGTCTTTATTGTCCTGTTTGGCGCGTACATCGCCCTGTGGGTGGGGGCGGTTACGGGCAACGCGGCGTTTTCTCCGCCGCCCGTCGTCGGGACGTATACCGTGCTCGATAAAAATTTTTCCGACGGGCAGTATTTGCAATCCCATACGCTTACCGTGGCTGTGGACGGAAAGGAAGTGGACGTAGAAGTGGCGGAAGAGGTCTATGACGCCACCGAGATCGGCGACGCCGTGCAGGTGGGATATTTTGCGGGCGGATTCTCTCTGCCGTTTTATCTGTATTTCGGCGAAGGGGACGAAGCGGAATAAGAGGGCTTTTTTCGGGGAAAGGACGGGAAGAAGGCGTTTTTGTTTGCCTAACGCGGAAAAATATGGTATAATCGGACGGTAAAGAATTTTTCGAGGTAAAAAATGTTATCGGTCAACAACGTATCCCTGCAATACGGAGGAAAAAAACTCTTTGAAGACGTCAATCTCAAATTCACCAAGGGGAATTGTTACGGCATCATCGGTGCGAACGGCGCGGGAAAATCGACCTTTTTGAAGATCTTGTCGGGCGAAGTGGAGCCGAACAAGGGCGACGTAACGATGGACAAGGGCGAACGCATGAGCGTTCTGCAACAGAACCATAACGCCTTTGACCACGAGACCGTCCTCAGGACGGTCATGCTCGGTTATCGCCGCCTGGTCGAAGTCATGGACGAAAAGGACGCGCTCTATGCCAAGCCCGATTTTTCCGAAGAGGACGGCATCCGCGCGGGCGAGTTGGAGACCGAATTTGCCGAGATGAACGGCTATGACGCCGAGACCGAGGCGCAGCAACTTCTCATGGCGCTGCACATTCCCATGGAACTGCACGGCAAGACCATGAAGGAACTTGACGGCAAGATGAAAGTCAAAGTGCTCCTGGCGCAGGCGGTGTTCGGCAATCCCGACGTGCTCCTTCTGGACGAGCCGACCAACGATTTGGACATCGCGTCCGTGCGCTGGCTGGAAAATTACCTGATGGATTTTGAAAATACCATCATCATCGTTTCGCATAACCGCCATTTTCTCAATAAAGTCTGCACCAACATCTGCGACGTCGATTACGGGCAGATCAACATGTATGTCGGCAACTATGATTTCTGGTACCAGACCAGCCAACTCATGGCGCGGCAGCAGAAGGAGCAGAACAAGAAGGCGGAGCAGCGCGCCAAGGAACTCCAAGATTTCATCGCGCGGTTTGCCGCCAACGCTTCCAAGTCCCGCCAGGCGACTTCCCGCAAGAAGGAACTTGAAAAACTGACCATCAGCGATTTCAAACCGTCTTTGCGCAAATATCCTTTCATCGATTTCAAATTTGAACGCGAGATCGGCAACGATATCCTCATGGTCGAAGGGCTGAGTAAAAAGGGATATTTTGAAGACGTATCCTTTACGGTGCAGAAAAATGAAAAGATCGGTATCGTGTCGGACAACAGCCGCGCGATCACCATGCTCTATGACATCCTCATGGGCAAGGAGGAGTCGGACGGCGGCACGGTGAAATGGGGCAAGACCATCGTCAATTCCTATTTCCCGACGGACAACAGCGAGTTTTTCGACGGGTGCGATCTGACCCTCGTCGAATGGCTCTCGCAGTTTTCCAAAGACCATTACGAGGAATATCTGCGCGGCTGGCTGGGAAGGATGCTGTTCAGCGGCGAGGAGGCGTTAAAGCGTGCCAAAGTGCTGTCTGGCGGCGAAAAAGTGCGCTGCATGCTGGCGAAAATGATGCTCGCGGGCGGCAATTTCCTCGTTCTGGACGAGCCGACCAACCATCTCGATCTGGAAACGATCACGTCCCTCAATACGGGATTGCAGAATTTGAAGGGGTGGATGCTCGTGACGTCGCACGACCGGGAACTGATGAATGCCGTGTGCAACCGCATCATTGAGATCAACGGCACGAAGGTATACGACAAGAATACGAATTACGACGCATATCTCGACGAGATCAGCGAAGCGAAATAAAAAAAAGCCGTGCCGTGCGGATGAAAATCAGTTGATTTTTTTCGGCGTATATAGTATAATGATATACGCTTGATGCGCCGCTGTGGTGAAATTGGCAGACGCGCGGGACTCAAAATCCCGTGGTAGTGATACCGTATCGGTTCGACCCCGATCAGCGGCACCAGCAAAAAAGAGGCAGACGCCTCAAAGCGGAATAAGTCTTGTCGTTTTCGGCAAGACTTATTTTTTATCGCTTTGCAGAGAAAAAAGCGAGGCAAAAAAATCACGCAAAATCCGTATGCGGCAAATTCAGAAAATAAAGACGGCGGGATGCGGAAAATGCCTTTGACCGTTTGACAAGAAAGGGGCGTTCGGAGTATAATAGAGAAAAAGAACGACACGGAGGAAAAAGTTTTGAAGAAAAAGACCATCGCACTCATCGCGCACGACAACAAAAAACATGAGATCATCCAATGGGCGATCACCAACAAGGAAACACTCTCCAAATTCGACCTTTGCGGCACGGGCACGACGGCAAAACTCGTTTCGGAAGCGACGGGGCTGGAAGTCAAGCGTTACCTTTCGGGTCCGCTCGGCGGCGACCAGCAGATCGGCGCCAAAGTTGCGGAGGGGAAGATAGACATCGTTATCTTTTTCTGGGATCCCTTACAAACCCAGCCGCACGATCCCGACGTCAAAGCGCTGCTGCGCATCGCCGTCGTCTATGACATTCCCATTGCCACCAACAAGGCGACTGCCGACTACGTTATTCATTCTAAATTGATATAAATACAAAGTACTATGTCAGACATAATATATGTTTTTTTGAAAGGCGGGCGAATTTTCCCGCTTTTTTCATGCACGGAAACCATCGCGGTATGATAGATTTGTTTTGGTGCATCCGCATCCAAAAGAAGATCCGCAAAATATTCATCCCGTTTAAGGCGGCTGTTGTGCGTTTTGTACGTTCGGGGTCGGGGAAAACGGAAAGGCGAAGGATATAAACTGCCGACGATAAAACAAATAATATAGACAAAGCCGATAAAACAATAAAATAAGCAAAGAAAAATAACCGATAGCACAGAGATAACGCCGCTAACGCAGAAGATAATCGCTATCGCCGATCGGACGGAAAACCCGACGAAAAAAATGCGATAGATCCGGGAAATATAGATTCGGGAAATAATGTCAATAGTATGAAAAACAAACGAGACGGGACGAAAAAATGCCGAGATGGACGAAAAATCATGCCGATATCGGCGGGAAAAGCGGGAAATAAAATCAATCATTAACAAAAATTGAAATTCTCTGCGGACATGCGTGCATGGAAGCGGCGGCGCATATTTGCATGCCTGTGAGAAAATAAGGGAAAAAAATTAAAAAAAATTGAAAAAATTTTCAAAACAGTATTGAAAAATTCCGCAAGATATAGTATAATACCAATATAATTCCACACCATGGTCGTTTTGCCGTCAAAACGTCGTGTTTTGCGGCATGGCGCGCGGACAAACATCCGCGCCGCGGCAGGAACCGAAAAGAGGGAGGGACGATGGAAAACAAACCGCAGGAAAATTTCCCGTTGTATGTATATCACCACGGGAAGAACTACAAGACGTATGAATTTATGGGCGCGCACAAGGTCAAGCGGGGCGGTACGGAGGGATATATTTTCCGCGTCTGGGCGCCGCACGCCGTTTCCGTTTCGGTCGTCGGCGATTTCAACGGCTGGAACGACGAAGCCGACCGCATGGAAAAACTCATCGACGATGAAACGTTTGAACTCTTCATTCCGGGGCTCAAAGAATACGACGTCTATAAATACAGCATCACCACCCGCGACGGCAGAAAATTGCTGAAAGCCGACCCCTATGCCTTTCATGCCGAAACGCCGCCCGCAACGGCGTCCAAACTCTATGATCTGGACGGGTATGAATGGCAGGACGGGGAATATTTCAAAGCATTGAAAGAAAAGAATATTTATCGTTCGCCGATGAATATTTATGAGGTCAATCTCCTTTCCTGGAAGATCCATGACGACGGGAATTACTATTCTTACCGCGATCTTGCGGTCGAACTCGTGCAATACGTCAAAGAAATGGGGTATACGCACGTCGAATTCATGCCCGTGTGTGAACATCCCTTTGACGGGTCGTGGGGGTATCAGGTAACGGGGTACTATGCCGTTACTTCCCGCCTCGGCACGCCCAAGGACTTCATGGCGCTCGTCGACGCCTTCCACCAAGCGGGCATCGGCGTCATTTTAGACTGGGTACCCGCGCATTTCCCCAAAGATGCCCACGGATTGTATGAATTTGACGGGCAGCCGCTCTATGAATGCCCGCAGTGGGACAGAATGGAGCACAAAGCGTGGGGGACAAGGCGGTTCGATTACGGCAGGAAGGAGATCTTGTCTTTCCTGATTTCGGGCGCGGTATTCTTCTTTGATAAATATCACGTGGACGGTCTGCGCGTGGATGCCGTTGCTTCCATGCTCTATCTCGATTATGACCGCCGCGAAGGGGAATGGGTCCCCAATAAATACGGTGAAAACAAGAACCTGGAAGCCATTGCTTTCTTGCAGGAACTCAACAAAGTCGTCTTCCGCGAATTTCCCCATGCGCTGATGATCGCCGAAGAATCGACGGCGTGGCCCGGGGTTACGCAGCCGACGGACAAGGGCGGGCTCGGGTTCAATTTCAAATGGAACATGGGCTGGATGAACGATGTTTTAAGTTACGTTTCTCTCAATCCCTATTTCCGCATGAACAATCACAACAAGATGACGTTTGCCATGATGTATGCCTTTTCCGAGAATTACGTTCTGCCCATTTCGCATGACGAAGTGGTGCACGGCAAATGTTCGCTCATCAATAAAATGCCGGGCACGACCGAGGAAAAGTTCGCCGGCGTGCGCGCGTTTTTGGGATATATGATGTCGCATCCCGGTAAAAAACTCAACTTCATGGGGTATGAATTCGGACAGTTCAAGGAATGGAACTATGCCGAAGGTCTGGAATTTTTCCTGAAAGTGTATCCCCTGCACCAGAAATTGTCCGATTACGTTCGGGATCTCAACCGCTTTTATAAGGAACATTCCGAATTTTTTGAGATCGAAGATTCCTGGGACGGCTTTGAATGGCTCGCGCCCGACGACAGGGATACCAATACCATTGCCTACAAGCGCCGCAACCGCGCGGGGAAAGAGATCATCGTCCTCGCCTGTTTTTCCGGCGTGAACATCGACAGATATCTGCTCGGCATCGAAAAGGGCAAGTACAAGATCATCTTCGATTCGGACGACGTTCGATACGGCGGCGACGGACAACTCAAAAAGAAGACGTATTCCACGGTAAAAAAGCCCAGCCACGGCAAAGAAGTTTCCATTCAGTTGAATATGCCGCGCCTGACTTGCATATATCTTGAAAAAGTGGGGGACGCCGTGCAGAAAAAGGTAGCCGTCAAAGCCAAGGCGCAGACTTCGGACAAACCTTCCGCAGAAGGCGCGCCCGAAAAGAAGGCGTAAAGGAAGAGGGATTGCCCCGGATGGTTGCCGCGGCGATCCGTTCCGATACGGAAAACGACAATAATAAAACTCAATGGGGGTTATATAAACAGTTATGCAAAGAAGAAAAGAGTGTGTTGCGATGTTGCTTGCGGGCGGACAAGGCAGCCGGCTGTACGCATTGACCAGCAAGATTGCAAAACCTGCCGTGGAATTCGGCGCAAAATACCGTATCATCGATTTTCCGCTGTCCAACTGCATCAATTCGGGTATCGACACGGTGGGTGTCATGACGCAGTACGAGCCTTTGATCCTGAACGAGTACATCGGCAACGGACAACCCTGGGATCTTGACCGCGCCTTCGGCGGCGTGCACATCCTGTCGCCTTACCAAGGCAAAGTCAAATCTTCCTGGTTTGAAGGCACCGCCAACGCCATTTATCAGAACCTGCACTTCATGCGGATGTATAATCCCGAATATGTTCTCATTCTTTCGGGCGATCATATCTACAAAATGGACTATTCTTTGATGCTCAAAGCGCACAAGGAGAGCGGTGCGGCGTGCACCATTGCCTGTATGCCCGTGCCCATTGAGGAGGCATCCCGCTTCGGCGTGCTCAACACCAATCCCGACGGCTCCATTTACGAATTTGAAGAAAAGCCCAAAAAGCCCAAGAGCAATCTGGCTTCGATGGGGATCTATATTTTCACGGCGGACAAACTCTTTGAGTATTTGCAGCGCGACGAGGACAACCCCGAGTCGTCCAAGGACTTCGGCAAGGACATTCTGCCTGCGATGCTGCAAGCGGGCGAGAAGATGATGTCCTATCAGTTCACGGGATATTGGAAGGATGTCGGCACCATTTCTTCCCTCTGGGAAGCCAACATGGATCTTTTGGGCGAAACGCCCGCCTTCGACGTCGGCGACGATGCATGGAAGATCCATTCGAGGAACCCTCTGGCACCGCCCGAATATATCGGCGACGACGCGGAAGTGTCCGATTCCATGGTCGCGCTCGGCTGTGAGATCCACGGCAAGGTGGAGCATTCCGTTCTGGCGAGCAACGTCGTCATCGAGAAGGGGGCGTATGTCAAAGACGCCGTCATCATGGCGGGCACGGTCGTAAAATCGGGCGCCAAGGTCGAATATTCCATCGTGGACGAGGAAGTCGTCATCGGGGAAAATGCCGTCGTCGGCGCGCCCAAAGAGAGCGGGCTCGGGTTGGAAGAAAAGGGCAAAGGCATTGCCGTCATCGGCAGGAACACCGTCGTGGAAGCGGGTGCAACGGTCGCGCCCGGCGTCATCGTCGACGCAATGAAAAAAGTCAAATAAAGCAGGGGGCGCAAGAAGAATCATGACAGCAGTAGGCGTTATTTTTTCAAGTATGCACGAGGAGAATATTCCCGAACTTTCCGGGCACCGGACGATGGCGTCCGTTCCGTTCGGCGGCAGATACCGCATGATCGATTTCTCCCTTTCCAATATGGTCAATGCGGGCATCACGACCGTCGGGCTGATGACCAAGACCAACTATCAGTCCCTGATCGACCACGTCGGCAGCGGAAAAGAGTGGGATCTCGCCCGCAAAGACGGCGGCATGGTCCTCCTGCCACCTTACGTCGATGAAAACGAAACGGTCATCAATACCAGGCTGGAAGCGTTGAAGGGCATCGTCGGATTCCTCGGCAGATGCAAGCAGGACTATGTCGTCCTGTCCGACTGCGACGGCGTGGCGCGTTTCAACATTCAGGACGTGATCGCCTTCCATGAACAAAAGGGCGCGGACATCACCATGGTAACGCACAACCAGCCCGTCGTCAAAACGCATTATTACATGACCATCAAATCGGACAAAGAGGATCGGGTAACCGAGATCCGCATCAATCCGCCCGCCAAGGGCAAGGCGGATGTGTTCGTCAACCTCATGGTCCTGCACCGGGATTATCTACTCGACCTCGTGCGCAATGCCACCACTTGCGGCTATACGAGTTTCGGCAGGGATATCCTCTCGCGCAGCGTCGACACCGCCAAGATCTATAATTACAGATTTGAAGGATATTACGGCGGGATCACGAGCATGGCGGCATATTTCAAACACAACATGGAGTTGCTTGACGGGAACGTGCGCAAGGAACTTTTCGGCGCGCGGGACATCTACACCAAAGTCAAAGACAGCGCGCCTTCGGAATACGGCAAGGATGCAAAGGTCGCCAATTCCCTGATTTCCGACGGGTGCGAGATCCACGGTACGGTGCGCAATTCCATTCTCTTCCGCGGAGTGAAAGTCGCCCGCGGCGCCGTCGTGGAAAACTGCATCCTCATGCAGGACAACATCGTCGGGGAAAAAGCCAGGCTCAATTGCGTCATCACGGACAAGAACGTCGTCATCCGCGACAGGAAAGTGCTGAGCGGCTGCGAGACCCTGCCGTATTTCATCCGCAAGGGCATGATGATCTGATTTTTTGTCCGTCTCGGTCAAAAAGGAGAAAAAAACCGAGAAAATCCCGGTTACATTCTTGCAAAGACCGTCGCGGACGTGCTATAATAAAATCAATGATAAGGAGGCGGCGCGTGCGCCGCAAGAAGGAGAAAGACATGGAAAACAACGAAAAAGAAAACATGACCGAACAGAACGAAGTCAAGACTTCGGGACGCAGAAAAACACCCGTGAAGAAAAAGGTGCCCGTTCAGGCAGTGGAAACGGTGGCGGAGCCCGTCGAAACGCCCGCTCCCGCGTCTGCCGCCGCACAGGCCGTTACGGTCAAGGAAAAAAGAAAGATACTCTTCGTGGCGAGCGAAGCGGCGCCGTTCATTGCGACGGGCGGGCTTGCCGAAGTGGTCGGTTCTCTTTCCAAAGCGTTGGCGGCGACGGGGAATTATGACGTGCGCGTCATTATCCCGCTGTATTCGGACATCCGTCCGCAGTACCGTCAGGAGTTCCGCTTTATCGGCAGCATCTTCATTCCGCTTGCCTGGCGCAATCAGTATTGCGGCATCTTTTCCTATGAAAAAGACGGCGTAACCTATTATTTCGTGGACAACGAATACTATTTCAAGCGCCCCGGCTGCTACGGATATTATGACGACGGCGAACGCTTTGCCTTCTTCTGCCGCAGCGTCATGGAGATTTTGGGCTTCATCAAATTCTATCCCGAAATCCTGCACTGCCACGATTGGCAGGCGGCGTTGGCGGCGATCTACCTCAAAACCATTTACTGCTTCCGTGAGGAATATCAGTTCACGCGGGCGATCTTCACCATTCACAACATCGAATATCAGGGGCAGTATTCCCTGGATATCCTCGAAGACCTGTTCGGCATTTCCAACGATTACAGATATCTGCTCGAATATGACCGCTGTATCAACCTGATGAAGGCCGCGATCGAGTGTTCGGAAGCCGTTTCGACGGTCAGCCCGCGGTATGCCGAGGAGATCAAGGACCCGTATCACGCGCACGGATTGCAGGATATCATCCGCAAGAATTCCTTCAAACTGCGCGGCATCCTCAACGGCATCGATCCCGATTATTACAATCCGGAAACCGACCAGGCGCTTTTCGCGCATTACAGCGCCGAAAATCCGGAGAATAAAAAGATATGCAAAGAGGAATTGCAGCGCATGCTCGGGCTGCCCGTCCGTGAAAACGTGCCCGTCGTGGCGATGATCACCCGCCTGGTGGCGCACAAGGGGCTGGATCTCGTCAAGACGGTCATTGAAGAATTTCTCTCGCAGGACGTGCAGTTCATTCTGCTCGGCACGGGCGATTCCATTTTTGAAAACTATTTTTCCGATTTGCAGCGGCGTTACAGCGGGAAAGTCGTTTCCTGCATCACCTTCAATTCCGATCTGTCGCGGAAGATCTATTCGGGCGCAGACATTTTCCTGATGCCGTCCAAGAGCGAACCCTGCGGTCTTTCGCAGATGATCGCCTCCCGTTACGGCACGGTGCCCGTGGTGCGGGAAGTCGGCGGGTTGTATGACAGCATCAAGCCCTGGGGTGCCGGCGGCAACGGCTTCACGTTCGCCAATTATAATGCGTACGATATGTTGTACGTTCTGCGCGAAGCGGTCAATCTCTTCTACAACAAAGACGAATGGAAGAAGTTGGTGTATAAGGTGATGACGACCGATTTCAGTTGGAAAAACACCGCGCAATATTACGAACAGATGTATGCCGATGTGTTAAAATGAGCCGAAAAGCATCAAAATAAAATCGGAGAAGCAAAACAACTCAATTTTTAAGTAAGGCGGTTATGAGAAATTGGGACGGGTTTTCGTTTCAATTTCTCATACCTTTTTGCTTGCGGTCTTTTAAGGAAAGCTAAAATCGACGGAGAAAAACATATTCTGATATTAGAGGAGTGATAGTCAATGAACACAAAATTAACGGAAAAAGAGGCGGAGCAACTGATCGACGGGAAACTTTCCCGTTATTTCGGCGTGCTGCCCGCCGATGCGACAAAAGATCAGATCTATAAATCGGTCGTCATGAGCGTGCGCGACATCATGCTGGAAAAGCGGCAGAAGTTTCACAAAGAGATGAAAGCCCGCCGCGCAAAACGGGTCTATTATCTCTGCATGGAATTTTTGATGGGGCGCTCTCTGAAAAACAGTATTTTCAATCTCGGGATCGAGGCATCCGTGTCCGGTGCGCTGAAAAAATACGGCGTTACCCTCGAAGAACTCTATGAATTGGAGCCGGATGCGGGGCTTGGCAACGGGGGACTCGGCAGGCTTGCCGCCTGCTTCATGGACGCGCTTGCCACGGGCAACTATCCCGCCATGGGCTTTTCCATACGCTATGAATACGGACTGTTCAAGCAGAAGATCGTGGACGGCTGGCAGATCGAACTGCCCGATGTGTGGCTTCCGGGCGGCGAAGCGTGGCTGACCCAGCGCAGCGATAAAATTTTTACCGTGCATTTCGACGGATACGTCGAGGAACGCTGGAACAGCGACAGAATGGAAGTCATCTACCACGACACCAACGACATCGAAGCCATTGCTTACGATATGATGGTCTCGGGCTATGACAGCGAAGCCGTTTCCGTCCTCAGACTCTGGAAATCCCGCGCCAAACGGGAATTTGACATGAATCTGTTTGCCCGCGGCGCATACCAGGCGGTCATGCAGCAGGACAACGAAGCGGAACTCATCACCAAGGTACTCTATCCCGCGGACAATCACATGGAAGGAAAGGTCTTGCGCCTCAAACAGCAGTATTTCCTCGTTTCGGCATCCCTGCAATCCATCATTTCCGATCATAAGCGCCGTTACGGCTCTCTCGACACCCTGCCGCAATTGGCAGCCATTCATCTGAACGACACCCATCCCGCGCTCTCCATTCCCGAACTCATGCGCATTCTCATCGATGAGAACGGCTATTCCTGGGAAAAAGCGTGGGAAATCACCACTGCCTGCTGCGCCTATACCAATCACACCGTCCTGGCGGAAGCGCTCGAAACCTGGTCAGAAGACCTCGTTGCCCGCCATCTGCCGCGCATTTATACCATTATTAAGGAGATCAACCGCCGTTTCTGCGAGGAACTGTGGAACCGTTATACGGGAGATTGGAACAAGATCGGCAGAATGGCGATCCTCAATCATAACATCGTCAAAATGGCAAATCTCAGCGTCATGGGCTCGCACAAAGTCAACGGCGTTTCGGGGCTGCACAGCGAAATCATCAAGGAGAGCATCTTCCGTGATTTTTATGAGTATACGCCCGATAAGTTTACCAATGTAACCAACGGCATCGCACACAGACGCTGGCTCAACCAGTCCAATCCCGAACTTGCCGAACTTCTGAACGACTGCATCGGAACGGGCTATATCAAAAACGCCGCCGAACTTTCAAAATTCAAAAAATTTGAAAACGACGCATCGGTGCTCAAACGGCTGGAAGAGATCAAACAGGTCAAGAAGAGACAGTTTGCCGAATTTATCGCCAAAAAACAGGGACTGAAAATCGACACGCAGACCCTTTTCGACGTGCAGGCGAAGCGTATGCACGAGTATAAGAGGCAACTTCTGAACGTTCTCAACATCATTGCGACTTACAACGCATTGAAGGAAGATCCCGACCTGAACATTCAGCCCAAGACCTATATTTTCGGCGCGAAGGCGGCACCGAGTTATTATATGGCGAAGCAGATCATCAAACTCATCTGTTTCCTTGCCGAAGATATCCGCAAGAATCCGAAAGTCAACGAAAAACTGAACGTCGTTTACGCCGAAGAATACAACGTTACCATGTCCGAAAAACTGATGCCTGCATCGGAAATTTCCGAGCAGATCTCTCTGGCGGGCAAAGAAGCGAGCGGCACGGGCAACATGAAATTCATGATCAACGGCGCGCTGACCATCGGCACGCTCGACGGCGCCAATGTGGAAATGGCGCGCGAAGTCGGGGATGAAAACATTTTCATCTTCGGTCTGAAAGCCGACGAAGTTGACCGCATCTGGAAAAACGGCTATTGTTCGAGCAGTTATTTCAATCAGAACATTCATATCCGCAAGATCATCGAATCGCTCATTGTCGGATTCAACGGACAGTCCTTCTCGGACATCGCCGATTATCTGTTGCGCGGTTCGCCGATCGCCGACCCGTATATGTGTCTCGCCGATTATGAGTCTTACAGTTCGACCCAGGGCAGACTGTCCAAACTGTATGCGGAAAATAAAAAGGAATGGAACCGCATTTCCCTGCGCAATATCGCCGCGGCAGGATATTTTGCCGCCGATCGCAGCATTAAAGAGTATGCGGAAAATATCTGGGAGATCGGACCTGTCGTCAGCCGAAAGCCGTAAAAACGCTTTCGCGCCGGGACGGCAAACGAACGCAAGGTGATTTGTGCCGACGGACGGACATTTATGAATTTTTACTATGATCCACTCGACAAAAACTGCAAAAGCATAACGGGCGCGATCCGCCGCGGTGAAGTCATTACCTTCCGCGTCTGTACGGACGAGGAGGGAGCGTGTTTTCTCGACCTTAACCGCGACGGCTGCCCCGCCACGCCTTATCCCATGCAACGCACCGACGGCGGATATGTTTTGTCCTTGAAGATCAATGAAACGGGACTGTATTTTTATCGCTTCATTCTGAACGGAAAATATATCGGCAGAGGCAGACGCCGCCGCGCGGAATTTTATAGCGGCAAAGGGTATCAGTTGACCGTCTGTCAGGAAAATTTTTCCACGCCGGATTGGTTCAAAGGCGGCGTGATGTATCAGATCTTTCCCGACAGATTTGCCAAAGAGGGCGACATTGCCGCGGGCCCCGGGAAGATCCTGCGGCAGGATTGGGGCGGCATCCCCGCGTTCAGACCCGATGAAAAAGGCGTCGTCCGGAACAACGATTTTTTCGGCGGCAATTTCCGCGGCGTAATCTCCAAACTCGATTATCTCCGTTCCCTGCATGTCAGCGTCATCTATTTCAATCCTGTCTTTGAATCGGTTTCCAATCATCGTTACGACACGGGAGATTATAAAAAAATAGATTCGCTCCTCGGCACGAAAGAGGACTTTGAAGAACTTGTCGCACAGGCAGAAAAGAGGGGCATCCGTATTATTTTGGACGGCGTTTTCAATCATACGGGCGATGACAGCCGCTATTTTAACCGTTACGGGCATTATGACAGCGTCGGCGCCTATCAGTCGCCCGATTCGCCGTATCGCGATTGGTATGATTTTTATGATTATCCGCGCGGCTATCACAGTTGGTGGGGGATCGAGACCCTGCCCGCCGTGAATGAGGCGTCCGAAGGATATCAGAATTTTATTTTCGGGAAAGACGGTGTTCTGAAATATTGGCTGGAAACGGGGATCGGCGGGTATCGTCTGGATGTCGCCGACGAACTGCCCGATTTTTTCCTCAAAAAACTGCGCACCGCCGTCAAAGAAAAAAATCCGGAAGCGATCGTCATCGGCGAAGTCTGGGAATGTGCGTCGGACAAGATCGCCTACGGACAAAGGCGGCAGTATTTTCAAGGGGAAGAGTTGGACAGCGTGATGAATTATCCGCTGAAAGACGCCATCATCAATTATGTCCTTTCGGGCAAAGCAAAAGTGTTGGCGGGAACCGTCAACATGCTGCGCGATAACTATCCAAAATGCGTGCTAGACTGTTTGATGAATATTTTGTCCACGCACGATACGGCAAGAATACTGACCGTGCTCGCAGGGAAAAACACATACGACAAGGAAGAAATGGCGATCACGTCTTTGAGCGACGCCGAAAAAAGACAGGGGATCGAAAAAGTCAAACTTGCCGCCATGCTGCAATATATGCTGCCGGGCGTTCCGTGCGTCTATTACGGCGACGAAAATGCCATGGAAGGATACATCGATCCGTTTTGCCGCCGCTGCTTCGATTGGGAGCATCTCAATGCCGATCTCATCGGATTTTACCGTAAACTCGGAGATATCCGCGAAAGGCTCAAAAATATCCTTTCCGACGGGGAGTACACCGAGATATATTGCGGAAAAACTTCTTTTTTGCTGTTTGCGCGAGTCAAAGACGGGAAAGTTTGCTATGTCTATGTGAACAACGGCTCGGAAAAACCGGATATTCTCTTCAATACCGATGCCGTTTACGTGGAATTGCTCAGCGGGAAAGAATATCGCCAAAAATTGCCGGTCGTGCCGTATTCCTACGGGATTTTTATCGAAAAGAAAGATGTATGTCTGACATAATACCTGTATTTTTCTTCGATATCAGACGAGTGCACGGTTATTGAGGTATCGATTTGTTAAAATGGTTTTGAATACAGTGATTGAATAACGTATATCGGTCGAATTACGGTCGGCAGATTTTGATTTTGGATTGATCTTTCGGTTGGAGCGGAATGATTTGCGGCAATCGCCAAATTTTAAGCCAAAGCAAGCCGAAAAAAGATCTTGAATTTGAGCCTGAGCGGAGCATGAAAAAAGGAAAAATTTGCCGATAAAAAAAGTCGCTGATTCTTTGATGAGACAGAATCAATATTTCCCGAGTACAGGTTTTTGCCGAAATTTAAGCGTTTTTTTCTGAAAAAGTCAAACTTTTTATAAAATTTATCGGACGACGCGAACGAAAAAAATCGGGAAATAAACAATACGACAATCCGACGCAAAAAAAACGCTGTAAAAATTTTTTTCCGCGGAAAAAATCAAAGGCTAATTTACTTGCCGTTTGGGAAAATCGGATAAAATAAATTCAATAAAAATTATATATTTATAAATTCAATAAAATTCAATACAAAAATCCCTTTTTGCCTTCTCTTTATCTCTACTATTCGTAAAACCTGCATTTTACGAATAGTTTGGCGTCTCCCCATCGCGGGGATTTTGTGGCTGAAACTGTGATTTGAGCAGAAAATGCGCCGCACTGAATCCCTTTCGTTCGGGAAAATTGGGTCTTACATTCGGAAAATTTTCGGAAAATTGTTTGTATTACGCATGGAAAAATCCTTGCGACGATAATTTTTTTTCTTGCGTGCCCTGTTCTTCGGAACTTTCGGTGCATTGACTTTTGACGGGTAACTTTTTATGAGCAAAACAAAAGATTATTATCTCGATCGGGACAATAAAAATCTCAAAAGAATTTACGGATTGTTGGAAGAACTTCCCCCTTTTGCGGAAGATTATTTTCGCGGCATCGAACAACGCACCTCCGTGGAAACGCGCCTCAAATATGCCTATGACCTGCGCATATTTTTTGATTTTCTCGTCAAGACCCGTTTCCGCCGCAAGGAAGTTGCCGATCTGACGCTGGAAGATCTCGGCGCGGTAACCGAAACGGACATCGAAATCTTCCTCTCCCGTCTGTCCCTCTACACTTTCAAAGGCAAGGAATTGCGCTGCAACGACCGTGCAAAAGCCCGTAAACTTTCCGCCGTGCGCGCGATGTTCAAATATTTTTTCAATCGCAATATGATCGACGTTGACAACGCCGCCAAGGTGGAAACGCCCAAACAGCACGAAAAAGAGATCATCCGCCTGGATGCGGACGAAGTATCCGAAATGCTCGAAAAAGCAGAATCGGGACAGGGTCTTTCCAGGCATGCCGAAGGCTATCACGCGCGCACCCGGGTGCGCGATACCGCCATTCTTACCCTCTTTCTCGGCACGGGCATCCGTATCAGCGAATTGGTCGGACTGAACAACGAATCCATCGATTTTTCCGATAATTCTTTCATCGTGCAGCGGAAAGGCGGCAATAAAGCCATTTTATACTTTTCGCGGGAAGTGGCGACGGCTTTGAAACGGTACATGGAAGAAAAGGCGGAAGACAATAAGATCCCGCAGGGTGAAAATGCCCTTTTCCTCTCCCTGCAATACCGCCGCATGACGGTGCGTGCCATAGAAAACCTGGTGAAAAAATATGCAAAAATCGTCTCACCGCTCAAAAAAATAACCCCCCATAAGTTGCGTTCCACATACGGCACCATGCTCTATCAGAAAACGGGCGATATTTACATCGTCGCGGACGTGCTGGGGCACAAGGACGTTAACACGACGCGCAAGCATTATGCGGCGATTACCGAGGAAAACCGTCGGCGCGTTGCGGATAAAGTAAAACTGCGTCCCGACGAAGACGATTGAACGATATAGCCGAGGAGACCGTGCGAGCATGCCCTATCCCTTGCAATCTTCCGTTGCCAAAGAAACGGAAAACATATTTATTTTACAACCCGTTCTGGACGGACAATATGCCGACCTGCACAAGGAAGCCGTATCGCTCATCGAAAGCGCGGGCGGCGCTTATGCGGGGACGGTCTATCAGACGATCCGCGAGATCAATCCCGCAACCTTTGTCGGCAGCGGTAAACTTGCAGAATTGAACGATATGCTCGAAGGGCTGGAAAATATCACCGTACTTTTCAACGGAGAACTTTCCCCTTCGCAGACGCTCAATATTTCCGCGGCGCTCTCGGGTCGCAAAGTCATCGACCGCACGACGCTGATTTTGGATATCTTTGCGAAAAACGCCCTTTCCGGCGAAGGAAAGATCCAGGTCGAACTGGCGCAGTTGCGCTATATTTATCCCCGCCTCAAAGGCGAAGGCGGAAAACTTTCACGTTTGGGCGGCGGGATCGGTACGCGCGGACCCGGAGAAACGCAATTGGAAACGGATCGGCGGCTGATCCGCAGGCGCATACGTTTCCTGAGTCAAAAAGCCGATGAAATGAAAAAACGCCGCATGCAGCAGACGGCGCGGCGGCGCAAAAACAATGCCAGGACCATTGCCCTGGTCGGTTACACCAATACGGGCAAGTCGACGCTGATGAACGTCCTTACGGACGCAAACGTCTATGTGCAGGACCAACTCTTTGCGACGCTTGACACGACCGCGCGGAATTTTTCCGTCGACGGCGCTCCGTTCATCCTCACCGATACCGTCGGATTTTTGCGCGAACTGCCCCACCACCTCGTGGACGCCTTCCGTTCCACGCTGGAAAGCGCGATCGATTGCGACCTCGCCCTCATCGTGTGCGACGGATCGGGCGATTACGATATGCAGATCAAAACGACGATGGACACGCTGCGGGCGCTGAATTTTTCCTCCCCCTATCTCATCGTCATGAACAAATGCGACAAGGCTGCCGACCGCACGCTTTTTCCTGCCGATTGCGTCTGCATTTCCGCAAAGACGGGCGAGGGCATCGACGAACTCAAACGGCGCATTTTGCAATCTTTTTCGGAAAAACTGCGCGCCGCAACGCTGTTTGTCCCCTATGCCCGCATGCCTGAATATGATCGGCTCCGCCGACGTATCACAGAAAAGAAGATCGATTATACCGATGAGGGGTTGATGATCGATGCATTCATCCCCGAAGAAGAATACGCCGCCTGTAAACCCTTTTTCCTTTCCGACGAGAGTAAACGGAAAGAAACGGAGAAAAAGGAAAAATAAAATATCCGCATATAAAAAGGAAGCAGGTCAAAAAAACCGCTTCCCTTTTTACTTTTTCCTTGGTTTGTCCCGCTCGAATTCTTCGTCGGATGCATAAATTTTATCGATCTTGATGCTGACGAAATCTTTGACGTCTAAGCACTTCCCGCAGTTGTCGCAAATTTTTTCGGGATCCAGATCGCACCGTTCGCATTCCCCGCACCCGATGCAGGGGCGGTCGTACAACTCGCACATTTCTCCGATTCGCATGATTTTTTTACCTCTTTACAGCCTTCTTATAGTATACTACAAAAAAAATTGAAATTCAAGCAAAAATGTATAAACAAATGTTTGCAATATAAATTTATTTGTGATATAATGAAACAAAAGAGGTGCGGGTATGATCAAACAGGAACAACTGGACGAAGTGTTGCGTTTCATCGAACGCTTCTGCGATGAAAACGGCTATGCCCCTTCCGTGCGGGAGATCTGTCGGGAGATGGGATTCAGGTCCACGGCAACGGCATACAATTACATCGACCGTCTGCGCGCAAACGGCATGCTGCAAAAAACGGACAATAAAAAGCGCGCCGTCAGTCTGCAACGCAATCTGAAAACCGTTCCTCTCATCGGTACGGTTACCGCCGGTACGCCCATTCTCGCAACCGAAAATTACGAAGGATATTATGCCCTGCCTGCCGATGAATTCAAGGGCGAAGGCATTTTCATGCTCCGCGTGCAGGGCGACAGTATGATCGATGCGGGCATCTTTGACGGCGACAAGATCATCGTGCGTCAACAGCCGGATGCCGAAAACGGCGAGATCGTCGTTGCCTTGATCGAAGATTCCGCCACGGTCAAAAGGTTTTATAAGCGGAACGGGAAAATCGTTTTGCATCCCGAAAATCCCCGTCTGAGCGACATCGTGCTCGATGACGTCGCCGTTTTGGGCAAGGTCATCGGACTTATCAGAAGTTTATAAAAGCAATCACAGAACCAAAAAACGGACAGTTTTTTACTGTCCGTTTTTTGGTTTGCACAATTTTTTTATAACTGCGCGAGATATCCGACCTCTTCGGGGGTGAGTTTTCTGACCTGTCCCCTGTCCATGCCGCGCAGCGTGAGTTCTCCGATCTTGGTGCGTTTCAAAAAGGCGACGTTTTTGCCGATGGCTTCAAACATCTTGCGGATCTCCCTGTTTTTGCCTTCGGTCAGGACAATCTGCACGCGGGTATATTTTTTGTTGGTTTCCAGAATTTTCATTTTGCATTTTTTGGTTACGACGCCTGCGGAGATCTCGATTCCCGGGCGGATGCGGTTGAGCATCTGTTCGGTTACGGTGCCTTCGATTTTTGCGACGTACGTCTTCGGTATCTCATTGGCGGGATTGGTCAGACGGTATGCAAGATCTCCGTCGTTGGTGAGCAGAAGCAGCCCTTCCGTATCGTAATCCAGCCTTCCGACGGGGAAGACGCGCCCCGTCCCGGCGGGCAGAAGGTCTATGACCGTCTTTCTGCCCCGATCGTCCGATACGGTGCAAAGGTATCCTTTGGGCTTGTTCATGATGAAATATTCGTTTTTGGTGCGGCGGCCGACGATGTTGCCGTTGACGCGCACGACGTCGTCGGGTTCCACGTTGTCCCCGAGTTTTGCCGGTCTGCCGTTGATCTCCACGGCACCCTCTTCGATCAGTTTATCGCTCGCGCGGCGGCTTGCCACGCCGTTTTCCGCCATAAATTTATTGATTCGCATAGCCCTTGTGTAAAAATCCTTTCTTTTTTGAAAATCCGCTTTCAGAATTTGTCAAGCGTTTCGCGCAGACAGTCCCGATAACTCTTTTCCACGTCTTTTATAGTACACAAATTTGCGCTGAAAATCAACTGATTTTCAAGGAATACGGAAATTTTTCCCTGATTTTCACCTTTTTTCACAGGCGGACGGATCGGTTTTGAAAATTCGCATTCGATTTTTATTTTTTCCCCTGCCGCAAGCGGATAAAAAAAGTCTTTATCCTCGTCGCCTCGTACCGCGCAGATCTCTTTCCCGCCGTCGGTCGGAACGGCAAATTCCCGTTCGGCGGAATAAAGGCGCACCAATGTGTATTCCCGGAATGCCCGATCCAGCAACTCCGCACTCCGCCGGTACATCTGCGGGGAATTGAGCACGCCGGACACCAACTGCATATCCCCCCGCTTTGCGCCCGTAACCAGACAGCGCCCCGCCTGTCTGGTATAACCCGTCTTTACGCCGTTGGCGCCTTCATAGGAAAAGAGCATTTTGTTTTTGTTGGTCCAGGCGTTTTCCTCAAAAGATTTGGCGGAAACGATCTCCCGAAAGACGGGATTTTGCATGGCACGACAGGCAATGTGTGCGAGATCGGCAGCCGTGGTGTAATGCGCGTCATCCGGCAACCCGTGCGGGTTGACGAAATGGCTGTCTTTTGCGCCCCAACTTGCCGCGCGGCGGTTCATTTCGGCGGCAAAAGCGCCGATGCTGCCGCTGTGATGCAGGGCAAGCGTTACGGCGCAGTCGTTGCCCGAACGGAGCATCAGTCCGTATAACAGGCTGCGGACGGTATATTTTTCGTTCGGTTTCAGATATACGGAAGAACCTTCAATGCCCGTTCCTTCCCGCGGGATCGTGATCTCTTCCTCCAAATCGCAGTCTTCGATGATGATGGCGGCGGTGAGGATCTTGGTCGTGCTCGCCATCGGAAGGCGCTTGTCGCCGTTCTTTTCATAGAGCAGTCGCCCCGAAGAAACTTCCATCACCGCTTCCCCTTGCGAAACGCTTGCCGCCGCGGCGACCGTTCGGGCGGGCGGAAAGAAAACGGCAACATAAGACGCGGCAAGTGCGAAGAGCACAAAGACAAGCGACGGGAGACAGAAAAAACATATCCGCCGGAACAGGTCGGGGCAAAGACTTATTTGCTTTTTCATTGCCTATTTTTGTCGTCTTTGCCCGCGGTAAAGCGGGAAAGGACGCCCTCCGCCTTTTCCATCAGATTTTCCCACGGTTCGTCGGTAATTTTGACCAGGCGGCAACTCTTGCCGTCGTCGATGAGAAATCCGCAGGGCTTCATGGTAACGATGCTGCCCGCACCGCCCGCAAAGGAACGCCCGTCGGACTGAATGACCTTGGCGTCGCCGTATTCCCCTCCGCCCGTCATATATCCGACGGTTACCTTGGTGAAAGGAATGATCTGGCTGCCGCTTGCCGAAAAAACGGGTTTGCCGATGACCGTATCCACGTCGACGAGTTCACTAAGGGATTGCACGGACAGTCCGATCAGGCTTTCGAGTGTCTTGTGTCTTTCTTTTTCTGCCATAAATTGATGATTGCCTCCAATAAAATTTTGGTCAACGCAATGCCGACGGTGAGCAGATTGAATGCGGCAACGAAATGAAGGGTGAGCAAAGCGGCATTCCCGCCGTGCCGCAGCAAAAGTCCGTTTTCAAGTTTCAAAAATTTCCGTCCGCGGCGGAAAACGGGAAAGAGCGTTTCCGAGAGTATCCTTGCCCCCGCCGTCAGGAGAAAAGTGGCGACGGGAAGATCTTCGTCCCCGATTTCCAGGGAAATTTTACACGCGACCGGCTGAAATCCCGCCGTGATCTCGAACTTTTTCCGTTCGTTGCTCATCTGTGCATACGGCAAAAAAAATGCTTTTTTCCGCCCGACATGGACGGCGAGCCCTTCCCGTTCGAGACGGATGTATCCGCCGATGATTTTGAATGCGCCGAAAGCGCACACGGAAAAACAAAATTTATTCTCCGTCAGATCGGCATATGCATCCAGACATAAAAAAACGGGAAAGAGCAGCAACACCGCGCCTGCCGACGCACCGTATACGAGAGCGTTTTCCATATCGTTATTGTCTGTAATCGCTATGAAAATATACAAGTTTTTTCCAAACAAAATCCCGCGCCGTTTGTCAGCGGCGCGGGATACGCTCCTTCAAGAACGATGTGTTTTTTGCTGCGGTCGATTCACGCTTCGGGAACGCGCAGGATGTCGGCAGTCTTTTCCGCGATCCGCGCCAGGGCTTCCCCGTCTTCCGTGCCGAGGGCGCTCAGAAAATCATCCAGCCGACGGAAAAATTCCTTGCGGCGGGCGGCGAGGAATTGACTGCCCGCGGGCGTGATGCCGACCGTCATTTTTCTGCGGTCTGCGGCATCGATCTCCATGGAGATAAAATCTTTTCGCCGCAATACGCTGAGAATGCTCGCCACGCGGGAACGGCTCAGCCGCATGCAATCGCTGATTTGGGAGGGATTGACCCCTTTTTCGGAATCTCCGATGAATTGCAGCACCGAAAGTTCCCCTTCGGAAAATTTGCGCGCTTGTGCCGCCAGCGCGGATTTTTCTATTTCCGCCAAACTGTGCATCAACCGATCCCGCAACGCCGTGTTACGCATAATAGTTCTCCTTCCTCTGTAAAATTTGCATCCGCTTGTTTCTTTTTTCTCCCGTCTCACTCCACGGATTTGAGTGCTTCGGCGGGGTTAATCTTATTGAGTTTGATGAGCATGAACGCATAGACGATGACGGCAAAGAGCAATGTCAGACCGAAGGAATAGAAGAAACTTCCGATTGAAATTGTCCTGCCGAGAAGAAACGCCACGCTGTCTATGCGGGGGATCATAAAGAAGGTATGCAACAGCCAGCCGAGCAGCAATCCCAAAAGGCTGCCCGCGATGGTCAGGATGGCGCTTTCCCGATAGACGTATCCGGCAACTTCGGCGCGGGTATATCCGAGCACTTTGAGTGTGGCGATCTCCCGCTGCCGCTCGTCGATGTTGATGTTGGTCAGGTTGTAAAGAACGATCGCCGCCAGGGCGCCCGCGCTGACGATGAGCACGGCAATGACATAGCCCATGGTCTGCGACAGTCCCGCATAAACATTTTTCTCGTCGGCGGTGAACGATACGCTCGTAACGGCGGTATCGGACAGCAGCGAACCGGTCAGTTCATCCGTGTCCACGCCCGTCATATCCGAACAGACGAACAGAATATTTTCCGCGGGCGCTTCCCTTTCAAACAGCGTAGTGTAAGCCCGCATGCTCATATAGGCGCGGCTCTCGACGTAGTTTTCATAGACGGAAATCTTCACGCGGCACTGCGTTCCGTCCGAAGCGCGCAGCGTAACCGTGTCGCCCGTGCGCAGATCGTGCGCCTCCGCGACGTTCTCGGGCAGGAGAATGGTATCGTCGGCAAACGCCGCATCCTCCCCGCTTCTGCGGTCCCTGAGCGTGATAACGCCGTCCAGCGCCTGCCGATCGTCGGTAACGTAAACTTCGACGCTCTCCCGCGAAGAATCGTCCTCTTCCGTGCGGATGACGACGTTCATGTTTTCCGTATAGAGCGAGGCATACGTCTTTCCTTCGACAAATTCCTGCAATTGTTCGGGCAGGGCGTCCGCGTTATAACCGATCTCCACGTCATAGCGGATCAGTTCGGAATATTGCACTTTGTCTACCACGTCGATAGAGTCATAGACGCCGAATCCCGCAAGCAGGAGCGCGGTGCAGCCCATGACCGAAATGATGGTCATGAACATGTTTTTCTTGTAACGGAAAATATTGCGCAGGGTGGCTTTGTATTTGAATTTGAGCGGCTTCCAGATGAACCCGACCCGCTCGATCAGCACGCGCTTGCCCTGTTTGGGCGCTTTTTGCTGCATGAGCAGGGAAGGACGCTCCCGAAGGCTCGACCAACAGGCATAGACGGTTACCGCAACGGTGAGCACGACCAGGCAGACCAGGACGATCGTCGTAAAGACGGGGCTCACGCCGAGGAGGAGCGCGGGCAGGTAATACTGCGACTGATAGGCGGTCCAGAAGATGGAAGGAAGCAGTGCAAATCCGCACAAAAGCCCCACGATGCCGCCGATGATCCCCGCCGCAAGGCAGTAGATCAGGTATCTCGACGCAATTTTCGCATTGCCGTAGCCGAGCGCTTTGAGCGTGCCGATTTCCGAACGGTCCTCTTCGACCATGCGCGTCATGGAAGTCATGGCGACAAGTGCCGCCACCAGGATGAAGAACACGGGGAAAATGGCGGCGATATCCGATACCTTATCCACGTTCATGCTGAAACTGACATAACTGACGTTGGTATTCGCCGTGTCGAGGACATACCAGGACGCCTCCGCCACATTGCCGCCGAGCATCGACCCGTAATTCTCCATCATTTCGTTGATCTTTGCGTTGGAAACGTCGTCCGACGCCGCCAGCGTTTCATAGAATTCCGCTCCCGCGGCAAGGGCGTCTTTATACCCGCGGTCGAAAATGTTGTGATCGTCCGCGCCGTTCAGCGTGATATAGCAATCGGTATAGACGATATTCGTCTGCATCATGTCGCTCAGCAGTTCAAACAGCCCTCTCTCTCCGAGAAAAGGAACGGAGATGGTCGTTCCCCCCGTGAGATGCCCGAGGGGCTCTTCCTCGGTGGGCGTGCTGATCTTATATGCTTCGCGCGGGACATACATCACCGTGCCCGCCACGCCGTTGCCGACGGAAGATATTTCTTTGCCGTTGCGGTAGTAATATGCGGGATCGGACACCACGCCTACCACGGTAAATTTCGTCTGCGCGTATACGTCGCCGTAAGTGCCCGCGGACGGATCGGTGATCGTGATGACGTCTCCCGGGCGGATGTCTTCAAAATTCAGATTGGAACGCTCGACGACGCATTCGTCCGCCTTTTGCGGGAAACGCCCCTCTTCGAGCGTCAGATGCACGATCTTCGGACCGAATTCTTCGGAAAATTCGTCAAGCCCGTTGATGCGGGCGACGACGTTCCCTTCCTCGCCCACGGAAACGACGACGTCGGTCTGTATGAACCCCATGACTTCTTTTGCCAGAACATTGTCCTCTTCGTCTTTGAGTTCTTCGATCGCGGCAACGTCATCGGCGGTCAGCCCGTAAGTTCCCTTGATGTTGATGTCATACATCGCGTTGTCGCGATAGTATTTGTTCATCGTATCTTTCATGTCGGGCGTCGCCTGCATCAATCCGATGAGGAATCCGACGCCGAGCGCAATGATCGCCATGATGGCGATGAACCTTCCGAATCCGCGGCGGAATTCCTTCCACATCGATTTTGTATATTTTTTCATGCCGGTCTCCTTTGGGGTATATCCGCCTTTTTCACCACTCCAAGGTCTCCACGTCCGCGGGGGACAAATTCTCTTCGCAGGAAGTGATTTTTCCGTTCTTCATGTGCACGACCCGATCCGCCATCTGCGTGATCGCCGAATTGTGCGTGATGACGATGACCGTCTTTTTCCGCTCCCGGCAAAGATTGTGCAGCAGTTTCAATATCTTCTTTCCCGTTTCATAATCGAGTGCGCCCGTCGGTTCGTCGCAGAGCAAAATCTGCGGGTTTTTGGCAACGGCGCGCGCAATGGCGACACGCTGCTGTTCGCCGCCCGAAAGTTGCGCGGGGAAATTCTGCGCCCGTTCTTCCAGCCCGACATCCGTCAGCGTCTGCATGGCGTCCAGCGGATCTTCGCATATCTCCGAGGCGATCTCCACGTTTTCCACCGCCGTCAGGTTCTGGATCAGGTTATAAAACTGAAAGACAAATCCGACGAAGTGGCGGCGGTACAGGGTGAGTTGCCGTTCGTTGAAGTCGCTCACGCGCAGATTCCCGACGTAAATTTCCCCGTTGCTGACACGGTCCATGCCGCCGAGCATATTCAAAAGGGTGGTCTTGCCCGCGCCGCTCTGTCCGACAATGACGCAGAATTCCCCCTCTTTGATGCCGAAACTCACGTCGTCCACCGCGCGGATCTCATTCGTGCCCATCGTAAAAATACGGCTCACATTCCGAAATTCCACAAAGGCTTCGTTTTTTGCGTCCGCTCCTTCCTCCCGCACGATCTCCGGCAGAACAAGTTTCCGCTCTTTTCTCATCTGTTTTTTCCGCTCTTTGTTCTCGTTCATGATTTTTTTCGCCTCCGTGTCATGATTTTGTCTGACCTTTCCCGCAAGAATAACAGGAAATTATGACAATAATGTTAATAGTTTTTACTGATAACTATTTTCAATTCTATTATATGCCTTTCCGTGGATTTTGTCAATAGAGAGAGATGAAAAACTCGTGAAAAAAGATGAAAAAAAGAGGCGGCGCGTTATATGCGGGCGCGGCGGGTGTATAATCAAGGTATCGATAAAATTTTATACGAGGGAAAAAATGAAAGACGAAAAAGAACAGACGGCAAAAGAAAACGTCTTACCCGCGGCGGACATTCCGTTCGTCGTGAACGATGAACTGTACGGCAGGACCAGAAAAATCATGTGGTCGATGGTGCGCTATAAAGAGTTGCAGATGCAATACGCCTGCGCGATCAAGGAAGTGCGGACGAAATTCGACGTGCTGAACACGGAGTTCAACGTGCGGGAAAAGCGCAACCCGATCAGTTCCGTTTGTGCACGGCTCAAAAGCACGGAGAGCGTGCTGAAAAAGATGAAGGCGCGCGGATTGCCGCCGACGCTCGACAATTTGGAAAAGAATATTTTCGATATGGCGGGCGTGCGCGTTGTGTGTGCCTATATCGACGACATCTATAAAATCGCCGAAGCCTTTCTCTCCCAGGACGACATACGCCTCATCCGGCGGAAGGATTACATCAAAAACCCGAAACCGAACGGATACAGAAGTTTGCATCTCATCGTGTCCGTGCCCGTATTCTTCTCCGAACAGACCAAAAACATTCCCGTGGAAGTGCAGATCCGCACCATTGCCATGGATTTTTGGGCGAGCCTGGAACATCAGATCAAATATAAAAAGGAAATACCCGAACAGGAACGGATCGTGGAGCGGCTGCGGGAATGCGCCGAAATCATCACGAAAACGGACGAAGAGATGCTCGCCCTGCGGCAGCGCATCGAGCGCGCGGAAGATATCCCCACAGAAGAGGAAGAATTGCTGGATAAATTCAAAAAAATCGACGTTTGGATGTAACCCTTTAAGGCGAAAAAAAGCCCTCCGCTTTGCTCTTTCGGCAAAGCGGAGGGCTTTTTTCCGTTCATACATCAATCCCGTTTGAACTGTGAGGCGATGATGATAAAGCGCAGGAGATACAGCATGGAAACCAGCAGGCTTGCGACATAAGTGAGCGCCGCGGCGGTGAGGACCTTGCGGGCGCCTTTGAGTTCCTCCTCTTCCAGCGCGCCGCTGGCGCGGAGCATATTCATCGCACGGCGGGAAGCGTTGAACTCCACGGGCAGCGTGATGAGGCTGAAAACCGTTGCAAGACTGTAAGCGACGATCGCCAGCGTGATGAACAGGTTGCCCACCATGGGATTTTCAATGAAAATTTCGAACAGAATGCCGACGAGCAACAGCGGTATGGCAAGCCCGGAGCCGAAATTGACCACGGGCACGATGACCGAGCGCAGGCGCAGGGGCAGATATTCTTCCGCATCCTGTACGGCGTGCCCCACCTCGTGCGCCGCCACGCCGAGCGCGGCGATGCCGTCGCTGCCGAAAGTGCTCTGCGAAAGAGACAGCACTTTCGTGGACGGGTTGTAGTTGTCCGTTAAATTGCCTTTGATGCGGGCGATGCGCACGGCGCAGCCGTTGTCCGCCAGCAGTTTTTCGGACAGATGTTCCGCCGTCCACCCCGAGCGGGCGGATACGCGGGAATATTTTTTATAGGTGCTCGTTACCAGGGACTGTGCAAACAGCGCCAGCAAAAGCCCCGGAACGATGATGATGTAACTCCACCAATAAGTCCAGATCATAATGTGATTCCCCTCTCTATTGAGTATAACGCAAAAGCGTCCGTTATGATGCAATCCAAGACATTTGCCGCGGCGGGATCAGTCGATACGGATGATATCCCCCGCGTCCACGTCCTGTAAAAAGTCGGGCAGGTCGGAAACTTCTTCCCGTCCGTCGGAAGCAGGCTTTTCTTTCGGCTGTCCGCTTGCCGACGGCGCCGTGGCAGGTTCCTTTGCCGCGGCGGGCGCAGTGCCGCCTTCTTCCTCCGCAAAAAAACTTTCTCCGTCTTCGCCTTCGTATACGTCCTTGCGATACAGATAACTGTCCTCGGCGGCATCGCTGAGCATGGCGATCTGATCCATGAGGCTCTCGTAATCGGGCAGTTCTTCCAGAGAAGAAATGTGAAAGCGTTTGAGAAAATTATCCGTCGTCCGGTAGAGAACGGGTTTGCCGATGGCATCTTTCCGCCCGCACGGCTCGATCATGCCGAGGTCGAGCAGGGTCTTGACCGCATAATCGGAATTGACCCGCCGCAGATCCTCCAATTCCCCCTTTGTGATGGGCTGTTTATAGGCAATGATGGCGGCGCTTTCCAGGATGGTGCGCGTAAATTCCTTTTCTTTGATGGAATTGAGCACATCCGCGACCTGATCTTTATATGCGGGATTGGAAGCGAACTGCGCCTTGTTGTTGAAGGTCAGAAGGTGAATGCCGCAGTTGCCTGCATATTTTTCTTTGAGTTCGTCCACGCATTTTTTGACCTGCGCGGCGGAAACGCCGAGTTTTTCGGCGATGAGAGCAAACGGCACGCCGTTGCCCGCGGCAAAGAGCACCGCTTCAATTATATTCGTCAATTTCTCCAAAATCTTCTTCCTCGTTCCGTTCGGGATTCAGCGTGATCAGGATCGGCGCAAAGACCTCTTCCTGTACAACGCAGATGTATTGATGTTTCAAAAGTTCCAAAAGCGCCTGAAAAGTGGTGATGACTTCGGTTTTATTGAAACGCGGCGACAACAGTTCTTCAAAGCGGACGCTTTCCCGCTCGTTGAGGACCTCGCGCACGGCGGCGATCTTCTCCGCCACGGTAAAGGTGTCCTGCGGGATCTCCTTGACGTCCGATTCCTCGTGCTTTTCCGCCTCGACGCGGAGCATCAGTTCGGTGAACGCGCGCACGAGCCCGTCAAGGTTGAAGTCCTTGTACACGATCTTGACCTGTCCCACGCTTTTGTCCGGCGTTTTATAGAAATATCCGACCGTTTCCATCGCGCGGAGTTTTTCCGTCTCTTCCTTGATGAGTTTGTATTCTTCGAGGGCGCGGATGAGTTGCGTCCGTTCGTCCTCTTCGTCGTCCATGTAATTCTCTTCCTCTTCGTCCGGCACAAGGCTTTTGGCTTTGATGGAAAGAATGGTCGAGGCTATGACCAGATATTCGCTCGCTTTGTCGGCGTCGAGATACGGCAGTCCACGCATGTATGCCATGAACTGTTCCATGACCTGCGACACGAAGATATCCTTGATCTCGATTTCGTTGCAGCGTATCAGATAAAGCAGCAGATCGAGCGGACCTTCAAAGTTGTTGAGCACGGTGGTATAGTCCACGTTTGATTCAAAATTTTCCGCGGTAACTTTTGCCATCAGATGAACAGCCCCCAGAACATACCGAATAATTTATACAGCCCGTTGATGACGAATCGGAGATAATAGCCGAGAATATTGAAATATTCTATATACGGCACGAAGTCAGATAGAAAGTTGCAAAGGTAACTTTCCAAAATCAATCCGAGCAGGATGTAATACCCGTATTGCCGCACGAACAGGAACGCCTTCCCCCTGCGCCTGTCCAGCGCGTCCCAGACGCGGAATCCGTCCAGCGGATAGAGCGGCAGGAGGTTAAAGACAAAAAAATTCAGGTTGTAAAGCACGAACAGGTAGGAAAATTCATTGAGAAAGATATAGAGATAGTTCGCTTCCGTCAGGTTTTTTACCACGAGCAGCATGACGGGGTAAAACAAAAAAGCCAGCAGGAGATTGACGGCAACGCCCGCAACGGCGGTCAGGAACAGTCCGGCTTTATAATGGCGGAAATTGTTCGGGTTGATGGGAACGGGTCGCGCCCAGCCGAATCCGACGAGGATGAACATGAGCAGTCCCGCAACGTCAAAATGGCGCAGAGGGTTCAGCGTGAGGCGGCCTTCCCATTTGGCTGTCGGATCGCCGCATTTGTACGCCGCGAAGGCATGCGCAAATTCATGCAAAGTCAGAATGATAACGACGGCGCAGGCGCTCGCCAGCAAATACACAAATCCATCCATACAACTATTATATTACATCCGAAAGAAAAAAGCAAGAAGAAAGAAAGGGAATTGCGTGAAAGAAAAAAGGCGGAAATTCCGCCTTTTTCGTCAGATTTCCGCCCGGACGGGAGAACGGACTATATCGCCCAGTTTTCCGCCGCGCGGCGCAGGCTGTCCCCGTATCCCGCCTTTTCCGCGTCTTCGCAGCAGACGAGCGGCACACGCGCATATTCCACGCCGCCGCGGTATACCGTCATTTCTCCGACCTTATCCCCCTTTTTCAGCGGCGCCTTCACGGACAGAAATTCCGCTCTGCGTTCAAACGGCGCATCCGTTTCTCCGATCTTTGAAAAATAGCGCACGGAACGTTCCGGCATGACGGAGATCTCCCGCGTGCGGGCGTTGCCCACATAGAGTTTTTCTTCCAGCGGCTCCGTGCCGTACAATTCGCGGTCGGCATAATTGGCAAAGGTGTAGTCGAACATACGGCTGACCGCCGCAAAGCGGCTCTTGCTGTCGGGAGAACCGATGCAGACCGAGATGACGCGCGTATCTCCCCGCTTTGCCGTCGCGGCAAGGCAGAAGCCCGCTTCGTTGGTGAAACCCGTCTTCCCGCCGTCGCAGCCTTGGTATTGCCGTATGAGTTTGTTGGTGTTGGTGATCAGCGTCGTTCTGCCTTCCGGGTGGCGGAATTCATCCGTCCAGATGCCCGCAAACTCAAAATATTTTTCGTTGGAAATGAGTTCGCGCAGCATCAGCGCGACGTCGCGGGCGCAGGAGTACTGCGGATCTTTGGGCAAGCCCGTGCAATTGGAAAACAGCGTGTCGCTGCATCCCAGCGCCTCGGCGCGGGCGTTCATTTTTTGCACGAACAGATCGTCGCTGCCCGCAATGTATTCCGCCAAAGCCACGCAGGCATCGTTGGCGGAACAGACCGTTATACTCTCCATCAATTGCTGCGCCGTATATTGTCCGCCCGCTTCGAGGTAAACCTGCGACCCGCCCATCGACATGGCGTGCTCGCTGACCGGTATGAAAGTATCATAATCCATTTTTCCGCTCTCTACCGCGTCGAATGAGAGAATGAGCGTCATGATTTTGCACATGCTCGCGATCGGCAGCCGCTGCGTTTCGTGCAGGGCATAGACGGGCGCGGCGCTGTTTGCATCCATGCAATAAGCCGCTTTGCAGTTCAAAGAGAGGGTTTCGCTTTCCGCCTTGGCAGTCAGAGCCGTCCGATCGAAAAAAAGCGAAGAGAAACACAGCAACAGGGTCAGTCCCCCCGCAATCAGTAACTTTTTCATCATATTCACAGTTTTCTTCTTTTTTTGTCGGATTATACGGCATTTTTCTGTTTATTATGTCTGGCATAGTACAGCGCAAAATAAAAATACCGAGAATAAATATCCCGGTAATCTTTATTTTCGGAATACAGGCTCAGTTGCCGAGCATCTTTTCAATGCCGATGCCGTATCCCCTCGTCGGATCGTTCAAAAAGACGTGCGTTATCGCGCCGATGAGTTTTCCGTCCTGCACGATGGGACTTCCCGACATTCCCTGCACGATCCCGCCCGTGCGACCGATGAGCGCGGGGTCGGTGATCTTGATGACGAAATTCTTATTTTCTTTGTTATATGCATCCACTTTCACGACGGAAACGGAATATTCCGCGGGTGTCAGCCCGTCCACCGTGGAATAGATGGACGCCTCGCCCATGTGCGCCTCCTGCAAGGACGCCACTTCGATCTCTCTATATCGGGAATAATCGGCATCCTGCCGCAGGGAGCCGTATAGCCCGCAGGCATTGATCTTGTCCGAAGTGCCGAAGTTGTTTTCTCCGATGAACAGCCCTTTCAGTTCTCCCGCCTTGCCTCGTATTCCTTTGGTAACGGAGACGATGCTGCAATCATACACTTTTCCGTCTGCGACGTTCAGCATATTGTTGTTGTCGTCGCACACGGCGTGTCCGAGGGCGCCGAACCTGCCGCCTGCGCGGTCCAGATAGGTGATCGTGCCGATCCCCGAGAGCGTGTCGCGGATAAGCACGCCGATCTTATAACTTCCCGTCTGCGCCTCCTTGACGGGCGAAAGGCTGACTTCCCGTTCTTCCCCTTCTCGTT
>CALVZM010000024.1 GCA_944372515.1 uncultured Clostridia bacterium
GAGAAATCGGATATAGCGGACGCCAAGATGCGCATTTACAACCGCGACGGTTCGGCGGGGGGCGTCGGCGGCAATTCCATCCGCTGCGTCGGCAAATATCTCTTTGAAAAGGGGATCGTCAGGGATAAAGACGTGGTGCGCATCGAGACCGATCACGGCGTCAACGAAGTCAAACTCTATTCCTTCAACGGCAAAGTGCGTTCGGCGAGCGTCAACCTCGGGCAGGTGCGGCTGAAAGGGGCTGAAATTCCCTGCGTCTGGAAAAAAGAAGAACGCATCGTCGGCAAGGAGATCGAGATCGGCGGGCAGAAATATTCGGCAACGCTCGTCAACATCGGCAATCCGCATTGCGTCGTATTCTGCGATAAAGTGGACGACGTGGACGTGGAAACGGTCGGACCGCTCTTCGAGCACAGTGAATATTTCCCGCAGCGCATCAACACCGAATTTATCCGCGTGGTCAATCCCGTTACCGTCAAAATGCGCGTATGGGAGCGCGGCAACGGCGAAACCTGGGCTTGCGGCACGGGCGCCGCGGCGGCGGTCGTCGCCTGTGTCCTGAACGGACTGTGCAAGAGAGATACGAACATCACCGTCAAATTGCGCGGCGGGGATCTTACCGTCAATTATAAGTCGGACAATACCGTCGAACTGATGGGACCCGTCAAAACGACTTTTGAGGGCAAGATAGAATTTTAAGCAAGAAGAAATATGATGATCTATTTTGACAATGCGGCAACCACCCGTCCGAACGGACGGGCGGTTCAGCGTGCCGCGCAATGGCTCGAAGGGCGTTTTTTTAATCCTTCGGGGCTGTACCGCGAAGGGCTGAACGTCCATGGCGACCTCAAAGAGGCAAGGCAGTTTCTCCTTTCCCGCATCGCCGATCCCGCCGAGGTCTGCCTCATTTTCACCGCCTGCGGCAGCGAATCGGACAATCAGGCGCTCTTTTCCTTCGGGGTAAGGGGCAACGTCGTCATTACGGGCGGGGAACATGCGGCGGTCTTTGCCGCTGCCGGCGAACTGAAAAACCGCGGCGTTGAACTGCGCATTGCCCCCTTGCATGAGGACGGCAGCGTGAACGAAGAAGCGCTCTTGTCCCTGGTGGATGAAAAAACGAGCCTCGTTTCCGTCATCCACGTCAACAACGAAACGGGCGCCGTGAACGACGTCAACGCGATCGCCGCGGCGGTCAAAAAGAAAAATGCACGCACCGTCTTTCACAGCGACGGCGTGCAGGCGTTCGGGAAAATACCCTATAAAATGGGCGCGGCGGTCGATCTGTATTCGGTCTCCGCGCATAAGATCGGCGGGATCAAGGGCGTCGGCGGTCTTTTCGTCCGCAAGAAGGCATATGCCGCCCTGCGGCCGTATATATACGGCGGAGGGCAGGAGGACGGCAAAAGGAGCGGCACGGAGAATACATTCGGCATCATGCAGTTCCGCTTTGCCGCAGAGGATAAATTTGCCGCGCTGACGGCAGATCATGCCCGACTTGTCGCCTACCGCGAAGCGCTTTGGCAGGGGCTTGACAAGGCTGTCTTTTCCCGCATCTCTCCCGTGGACGGTTCTCCGTATATTCTGACGGTATCGGCGCGGGGTTTGCGCGGCGAAACGCTCTTGCATCTTCTGGACGATCAAGGACTCATCGTGGGGACGGGCTCCGCCTGTTCCTCCAACGCAAAGCGGCGCTATTCCCGCGTCATTCTTGCCTGCGGCAGGAGCGAAGAGGAAGCAGACGGCGTTTTGCGGCTGAGTTTTTCACCCGAAACGACGGAAACGGAAATCGAAAGGGCGGTAAAGATCCTCAACGACTGCGCCGCCGAACTCAGAAAAAGGATGAACATTGCATGAAAAACCGATCGGTCATCATCATCCGTTATGCCGAGATCTATCTCAAAAAGAAGAACCGCGGCTATTTTGAACGGATATTCAAAAACAACATGGAAGGCGCGCTCAAAGACATTCCGCATAAACTGACGACTGCCGCGGGACGGTATTACCTCGAAGATTTTGCCGAAGAGGAGACAGAAACGCTGTTGGCGCGGCTTAAAAAGGTGTTCGGCATTCACAGCATGAGCGTGGGACTGCGCGTGAAAAGCGACATGGAGGAAATTTTCCGTGCCGCGCTTTCCGTTTGTCGGGAACGGGGGACGTTCAAGGTGGAAACCCACCGCGCCGACAAAAGTTTTCCGCTCGATTCCATGCAGATTTCCCGCGAGATCGGCGGCAGGCTCCTGTCGGTCCGCAAAGATCTGTCGGTCGACGTGCACGCGCCCGATTTTTATGTCTGTCTGGATCTGCGCGAGGACGGCACCACGCTCGTCTTTTCGGAATTTTTCCCGGGCGCCGGCGGCATGCCCGTCGGCACGGCGGGCAAGGGGCTTTTAATGCTCTCGGGCGGCATCGATTCGCCCGTCGCGGGGCACATGATGGCAAAGCGCGGCATGCACGTTCATTGCCTGCATTTCCATTCCTATCCTTACACCAACATGCAGGCAAAGGAAAAGGTGGAAGAACTTGCAAAGATCCTTTCCCCGTACACCTGCGGCACGCGGCTCTATTGCGTTTCGGTTACGCACATTCAGGAAGAGATACACCGCAAATGCGCCGAAGAACTGATGGTAACGCTCCTGCGCCGTTTCATGTTCCGCATTGCCGAGATCGTGGCGCAGCGGCACGGCATGCAGTGCCTCATCACGGGTGAGAGCCTGGGGCAGGTGGCGTCGCAGACCATTGAAGGCATGACCTCTTCCAACTCGGTCGTCAAAAAACTGCCCGTTCTGCGCCCGCTCGTCGGGTTTGACAAGAACGAGATCATCGAGCGTTCCCGCGCGATGGGCGCGTATGACATATCCATTCAGCCCTTCGAGGATTGCTGCACGGTGTTTTTACCCAGGCATCCCGCCATTCGTCCCGCGCTCGATTATATTGAGGCGGAAGAGGCGAAACTCGATGTGTACGGACTTTTGGAAGAAGCGCTGAAAACGGTTGAAAAAATCGATTTCTGAACGAAAAAGGAGCGGGCTATGAAGGAGAAGGTTCTCGCGTACAAAACGTCCTTAACGAAGGCGCAAGTGAAAGCCGAATTTCCGCAGGCGATCGCAGAATTTTCCCGCCGCGGGCGGGAATTTTTATACCGCGACGACGGCGACGATGCCTTTCGCATCGGTATTGAACGGGGCGGACACAGCGGATTTTGGTATCTTGCCCGTTGCCGCGATCTTTCGGACGGGTGCGAGATCTCGGGGAAAATCGTATACGATCCCGACAGATACATAAAAAAGCAAGACGGGAAAGGCGGCGTGTTTTCCGAGATTTGTTTTTGGTTTTTTACGGGGATACTGTGTTTGATTTTTTGTATTCCGATCGCCGTTACCGCGCTGGTAAAGTCGATCCGCAAGGAAAAAACGAAAGAAGAATATCTCGATTTGTTCATGCGTGAATTTCTTTCTTGCGAGAAAATTGAAAAAGAGGTATAATCCTCCGAAGAACGCCGAAGCATTGCATCGGAAAATAGAAGCAAAAAACGGCATTTAGACAAGGCGCTGTTATCCGATTGAAAAAATCAAAAATCGCATCCCTTTCGGCGGGTGCGATTTTTTGATCTTCAAAATTTTGAATAAGCGGGCGATATAAATTTTTTCAAGAAAAAATTTTATGCAAGAAAAAGTTTTGCTCTACAAAAAATAAAGCCAAAAAAGCGTAAAAACAGTCGCAAAAATAAGTCGCTCAAAATGCGATGAGACAGAATGGATTTTTTTCAAAGCGGTAAAAATTTTACCGTTTTGGCTCAGGTGAGGGGAAGAGGAAAGGGCTTTTTCACGAAAGGAAAAAATATTTTTATCCAATCGATGCACTCTGTCGTTTCGTCGCAAAAAGTGTAAAAATTCCGATGGGTGTGCCGTGCGCCTTTTGCTTCGGTAAATTCGGAAAATGTTTTTTTATCGGAAGTGCAGGCGGGGTACGCCGCTTTGGAAATCGTGCGGTCGGGGACGAAGTTTTTTTGTGCGGGACGGATGGTTTCCGCGCGGTCAGATGTGGGATTGCTTACAAGGAAGAGCAGGGGAATGGTTTTGCTCTCGGCAAATTCTTTTTGAAAATCTTTGCGGACATCCTTGCTGAAATCCTTATTAAAATTCTTGCTGAAATTTTTGCTGAATTTCGTGCTTGTCTGCTTTTTTGAAAGGCGCATCTTGCCAACGAGCGATGTCCGATTCTGAGACATCGTTTTCTTTTTGCCGTATTTTGCTCGTTTTACGCTCAAACAAGGGGATTTATCCCGGTTTGAGGTGTACTTTGTCTGACATAATAGCGGTAAAATCCCCGAATTGATACAATCATTCCGTTTCGGAATAAAATTTTCCTGCGAAGGGGGATCTGCCGATGTTTCGGGCAGGCGGACGCGCGGCAGGATGATCGTTTTTCCGACAAAATGCTCGTAGTAGGGGGTAACGGAATAGACATAACTTTCTCCGCTTTTTGCTTCTTTGTCAATGAATTTATCGATGCATTTTCCCCGATAAACGGTCCGAAATCCGTCATTTCCCTCTCTATTGATGACAATTGTATAATAGTCTGTCTGACATAGTACTATGCAAATATGATTATTTTCAACACAAACAGAGAGCGCGGGCAGCGAGGGACGGGAAAAACGGTCGGATTGCACGGCGGGCACGGCACTTTTTTTGAAGAGATCGTGCAGTGTCTTTTCCTGCACGGGGGCGTTGGGGTCGCAGAGGACGAGTTTATGATTTTTTTCATATTCGTTCTTGTCGAGGATACAGTCCGCAACGCCTGGCGATTTCGGCAAGGCGGGCGGGCTATTTCGGGCGCACAGATACCGCACGATCTCCCCGTTGATATTGGCGGGCAGACCGCCGCCGGAAATGTTTTTCATGGGGCTGCCATCGGCGTTTCCCAGCCATACGCCCACCGTGTCGAGGGAAGTGTAGGAGATGCAATAGGCGTCCGTATTGCCCCCGTCCGTGCCGCCCGTTCCCGTTTTTGCGCACAGTTCGGCGCCGCCTGCCGCGTTTTTGAGTTTGCGCGCGGTCCCTTTTTGAACGACGTCTGAAAGCATATCATTGATGAGCGTTGTGGTGTCTTCGCCGAACACGCGCCGTTCATTCTTTGCCCGCAGGGGAAGGTCGTTGCCGTTTTTGTCGGTGATCCTGCGGATGAAAGAGGGCGGGGCGTAGACGCCGCCGCGGGCAAAAACGGTGTATGCGGCGGTGAGGTCGAGGAGGGGATATCCCTTTTTCATGCCCCCGAGCGCAAGCGCGAGGGAGAGATCGTCCTTTTCGATCGGCAGCCCCGCTTTTTCCGTGTATCGCACGGCTTTTTCCGTGCCGAGCGCGTTGAGTATCCTGACGGCGGGGACGTTATAACTCTTTGCAAGTGCTTCCCTGGCGCTCACATATCCGTGGTATTTTCCGTCGGAGTTGCGGGGCGAATAGCCGCCGAAATTCGTCTCTTCGTCCCGTATCGGCGTGGCGGGGGAGATGATGTTTTCTTCCAGCGCGGGGGCGTAGACGAGAAGGGGCTTGATGACGGAAGCGGGGAGGCGGCTTGCGTTGCCGACGGTCGAACAGAATGCCTTGACCTCTCTTTCGGCGTTGCCGATGACGCAGAAACTTTTGTCCGTATCGCCGACGGCGGACAGTTTTTCAAGCGTCTTTTGGAGTTCCCGGTCAAGACAGGTATAAATTTTCAGCCCGCCGTAAGCATTTTCGCCGATGTATTCTTCCGCTTCGGAAAATACCATGTCGAGATAACTTTGGAAGGCACCGCTTTGCCTGTTGGCTCTTTCGGGCAGTGCCTGCGCCTGCGCCTGTCGTCTTTGCGTGGCGGTGATGAACCCTTCGCTCTCCATGGCGGCCAGGACCC
>CALVZM010000025.1 GCA_944372515.1 uncultured Clostridia bacterium
ATTTGCCGAAAAGCGCAAATCTTCTTCCGACGAGAACAGTAAAAAATAACGATCGTTTTCAAGACGATGAAAGCACCCGCTCCTGACGGAACGGGTGCTTTTCGCTGATTCAAAAGGCATTCTCTCGCCGGATGCAAGGGGAAAGGGCGGGAAGATCAGATCAATGTTTCATATTCGGCATACAAGCCGTCGCTTTTTTGCCGGATCTCTTCGAGCCGCGCGCATTTTTCTTGCAGCGCCTTATAATCGGCGGCGACGGCGGGGGAGGCGATCTCTTCTTGCAGCCGTTTTTCCTCCGCTTCCAATGCGGCGATCTCCTTTTCGATCTCGCGGACGCGCAGGCGTTTTTTCGCCTCTTCGGCGCGGTCTTTCCTGTTTCCGCCGCCGTTTGTATTTTTTCCGTTGGACGCGGGCATGGCACTTGCTTTTTGCTCGGTCGTTTCTTTCTTTCTCGCGGCGACGAACTGTGCATAGCCCCCGCTGAATTCCTGCATGCCCTGCGCGTCCAAAAGCACGATCTTGTCGGCGATCGCGTCGATGAAATATCGGTCGTGCGACACGAAGAGCACGGTGCCGTCAAAGGCTTTGAGCGCGCTTTCAAGGCTCTCCCGCGCGGGCAGGTCGAGGTGATTGGTCGGTTCGTCCAGGAGCAGGAAATTGCCGTGTTCGGCTTCAAAGACGGCGAGCGCAAGTTTCGCCCGTTCCCCGCCCGACAGGGCGCAGACCGGCTTTTCGGCGTCCTCGGCGCCCAACCCCGCGCGGGCAAGCGCGGCGCGCACGTCCGTCTGCGCGGCACGCACATGCCGTCCCCAAAGTTCTTCCAGCACGGTGGCGTCGGGGTGCAGGTTGGCGTTCTCCTGGTCGTAATAGGCGATCTTCACCAACCGCCCCAAAGCGATCTCTTGTCTGCCGCCGCGCACGATCTCCTTGATGAGGGTCGATTTTCCCGTTCCGTTGGCGCCGACGAGGGCGCACTTGTCCCCGCGGCGCAGTGCGGCGTTCCCGTGCGTGAAAAGCACCTTATCCCCCGCGGTCAGGGTCAGATCTTCGATCGTCAGGACGTTTTCATACGGCTTTTCGGCATATGTGAAGCGAAAGCGCGGCGGTGCGGGGGGCGTGAAGGGTTTTTCGACGCGCTCCATCTTTTCGAGTGCGCCGCGGCGGCTCTGCGCCATTTTCGTGGTCGAGGCGCGCACGAGGTTTCGCTCCACATATTCCTGCATGTGCGCGATCTCCGCCTGTTGCTTTTCATATTCTTTCTGCTTTGCCGCCACCCGCTCGGCTTTCAATATTTTATAGCGGGAATAATTGCCCTTGTATTCCTGCAAGCGTTTGTTTTCAAGTTCGGCGATCTTAAAGACGGTCTTGTCGAGGAAATACCGGTCGTGCGACACCACCAGCAGGGCGCCCTTATAGGCGGATAGATAATCTTCCAGCCAGAAGAGCGTTTGGATGTCGAGGTGGTTAGTCGGCTCGTCGAGAATGAGCAGTTCGGGGGCTTCGAGCAGAAGTTTGCAGAATTTGAGCCGGGTCTTTTCCCCGCCCGACATGGTGCGGATGACCCGCCCGTAATCCTTTTCAAACCCCATTCCGTTCAGGACGGTGCGGATGCGCACTTCAAAGCCGTAAGCGTCCGTTGCGGCGACCAGTTTGTTCAGCCGCTCATACTTTGCGGCGAGGGCGAGATATTCCTTGTTCTCTTCGCCCTTGTCCCGTCCGCGCAGCGCCGCGATGGCGTTTTCCACTTCCCGCAGCCCTTTCAGCGCCTCTTCCTCGCGGGAAAAGACGGCGCGCATCTCTTCAAAGACGGTCTTGTCCGAGTCGAACCCGCCCGTCTGTTCCAGGCATCCGATCCGTATGCCGTTTTTGCGGAAGACTTTGCCGCCGTCGGGGGAAAGTTGTCCCAGAATGAGTTTGATGAGGGTGGTCTTGCCCTCGCCGTTGCCGCCGATGAGCCCGACGCGCTCGCCCTCGGACAGAGCGAAAGAGATATTTTCGAGCAGGACTTCGCCCTGATAGCCGAATTGCAGGTTTTCGAGGGAAAATAACATAAAACGCTCCGTAAGTGGATATGCTGATGAAAAAGACGATTCTTTTTCACGGGGAGGGAAGGAGATGACGGATGAAGATATCCTGCGGGAAGTGCGCCGATTGGAAGCGCAACTTGCCTGTGCCGATCCGCGCGAATGCGCGAAACTGACCAAGAAACTCGTCCGGTTGAAAACGGCGCTTGCCTGCGGCGGCAGGCGGGAAAGATGAAAAGGACGCTCGGCAGGGGCGCGGAAAGTTTTTCAGTCGTCCCACTGCGGGATGAATTTCGTATCCGCGCTCTCCGCGTCCTGTAAAAATACGTTTTTAAGCCCGCAATCGAGGACGCAGCCGAGCACTTCCCGATATTCCCGCGGCGTGATCTTCCGCCTGAGTTCGGGGAATTTTTCGGCTTCCCCGAAGGGGACGTATTGCCGCATGAGAGAAAAATATACGTCCTTCGGCAGGTTCTCTTTCACCCAGCGCACGATGTGCATGCTGTCCCGCGCGCCGAGGGGAAGGATGAGATGCCGCACGATGCAGCCCGAAAGCATCTTGCCGTCCTCGCGCATGCAAAGCGGCTTTTGCGACATGAATTTTATCGCGCGGGAGGCATATTCAAAGTAATCTTCCCTGCCCGTATACCGCTTGGAGAGGGCGGGAGAATAAAATTTCAGGTCGGGCAGATAGATGTCGATATAATCGTCGATGAGGCGGAGCGTCTCGATCTTTTCGTATGCGTGCGAATTGTACACGACGGGCACGGACGGTCTGTAAATTTCCAGCGCGCGCACAATGGGTTCCACGACGTGCGCGGGCGTAACGAGATTGATGTTTTCCGCGCCCTGCGCTTCCAATTCCCGAAAGATATCGGCAAGGCGTGCGGGTGTGATCTCCCTGCCGCGCGCCGCGCGGGAGAGTTCGTAATTCTGACAGAAGACGCAGCGCAGGCTGCACCCCGTGAAGAACACGGCGCCGCTGCCCTTTCCGAAAGAGATGCAGGGCTCTTCGTAGGCGTGCAGGCAATATTTCGCGACGCCGAGCGAGCGGACGCCGCAGAAACCGGCTTGTCTGTTTCTGTCCGCGCCGCATGCGACGGGGCAGAGCGTACATTTTTCCATGTCTTTCAGTATATCATTTCTTCCGATTTTTTGCAAGCGGGCGAAAGCGTTTGACAAAAGATATTCTTTTATTATATAATTTATAACCGATAGAAAAAGCAAGCAAACAAAAGAGGTACAAAGGGCATATGCGTAAATTTTTCACGAGTGAAAGCGTAACCTGCGGTCATCCCGACAAGGTATGCGACAAGATCGCCGACGCCGTTCTGGACGAGATACTCCGGCAGGACCCGATGGCGCGCACGGCGATCGAGTGCTGTGCCGCCTATGACCGCCTGCTCATCATGGGCGAAGTTACCACGTCGGCAAAGGTGGATTACGAGCGTATCGCCCGCGACACCATCCGCGACATCGGCTATGATTTCGGAAAGTTTTCCTATGACGGCTGCCGCATCATGGTCGCCGTGCACGAACAGTCGCCCGACATCGCGCTGGGCGTGGATGCTTCCATGGAGAAAAAGGCGGGCGGCGACGTCGCCGACACCATCGGCGCGGGCGATCAGGGCATTATGTTCGGCTATGCCTGCCGCGAGACCGAAGAGTTGATGCCCCTGCCCCTCATGCTCGCCCATCGTCTGGCGCGCCGCCTCGAAGAAGTGCGCCGAGAGGGCATCCTGCCGTACCTGCGCCCGGACGGCAAGACGCAGGTTACCGTGGAATATGCGGAAAACGGCGCTCCCGCCCGCGTGGAAACGGTCGTCGTTTCCTCCCAGCACACGGAAGGCGTGTCGCAGGAACGCCTGCGCGCGGACATCCTTTCTAAGGTGGTGCGCTTTGTCCTGCCCGCGGGGCTGACGGACGAAAACACCAAATATTACATCAATCCCACCGGACGCTTTGAGATCGGCGGACCGGAAGGGGACAGCGGATTGACGGGCAGGAAGATCATCGTCGACACTTACGGGGGGAGTTGCCCGCACGGCGGCGGTTCCTTCTCGGGCAAGGACTGCACCAAAGTGGACCGCAGTGCGACCTACATGGCGCGGTATATCTGTAAAAACATCGTCGCGGCGGGACTTGCCGACCGCATCGAGTTGCAGATCGCCTATGCCATCGGCGTGGCGCGTCCCGTTTCGGTGTACGTCGACACCTTCGGCACGGGCAGACTGTCCGACGGGGAGATCGCCGACGTCATCGTCAAAGAATTCGATCTGCGTCCCTATTCGATCATCGAAACGCTCGGGCTGCGCCGTCCCGTCTATGCCGCCACGGCGGCTTACGGGCATTTCGGATCGCCGCAGTTCCCCTGGGAAAAGATCGACCGTGCGGCAGGGCTGAAAAAGTATCTTCAAAAATAAACACATGGCAAAACGACGCCCGCCGCGGGAAATTTCCCGCGGCGGGCAGTTTCATTCGGGCTTTTTCGGGGACGTCTGTCCCGCTCAAACCGGTTTTCCGTCTTGCTTAGGGCAGGGCGGTTCACGCAGGGCTTTTCACTCTTTCGGCGCGTTCGCGCCTTCTAAGTTGGCGATCATGCCTTCCAGGCACTCCATTGCGCCGTCGAGGGCTTTTTCGCCGATGCCCGCAAACACGGGACGCACCAGATCGTCTCCCGCGTTTTCTTCGCCGTCAAAGCAGCCTTTTCCCTTTTCCGTGAGGGAAACGAGCATCTCCCGCTTGTCCGCTTCCGACTGTTCGAGGCGGAGCAGCCCTTTGCGGGCGAGGACGGTTACGAGTTGGCGCACGTTTTGCCGGCTCCCGCCGAAGTCCTTTGCGAGGGCGGATAGGTTATTCTTCTGCCGTTCGCTCTCTTTGAGCGCCGACAGCAGCATGAACTGTCTTAGGGTGATGCCGTCCGTTCCCGCGGTGTTTTTCTGTTGCCACAGATTGACTGCCCGAAAGAGCATGTTGGTGATGAGTTGTCTTTTCTTGGATTTTTTCATGGTGTTCCCCCGTATGAATTACAATATATTGCATATTATACCGTATTTTCTTGCGTTTGTCAACGGGAACGAAGAAAAAAAACGGATCTTTCTTTTTTTGGCTTTGCCGCGGCGGTCGTCGCGGCGCTTGACAAGCAGAGGGAAGGGGGAAAGAAAAAATGCAATTCTCCCGATAAATTTTTCCGCAACGGCGCTCAAAACCTTTGCAAATTTCGGGCGGATTGTGATATAATATACAATGGATAGGAAATCCGAAAAAATATCACACAACAGCGCAGGAAACAGAGGACATGACTATGGAAAAGAAACATTCGAAAATCAGTATCATCGGCGCCGGTATGGTCGGCGCGGCAGTGGCTTTTTCAATTGCGACGCAGCGTCTTGCAAGTGAGATCGCCATCATCGACGTGAACACGGACAAAGCGGAAGGCGAGGCGCTGGACATCAGCCACGGGCTGGTAACCATGGGCTCCATGGACATCCACAGCGGCTCCTATGCGGAAGACGTCGCTGACAGCGACCTGATCATCGTAACCGCGGGGCTGGGGCGCAAACCGGGCGAAACCAGGCTCGACCTTGCCGCCAAAAACATCGGCATCGCACGCGACGTCTGCGCCAACATCATGAAATATTACAAGGACGGCGTCATCATGGTGGTGGCAAACCCCGTGGATATTCTGACGTATGTCATCCAGAAGGAGAGCGGACTGCCCATGGGACGGGTGTTCGGCACGGGCGCCGTGCTCGACAGCGCGCGCTTCCGTTACCTTCTGAGCACGAAGATCGGCGGCGACATCCGCAACGTACACGGTTTCATGGCGGGCGAACACGGCGAAACGCAGTTTGCCGTTTGGAGTTCGGTGCACGTTTCGGGCATGCGTTTCGATTCGTATCTTTCTAAGCGCGGCATCGAAGTGGATAAGGACGCCCTCGTGCAGGAAGTGGTAACTTCCGGCGCGAAGGTCATCAAGAAGAAGGGTGTAACCAACTATGCCATCGCGGCGGTCGTTGCCGAACTTGCCAACACCGTGCTCAAAGACAAGAAGAGCATTTTCAGCGTTACGTCTTACCTCAACGATTACTACGGCATCAAAGACGTCAGCATCAGCGTTCCCGCCTTTGTCGGCGCGGAAGGCGTTTCCCAGCATCTGCTCTATGACTTCACGGACGAGGAAATGGCGAAACTGCAATATTCCGCCAAACAACTCCGTTCGTTCATCGACAATCTGAAAATCTAATTTTTGTAGGAGAACATATAACCATGGATAAGAAGCAATTTGCACTCGAACAGCACAAGAAGTGGCAGGGCAAGATCGAAGTCATCACCCGCGCACCCATCACCAACCGCGAAGAGTTGGCGGTGGCGTATACGCCCGGCGTCGCCGAACCGTGCCTGGAAATTTCCAAGGATGTCGATCTGTCGTATACCTACACCCGCCGCGCCAATCTCGTGGCGGTCATCACGGACGGCACCGCCGTTCTCGGGCTCGGCGACATCGGTCCCGAAGCGGGCATGCCCGTCATGGAAGGCAAATGCGCACTCTTCAAGACTTTCGGCGACGTGGACGCCTTCCCGCTCTGCGTGCGTTCCAAGAATGTGGACGAGATCGTGAAGACCGTGCAACTGCTTGCGGGCAGTTTCGGCGGCATCAAC
>CALVZM010000026.1 GCA_944372515.1 uncultured Clostridia bacterium
AAACATTGTCGTTCATATCATTATAATAGCCGTAACGGATTTTTTTTGTGCCTCATACAATGAAGTTGTGCGGCGGTTGCCGCCGCAAAGAGAATCGGGAGGACGAAAAAAATGAAGGATTTCAGAAGTTATCGCGCGCAGGAAGACGCCCGCCGTGCGGCGGATGGAGCGGAGGAGAAAAGGACGGCAAACGGCGCCGCGGCGGCAGGCAAGGGGGGCGCCGCGCCCGAGGCAGGCGGCAGGGAGCATTCGTTTGAAGGGGAAGCGGCGGCGCTGGCGAAAAGGCGCTCAACGCTTACAACGGCAGGAGCGAAGGGGCGGTTCTTGCGGAGATCGTGCGGGAAGCGGAAAGGATGAAGCGCGCGGGCACGCTGTCCGACGCCGACCTGGAAGCGGTCTATGCGCAGTTCTCCCCGCTGCTCGACGGCGGGCAGCAAAGAAAATTCCGCGCGGTCATCGAACGGCTCAAAAGGATATAGACTGCCGAAGGCGGGAAGGCGCCGTAAAGTTCAGATGCGCCGCATGGCGCGCACGAGCACGGAGACCTCTTCGCGGGTATTGAATGCGGAGAGAGAGGCGCGCACCGCGCCGTCGTCGCCCGTTCCGAGCGCGCGGTGCATGAGGGGCGCACAATGCAGTCCGCCGCGCACGGCGACGGAAAATTTTTCGGAGAGCAGGGCGGCGACTTCTTCCGATTGCTTTTCTCGGTGCACAAAAGCGACGATGCCGCAGGCATTGGGGCGGGAGAGCAGCCGCAGGCGGGCATTGGAGCGCAATCCGTCGCAGAGTATTTCGCTCAGGCGCAGGATGTGCGCGGCGTCGCTCTCCATTTTCAGTTTTGCATACAGCGTCCCTTCCAGAAGGGATACGATGGCGGGGAAATTGAGGGTGCCGCTTTCCAGCCTGTCGGGATAGAACGGGGGCATGCCCAAATCGAAACTCTCGCTGCCCGTGCCGCCGAAGAGCAATGGCTCGACCTCGAACCGGTCGGAGAAGAGCAAGGCGCCCGCGCCCTGTATGGCATGCATGCCCTTGTGCCCCGCCACGCAGAGCGCGTCCAGCCCCGTTTTTTTCATGGACAGGGGCAGGTGTCCGCACGCCTGTGCGCCGTCGCATAAGAGGAGCACGCGATCGGGCAGTGCGGCGCGGACGGCGGCAAGATCGGGCGATGCGCCCGTTACGTTGGATGCGGCGGTAACGATGACTGCCTTTGTGTCCGGACGGACGAGCGAGGCGACGGTCTGCGGGCAGAGCGTTCCGTCCGTTTGCAGGGGCGCAACGGAATAATCGGCTTTGCCCGTTTGGCGCAGATGTTCCAAGGGGCGTAGGACGGAGTTGTGTTCCATGCAGGTGGTTACGGCGTGCCCGCCGCCGCGCAGGGCGGAAAATATGGCAAGGTTGAGCGCTTCCGTGCAATTTTTGGTGAATACCGTCCGCTCGAAACCGTAACCGTCAAAGAAGTCGGACAGAGCCTGCCGCGCGTGCTGCACCACGCAGGCGCATCCCACGGAAAGTTTGTGCCCGCTGCGTCCCGGGTTGGCGCATTGCTGCAAGGCGGCGTGCACCGCCGAGAGAACGCTGTCCGGTTTTCTGCCGCCCGTGGCGGCGTTGTCGAAATAGATCATCACACACCTCACCGTTTTTTTCATATTATATGATATAGTTTTTTACGGCATGATTCCCGCGGCGGAGCGGGGCATGTCTTTATTGTACGAAGGAAGGTGCTTGAAAATGATATTTACGGTCCTTGCGGTATTCCGTGCCCGTTCGCAGACGTTGGATTTCGTCTTTCGCCTGCAACGCTGCGGCATTCCCGTGCAGACGGTGAACACGCCCAAAGAGGCGGGCGTCGGCTGCGGGCTGAGCGCGAAATTTTCTTCCGCCGCCCTGCCGCAGGCAAAGAGCCTCGTGCGCGGCGGGCGCTATTCGTCGTTCGTCCGTTTCTTTGCCGTGCAGGATCGCTGCGGCCGCACGGCATTCCTGCCGATATAAAAATCGGTTGCCTTTCGCAGGCATATGTGTTATAATGCATATGTCATGCAAAATCAGACCGATGCCGGAGGGATCCTCCGGGAACTTGAAAAATTATACCCCGAAGCAAAGCCGGCTTTGCATTACCGCACGCCCTACGAACTGCTCGTTGCGGTCATTCTTTCCGCGCAGTGCACGGACGAGCGGGTCAATAAGGTAACGGCGGAACTTTTTAAGGATTACGACACGCCGCAGAAGATGCTGTCCCTTTCGCAGGAAGCGCTGGAACAAAAAATTTACTCCTGCGGCTTTTACCGCATGAAAGCCAAACACATCCTTTCGGCAAGCGCGGACATTCTGCAAAAGTACGGCGGCAAAGTGCCCGCTTCGCAGGAGGAATTGCGCACGCTGGCGGGGGTGGGGCGCAAGACGGCAAACGTCGTCTATGCGGTCGCGTTCGGCGGCGACGCCATCGCGGTGGATACCCACGTCTTCCGCGTTTCCAACCGTCTGGGGCTGGCGCACGCCCCCACGCCCGAAAAGACCGAAGAACAACTGACGGAAGCCATTCCGCGCGAACTTTGGTCCAAGGCGCACCACTGGCTGATCTATCACGGCCGCCGTGTCTGCCATTCCCAAAGACCGGACTGCGCAGGCTGCACGCTGCGCCCGTTTTGTGCCTTTGTCCGAACGGAAAAAAAGTGAAAGACGTAAAAAAACCAAAAACGTCCCGCGTTGCTGTCGGGACGTTTTTTTCGATCTTTATTTTATATTTTTTCAGTTTGTTTTTCCGAAGAAGGTGGCGCGGCTGAACGGGCTTTTCATCGGGCGGCGTTTTCGCGTGCGGGGAAAGAGGTATAAAGAAGGCGGGAGCGGGGGATAATAGCGGGTACGGAGGGAAAAAAGATGAATCATTGGACGGCAAAAGACTTAGAAGTCATTTCACACCTGATGATCGGCGAACAGATGGCGTGCAAGAAGGCACGCGTGTATGCCAACACCCTGACCGACACGGTTTTAGCGGCGCAGATGCAGGCGCTCGCCGACGGGCACGCGCGGCGTTTTGCGGCGCTTTTGACTTTGCTCGGCGGAGGCGGCGTATGATGAAGGTCAAAAACAAGAGCGAAGTTACGCTCAACGAACGGGATTCCCTGCAAGATATGCTCGACTGTGAAAAGCAGTTGATGGATCTCTACGGCGAGGCGCTCAAAGAGGGCAGCGGCAAAGCCTTGCGCAAGGAATTGGCAAAGCATTATATGTCCTGCGCGGACGGGCAGTTTTCGGTGTTTGAAGAGATGCGCGCGCGGGGATATTATCGGGTGCAGGCCGCACAAAAACAGCAATTGGACGCCGGGATGGAAGAATTCCGCAGGGTCGAAAAACAGTTGGCGGGAAGGTGAGAGACCTTTTTGCCCGATCGCAGGGTGAAAAAAATTTTTTCTGTATTTATTTTATGCGGCTGCCGCGGCGGAATAATTTCCGCCGCGCACCCATGTCCGCAATGAAAGGGAAAAGGCGGCAGGCAGACAAAAGTTGTCCGCCTGCGTTTTTTTGTATCCTTTTTCCCGTAAAATCGAGGCATGCCCTGTCTTAATTTCCCTTATATTGCAAAAAAATATTTTTTTCTTTCTTTTTGCGGAATTGCAAACGAATGTTTGCAATATTTTTTCCGACGTGCTATAATGGGGACGTATGCAAGACGAGTTGACGTCCGATCAGCGGAACGCGGAAAAACTGATACGGGAATGGTATCTGAATACGGACGATCAGGTGTTCGTTCTGTCCGGCTATGCGGGAACGGGCAAGACTTTCCTCTTGAAGCGCGTGGTGGAAGGTCTGGGGCTGGAAGTGGGACGGGAGGCGGTGTTCGTTGCGCCGACGGGCAAGGCGGCAAGCGTGCTCGTCAAAAACGGAACGCCCGCTTCCACCATTCACAGTCTTATCTATGTGCGGGATGAAGAGGATTTCGACGTCAACGAGGACGGCGAGGTCTTGCAAAAGAGCCGTTTGAGTTTTATCAAAAAGGAAAAGATCGGCGAGAACATCCGCCTCATCGTCGTGGACGAGAGTTCCATGGTGGACAACCTGATCTTGCGGGATCTGCTCAGTTACGGCGTCAAGTGCCTCTTTTCGGGGGACAATGCGCAGTTGCCGCCCGTCAACGGCGCCAACATCCTGCTCGAACAGCCCGACTATCAACTCACGGAGATCGTGCGGCAGGAACGGGACAATCCGATCATCCGCCTGGCGGAAGCGGCGCGGCGGGGGGAATATATCGATTACGGGAATTACGGGGACAAAGCTATGGTCATTCCCGCCGGGTTTCTTAAACCCGATGAGCGCAGACGGCTCTTCGTCAAAGCCGATCAGATCATCGTCGGGCGCAACAAGACCCGTGCCGCGGTCAATCGGGAAATGCGGGCATACCAGGGCATCTCCCCCGAGCGGAAATTGCCCGTGGACGGCGAAAAGGTCATCTGCACGCTCAACAATTGGGAGCGCTTCATCGATAAGGAACGGGCGTTCAATCTGGTCAACGGCGTGATCGGCTATTGTTACAACGTGGAGGAACAGCCCGATCACCTCGGGAAAATGGATTTCCGCGCGGAATTTCTGCCCGACGTCGTGCGGTCGCTCCCCTTCGACAGCGCCGTGTTTACGCACGGGGCATATGCCCATCGGTACGGGGAAATGGCGGTCAGGCTCGTCGACGGCACCTTCGTGCACGAGAGCGATTATGCCGTGCTGCGGCGGGTCAAAGCCAAGAAAGAGGAGACCATCTGCCGCTTCGAGTTTGCGTATGCCGTAACCTGCCACAAGGCGCAGGGGAGCGAGTTTGACTTTGCCGTCGTCTTTGACGAAAGTTATCTCTTCGGCGAAGACAGGGCGCGCTGGCTGTATACCGCCGTTACCAGAGCCAGGAAAAAATTGCTCATCATCCGCTGAACGTGTCTTTTCTTCGCGGCGATACAAGAAAAAACGGTAAAAAAACAGGGCTGCCCGCTTTTCAAAGCGGGCAGCCCTGTTTTCAGGCGCGAACGGAATTTTTTTCGTTCACCGCCGAGAGTTTTTTTTATTCCTCTTCCGCAAAGACTTCCGCAAGGGATTTGCGGTTCTTTTTGGGCATGGGTGTGCCTTCTTCGGCATATCCCAGCGCGATGAAGAGGGGGACGGGATTGGTCGTTTGCAGGATGTCCTGCACGGCGGCGGGGTCGGCGGCATAGCCGAGGATGCAACTTTGCAGCCCGCTCTCTTCGGCGAGCAGGACGATGTGCGCCGCGAGGATGCCGATGTCGATTTCCGCCCAGGCGTTGGGGCGCACCGCCCCGTCGAAACGGGAGAGGTATTTTGCGGGCGTCTCTTCAACGGCGATGACGGCGGCGGCGTCCGCGGCGTGCCCGTTCAATCCCAATCCGGCGACGGCGCGGGCAAGCGCGGCTTTTTTCTCTCCGAAGAGAGCGTGCATTTTCCAGGGCTGGGAGTTGCAGGCAGAGGGCGCCTGCGCCGCGGCGGCGCATATTTTGCGCACCAGCGCCCGTTCCACGGGTCTGTCTGCAAAGTTACGGCAACTGTAACGCGCTTCAATCAGAGAGAGTAGTTCCATAACTGTCCATCACCTTCAACCGAACGGGGCATTTGCGCAGGGAAGCGAGGGCTTTGTTCACGACGTTTTCCACCGTAAAGCCGAAATGCTCGAAAAGTTTTTTGGCGGGAGCGGAAGCGCCGAATCCGTACATGGCGATGATCTCGCCGAAATCCCCCGCATAGCGATACCAACTGTAAGGGGACGCCGCTTCGACGCAGACGCGGGCGCGGACGCTGCGCGGGAGAACGCTCTGTTTGTATTCCTCGCTCTGCTTTTCAAATTCTTCGATGCAGGGCATGGAGACGACGCGGGCTTTGATCCCGCGGGCGGCGAGTTCGGCTTTGGCTTTGACGCAGAGTTCCACTTCCGACCCCGTGGCGATGAGCAGGACGTCCGGTCTGCCCGCGCAGTCGTCAAGGACGTAGCCGCCTTTGAGCGCGGCTTTGCCCGAATTTTCAAATTGCGGCAGTGCCTGCCGGGAGAGGATGAGCGCGGTCGGCGCGTCGCCGCGCAGCGCGCTGATGTATGCCGCGGCGGTTTCCTTGCCGTCCGCGGGACGGAAGACCTTCATGCCAGGGATGGAGCGCAGGGCGATGAGTTGTTCGATCGGCTCGTGGGTGGGACCGTCTTCGCCCACGCCGATGGAATCGTGCGTGAAGATGTAAAAGACGGGCAGTTTCATGAGCGCGGCAAGGCGCAGGGCGTTCTTGCAGTAATCCGTGAAGATGAAGAAGGTGGCGCAGTAGGCGTCGATGCCGCCGTGCAGTTGCAGCCCGTTGCATATGGCGACCATGGCATGTTCGCGGATGCCGAAGTGGATGTTCCTGCCGGCATAATTTTCGGGCGAGAAATCGCCGTAAACGATCCGGTCGGTGTCCTTCATGATGGACATGTTGGAGGGGCCGAGGTCGGCGCTGCCGCCCATGAAAGAGGGCATTTCCGCCGCGATCTTATTGAGGATGGCGGAGGAAGTCTGCCGCGTCGCCATGGGCTTGGAGAAGTCGAACAGGTCCTCCCGCTCGGAAAAGTCGGGGCGTTCCCCGCGCATTCTCTTTTGGTATTCCTCCGCTTCGGCGGGATAGGCGGCGGCATAGCGCGCGAACATATCCTTCCAGCGTTCTTCCGCCGCTTTGCCGCGTCTGCCGGCTGCCGCGCAGTGGTCGATGACTTCCGCGGGGACGTCGAAGGGACCGTAGTTCCAATGCAGTTTTTCCTTGGTCTTTTGCAGGTTGTCCTCGCCGAGGGGCGCTCCGTGGCTCTTTTCGGAGTCTTCGAGGGGGGAGCCGTAGCCGATGCGCGTCTTGCAGATGATGACGGTCGGCTGTTCCTTGTTTGCCTTGGCGGCAAGGATGGCGCGGGAAATGAGGTCGGTGTTGTCCGGTTCCGCCACGAGGTCGACGGTGAGAACCTGCCAATTCTGCGCCTCAAAGCGCTTTTGCACGTCCTCTTTGAAGGAATAGCCGAGGCTGCCTTCGATGGTGATGTTATTGCTGTCGTAAAAGAGGATGAGTTTGCCGAGTTTATGCGCGCCCGCAAACGCGCAGGCTTCATAGGAGAGCCCTTCTTCCAGGCATCCGTCGCCGCAGAGCGCATAGGTATAGTGGTCGACGACGGGGAATCCGGGGCGGTTGTAGACGGCGGCAAGGTGCGCTTCCGCCATCGCCATGCCCACGGCGTTGGCGATGCCCTGTCCCAAAGGTCCCGTGGTGGTCTCCACGCCGGCGGTGTGCCCGAATTCGGGGTGTCCGGGCGTCAGGGAGCCCAATTGGCGGAAATTCATCAGGTCGGCGCGGGTCAGTCCCATGCCGTAGACGTGAAAGAGCGAATAGAGCAGTGCGGACGCATGTCCCGCGGAGAGGACGAAGCGGTCCCGGTCGTCCCAGCGCAAGTCGTCGGGGTTGAATTTCAGATGCTCCTGAAAAAGGGCATAGGCGATGGGCGCGGCGCCCAGGGGCATGCCGGGGTGCCCGGAATTTGCTTTCTGAATGGCTTCCGCGGAAAGGATCCGCAACGTGTTGACGGTCAGTTGTTTGGTGTCTGCCATAGGAACTCCTTATGATGTCGATT
>CALVZM010000027.1 GCA_944372515.1 uncultured Clostridia bacterium
AAAGAAATGAAATTGTTTGTTTTGAATCTTCTGAGTTCTTCCTCCGGAACGGCTTCCGGCGGAACGGCGGACAACGGTTGGCTCAGTTGGGTGCTGATCGGCGTGTTGGTCGTGGCGTTCGTCGTCATGATGATCATTTCCAGCCGCAGCAACAAGAAGCGCCAGCAGGAACAGGAAGCGGCGATCAACGCCATCCGTCCCGGCAACAAGGTGAAGACCATCGGCGGCGTCTGCGGCATCGTCGTGGAAGTCAACGACGAGGACAATACTTTCGTCATCGAAACGGGCAACGAACTCAACGGCAAATGCTATCTCAAATTCGACAAAGCCGCCATCTATCAGACGGACGCAAAACCCGCGCCGACGGATGACAAGAAGGACGGCAAAAAGGACGATAAGGAAGAAAAAGCCGAAAACGTCGAAAATGCCGAACTTCCCGCCCCTGCCGAAGCAGCCGACGGGGCAGAGACGAAGCCGGAAGAAAAATAAGAGCGTAAGGACGACGGGAAAAACCGTTCGATAGAACAGAATAACGGCGCATGCCTCCGCATAGGATAGTAAAAAATCCTTGCGGAGGTGTTTTTATATCCATGGAAAGGGGAGAAGAGATCAAAAAGGGCGCGCTCGAAGTGGGCAAAGCCGTTGCGGTGGCGGTGGCGTTTTGTCTGGCGGCGGTGCTCGTCTTTGCATTCGTCATCAAAATCGCCGCGCTGCCTTCTTCAATCATCCGTCCCGTCAATCAGGTCATCAAGGCGGCGGCGGTGCTGCTCGGCTGTATTTTCGGCTTGTCCGACAGCAAAGGCTGGCTCAAAGGGGGGATCGCGGGGGTGCTGTCCGTCGCCTGCGCCTATGTCATTTTTTCGCTGATCGCGGGCGGGTTCGACCAAAGCCTTTCGGCGCTCTTTGAACTGCCTTTCGGGCTGATCGTCGGGGTCATTTCGGGCATCGTGGCTGTCAATCTGCACAAATAAAGCGGCGCCCGCCGCGCCTGCCGCGCGGCGGGCAAAACAAATAGGCGGCGGAAAGAAAAAAACACTTGCAATTTTTTGCGCGGTGGTATATAATGAATGTATCCAATCATCCGATGCGGGGCATGCGGCAGACGCCGCCCGCCGCGTCGCCATTCATCACCAGGAGGAGTTTTATCATGATCAGAACCATCGCCAAACCTGCCGAAAGAAAAGTAACCGCCTGCGGCGAGTGCAGGAGCACCTGCCAGTCCGCCTGCAAGACCAGTTGCACGGTCGGCAATCAGTCCTGCGAGCGCATCACGCGGGAACAGGAGATCGAAAAAGCCCAGAAGTAAGGGCGCCGGCTGCCGCGGGCACGGGCTCGGGCGGCGGGTTCTTTTTGCGGCGTCCGCCGCGCCAAATGCGCCGCGGAAAAAAGAAAAGAAAAGCGTCAGGGAGCGGCGGCATTCGCTGCTCCTTGATTTGGCGTATGCCCGCCCGGCATTTTTTTGACCGTTTCATTTCCGCCGTCCGTGTGCGGACGTCGGAAATGAATTTTTTTCTCCCCGTTTTCGGTGCGGAGCGCACCCTGTTTTCGGGCGTTTCGCCGCGGGGATTTTTTTGACAGCAAAGGATTTTTATGGTACACGTTTTCAACTATCGGGACAAAAACTATATTTTTGACACGGGCAGCAGTTCCCTGCACGAGTGCGACAAGCCCACCGCCGACTATCTGAAACACATGACGGGCGGAGAAGCGGACGTTACATACCTCACGGACGAGCAGATCCGTTCGGCGATCTCGGACATCGAAGGGTTGCGGGCGGAAGGGCTGCTCTTTCGGGAAGAGACCGCGGCGCGCCCCGTGAAGAGCGACGAGGTCAAGGCGCTTTGCCTGCACGTCTGCCATGACTGCAATTTCCGCTGCCGTTACTGCTTTGCCGATGAAGGCGCATATCACGCAAAGCGGGAGAGCATGTCTGCGGAAACCGCCAAAAAGGCGATTGATTTTCTTATTGAAAACAGCGGGAAGAGGCGGGTGCTCGAAGCCGACTTTTTCGGCGGCGAACCGCTCATGAATTTAGACGTCATCAAAGAGACGGTCGCCTATGCCCGCAAACGCGGCGCGGCGTGCGGCAAGAAATTTCTCTTTACGACCACGACCAACGCCCTGCTCTTGAACGACGACGTCATCGATTTTTTCAACCGCGAAATGGAGAACGTCGTGCTCTCCCTCGACGGGCGAAAGGAAGTGCATGACGCCATCCGCAAGAGCGTCAACGGCAAGGGCACGTTCGACCTCATTCTGCCGAAGATCAAAAAATTCATCTCCCTGCGCGGGGATCGGAGTTATTATGTGCGCGGCACGTTCACGGCGAAGAATCTCGACTTTGCCGAGGACGTCCTCTTCATCGCCGATGCGGGCGCCGATTCCATCTCCATGGAGCCGGTGGTAACCGATCTGCCCGATTTGCAGATCAAAAAGGAACACCTGCCGCGCATCGAGGCGGAATATGAAAAACTCTGCGACGAATATCTGAAACGGTATGCCGAAGGCAGGGGGTTCAACTTCTTCCATTTCAACATCGACCTCGAAGGCGGTCCCTGTCTTGCCAAGCGGGTGAGCGCCTGCGGGGCGGGCAACGAGTATTTTTCGGTCGTGCCGAACGGCGACATCTATCCCTGCCACCAATTTGCAGGGGATAAAAATTTCCGCATGGGCAGCGTGTATACGGGCATCGAGCGCGGGGACATCCGCGAAAAGTTCAAAAATTCCTGTCTGTTCACCCGCAAAAAGTGCGAAAACTGTTTTGCGAAATTCATCTGCTCGGGCGGATGTAGTGCCAACAACTATCATTTCAACGGCGACATCGACGAGCCGTATGAGATCACCTGCGCCATGATGAAAAAGCGCATCGAGTGCGCCATGCATGCCCTGGCGGTGAAAAAATACGGCGGCGGCGCCCCTCTCGGCGGGGACGGCGGCAAACGGGTCTGAGCCCAAAGCGCGCCGCGCGGCGGGGGCATGAAGGGCGCGGACAAGCCGTTTTTTGCCTCGTTTTTATCGCGCGCGGGCGCGTCCGCGGCGCGCGGAATACGAATTTTTTGTGAAAAGAGTGGAAAAACTTACGATTCCGATTCATTTCGGCTTGACGAAACGCGACGGATTATATATAATAATGAGCAGTGTATATCGCATAATCGGCGTTTTGCATATTTCAGGATAAATCAGGAGGCGAGCATGAGCAAGACAAAATCGGTGGTGATGACAGTCATTTTGACCATCGTCATCGTTCTATTGTGCCTTATGTGCGTGGTGCCGGAATTCAGCATTCCGTTCAGCATCGGGGGCATCTGGAAGACCTATACTCCCGTGTTCAGCGTCATCAATTACGGTTCGGACCTGGGCGGCGGCTATTCTGCCGTCTATTACCCCGAAGGGGTCATTTCCGCCGCGGATTACGATGCGCAGATCGAATCGTATGAGGAGAATCTGGAAGAGGCGTTGCGCGCGTATTACAACGACGACCAAACGACCGCCGCGGACGCACTTTTGGACAGGTATGAGGAGGAGAACGCCAACGATAAGGCGGTCGAAGAGATCCTTTACGCCAAGCAGGAGTATACCGACACCTATGTGGCGTATAATTCCGATAACTTCTCTTCTTTGGAAAACGTAACCGAAACGGCGCTCTATCTCGACGCCGAAGAGGTGTGCGCTTTGAGCGAAGAGGACGGGAAATATGTGCTTTCCGAGGACTTCAAAGAGGAGTTTTCGACCGCGGTCAGCGTCATGGCGCGCCGTTTCGACAAGAAAAACCTCTCCTTCCTCGACGTTTCCGTCCGCGACGGCTGCACCATCCGTGTGAGCGTGCCTTCCACGGTGGCGGATCCCGACACGCTCTTCGAGCAACTCGGCTATTCGGGTGCGTTCACGCTGCGTGCCAATGAGGAAAGTTATAAAAAGCCGCTCCTGTCCGCCAATGCCGACTACGGCATGGATCATTACTTCAAGAAAGTCTCGTCGCTCTCTTCGGGCGGCACGGGCGTGGTGGTGTTTGAACTGACCTCCGCCGGCAAGGATGAGATCTACCGCATCACCAACAAACTCAAAGACGACGAAACGGACGCGACCTTGTATTTCTACGTCGGCGAACAGCAACTCATCGGGTTGGGACTCTCCGGCGAGGACGACGGGCTGGACGAAAGAACGCTCTACATCAGCGGCTCGGGCGAAAACGTCATCGAGCCAGAAGAGGCGGAGAACATGGCGATCGTGCTCGACTCCTGTCTGGAAGAGGGGGACATGAATCTCAGCCTTTCCCTCGGCGAGACCGTCGATTACACGGCGGGCTTCGGCGAAGAGGTCATGACCGCGGTATACATCGTGTTCGGCGCGGTTACGGCGCTCATGCTGATCGCCTTCTTCGTGCGGTATAAAGGGCTGGGGCTCGCCCACCTCTACGCGGTGCTGTCCTATCTCATCTGCATGGTCATGTTCATCGCCTTCCTTTCGGGCATGGTGCTCACGGCAAGCGGTGTTGCCGCCGTCGTGTCGGGCGCGGTCATGCTGACCTTGGGCAACTTCTATATCTTTGAAAACATCCGCAGGGAATTTGCGACGGGCAAGACGCTGGATTCCTCGATCAAGGCGGGCTACAAGCGTTCGCTGGTTGCCGTTTTGGACGTGCACATCCTGCTCTTCCTGCTGTCGCTCATCCTGTTTTTCATCAGCGTGGGCGAAGTGGCGACCTTCTGCTATGTGTTCCTGTTCGCGGTGCTGACGAGCGGCGTCGCCTCCGTGCTCCTTACGCGCTACTACGCCTATATATTCCGCGGGCTGGTCGCCAGGAGCCGTCAGTATAAATTCTACGGTTTCAAGAGGGAGGTAAGCGACGATGACGAAGACTGATCCTTTCCGTATTACCAATAAACTTCCCGTGTGGCTGGCGGTTCCCGCCGTGCTCATCATCGCGGGGCTTGTGCTCTTCTTCGTGCTGGGCTTCCAGCCCGCCGCATCCATTGCGGACAGCCGTTCCCTGGTCGTGTCGCACGACCAATATGTCAACGCGGACGAAGAACTCAAAGACGCCTTCGTGGACATCTGCCTGGCGCAGATCGAAGAGGCGGACGTCGAACTCATCGATTATGACGTCGCCGATACCGCGACGGGCGGCTATGCCGAATTCCGCTTCGCACCCGAAACGGAGAACGGCACGCTCTCGTCCCTTCTGAGCGGGATCCTCACCGCGCTGGAAAGCGACGCGGAACTCGGCAACGGCAACTATGCGGGTTCCCAGCATGACAACGTTGCGCAGTATGCCTACGATTATATCTGGCGCGCGGCGGTGTCTGCGGGCGTGGCGCTTGCGCTCGCCTTTGTATACGTCATGATCCGTTACCGCGTGTCGATGGGCATTGCCGCGCTGGCGGCGGGCGTCCTCGACGTCGCCATGACCCTGGCGCTCGTGCTCATCCTGCGCATCCCCGTTACGACCGTTCTGTCGGCGGCGGCGATCTTCGCGGTATTCTTCTCCGTGCTCGTCTCTTGCGTGGCGTTCGGTCGCATGCGCTCCCTGCTCAAAAGCGAGGAATATGCCGATAAACCCGCGGGGGAAGCCATGGAAGACGCGGCGCGCGCGGCGGTCAGACCGGTGCTCATCCTCGGCATTGCCGCCATCGTGTTCTTTGCCTTGCTCTCCGTGTTCTGCGGGGCTGCCATCCGTGCCTTCACGCTCCCGGCGCTCTGTGCCGTGGCGGCAAGCACTTTCTCGGGCACGCTGCTTTCGCCTTCTTTGGCGGCGGCGCTGCGCGTGTGTTGGGAAAAAATAGTCGTCAAGGGAGCGGAAAAAGCCCGTCTGGCGCGGCAGAAGGAAGAAGCCGCCAGGCAGGAAAAGAGGGCTGCCGGCGCAAAGAAAGACTGAACTCAAACACATCGAAGGGCGGTAAGCGATACCGTTGCCGGCAGGCAGGGGTAGGATACCGCCTTTTTGTATTTTTACCGCGGCATGCGTTTTGCCGCCGTTTACCGCTTTGGCACCGCCGCGTGCGCCGCTTTTTCTCCGCGCCTGCCGTGCGGGGCGGAAAAAAGCGAAAAAAGGAAGAAAAAGGGTTAAGGGAACTATGAAGAAACTCGTTCGGGAATATCAGTTCAACGAAGAGCAGATGGAAAAGGTGCGCGCGCTGTCAAGGGAGTTGTCGCTGACCGAAACGGTCGTCAAACTCCTTCTCGCCCGCGGCGTCGGAACGGCGGACAAGATCCGCGCCTTTTTATCCCCCTCCGAGGAACATTTTCTCTCGCCCTTTCTTCTTTCGGGCATGCGGGAGGCTGTCGACCTCATCCTCCGCGCGAAAGAGGAGGGCTGGAACGTCGCCGTTTTCGGCGATTACGACGCCGACGGCATCTGTGCCTCGTCCGTCCTCTACTATGCGCTCTCCGCGCTCGGCATCGAGCCGTATGTCTTTGTACCCGAACGGAGCGACGGGTACGGGCTGAGCGTGCAGGCGGTGGACAAGATATTCGAGGAATTCATCCCCGACCTGTTCATCACGGTGGACTGCGGCATTTCCAACCGCAAGGAAGTGGAGTATGTCAAGGCACAGGGGGCGTATGTCATCGTAACCGATCATCACGAACTGCCCGAAGAACTGCCCGACTGCATCTGCGTCAATCCAAAACTGCCCGGGGACTATCCCTATGACAACCTCTGCGGCGCGGGGGTGGCGTTCAAACTTGCCTGTGCGCTCATCGGCAAAAAGGCTTATGACCTTCTGGACTTCGCCGCGCTTGCCACGGTGGCGGACAGCGTGCCCCTTCTCGGGGAGAACAGGGACATCGTGTTTGAAGGGCTTCGGCGCATATCGTCCCGTCCCCGCCCGGCGTTTGCCGCGCTGCTCGGGAACAAGCAGCAGGAGGAGATCACCGCCCAGACGCTGGCGTTCACTCTGGCGCCCCGCATCAACGCGGCGGGCAGGATGGGGGACGCCGCCAGCGCCCTTAAACTCTTTTTGAGCCGTTCGCCCGCGGAGATCTATGAATTGGCGGTGCGTCTGAGCGAATACAACCTGCAACGCCAGCAATGCTGCGACGAGTTATACGAGAGCGCCAAGGCGAAAATACGCGAAAAGGGCGCTTACGGCAACGTCATCATGCTCGCGGACGAGCATTGGAGTTCGGGGTTTGTGGGCATCGTGGCAGCCCGTCTTGCCGAAGAATATTCCCGTCCGACCCTGCTGTTCGTGCAGAACGGCGACATGATGAAGGGGAGTGCGCGGAGCATCGAGAGCGTCAACATTTTCGACGCGCTCAAAAACTGCGCCGGGTTCATCGAGGAATTCGGCGGACACGCGCAGGCGGCGGGCGTCAACGTGCGCGCGGAGAATTTTTCCCGCCTCGAAGAGGCGCTCGATCGCTACATCGGAGAAAAATATACGCCCGAAGATTTCATCCCCAAACTGTATGTCAGCGAAGAGATCACGTCGGAATTTTCTACGCAGTTGGCGCACGAACTCAACGCTTTGGAGCCCTACGGCGTCGGGCACAAAAAGCCGCTCTTCTTTCTGACGGCGGGCGCGCTCAATGCCCGCCCGATCAAGAACAAATCCCCGCACATCCTCATCAAGACCGACTACATCGACATGATGTATTTCAACGGCGCCAAGAACCTGCGGCTCATCCGCAGCGACGTGGTAAAGCAGTTTGTCTTTGAGTGCAACTGTTCTTCCTTCCGCGGCAGGGAATCGGTCAAGGGATTTGTCAAAGACATCGTGTATGACGCCAACAGCGGCGAAAGTTCCTTCTGGCGCTTTGCCGCGTCGCTCGACAGGCTCAGAAGGGAACCGTCCTTCGGCGGAACGGTGCAATATCTCTCCCGCGCCGAACTCGACGGGATCATCCGCGCCAGGCGCGCCGAGAGCGCCTACGGGCTTCTGATCGTCGCGTCCGACCCGCGGAGCATCCGTTCCTATGAGAGCGTGAAGGACATGCCGCCCGACCTCATCCGCCTGTCCTGCCGCAACGTCGCCAATGCGCTCATCGTGTCCCCTGCGGCGGACGCCGATTTTTCGGACTATCGGGAAGTGGTGTTCCTCGATCTCCCCGCCGATTTCAATCTGACGGGGCTGGAAGGCAAGGTCTGTTATGCCACGCGCGAAGCGTTCGGCTTCAAGCCCTTTTTGCAGTTGGACGCGACGCGGGAAGGGCTGCTGTCCGTGTTTTCGGCGCTGCGCGCCCGTGCGGGGGAACTGCGCGGCGGCTCGGCGGAGGAGACCGCCGTTCTCGGCGGCGGGCTCGGCTTTTCGCTCGAAGAGTGCATGTTCGCGCTTTCCGTATTCGAGGAACTCGGGCTCATCGACTATGAAACGGGCAGGATCGTCGTCTATCGCGGCGTACACGCCGATCTCAACGATTCTTTGCTCTACCGGCGGATCGTGGCGTTGCAGGATCATGTGAGATAAAAAAGAACTTTTTTGTTTGAAAACGGAACGAACGACCGATATATATAGAGAGAATACGAAAGAATGCCGTTTTTTCCCGCCGCGGGGGAAGCGCGGGGCAGGACGGAAGAGGAGGCAGAGGGCGCATGTCGCAGCAACTTCTTGAAAAATTCAAAGAAAATTATTCGCAGGCGGACAACGAGACCCTTCTGCGCGCCTATTATTTTGCGGAAAAAGCGCACGACGGGCAGAAGCGCGCTTCGGGCGAGCCCTATTTCATTCATCCCTGCGCCGTGGCGGAGATCCTCGTCGATCTGGGGCTGGACTGCGCCACCGTAACCGCCGCGCTCCTGCACGACATCGTGGAGGATACGCCCGTTACGCCCGAACAGATCCAGCGCGAATTCGGGGACGAGGTCATGAACCTCGTGGGCGGCGTAACAAAACTCGATAAGATCGTCTTCAAGTCGCACGAAGAGGAAGAGGCGGAAAATTTCCGCAAGATCTTCGTCGCCATGGCAAAGGACATCCGCGTCATCATCATCAAACTCGCCGACCGCCTGCACAACATGCGCTCCCTCAATTTCCTGAGCGAGGAGAGGCAGAAGCGCATGGCGCGCGAGACGCTCGACATCTTCTGTCCCATTGCGGGCAGGCTCGGTATCAGCCAGATCAACTGCGAACTTGAAGACCTGTCCTTGAAATATCTCGATCCCGCCGCCTATGAATATCTCATCGAACACATCAACCAGCAGCGCACCGAGCGCGAGGAATTTGTGGAATCGGTCGTGCAGGAACTGAAAAAATTGCTCGAAGAGAGCAACATTCACGGCGAAGTTTCGGGCAGACCCAAGCACTTTTACTCCATCTATAAAAAGATGAAGAACAAGCATAAGAAGTTGGACGAGATTTACGATCTGACCGCCGTGCGCGTCATCGTCGGCACGATCACGGAGTGTTATGAAGTGCTCGGCAAGATCCACGAAAAGTGGAAGCCCATTCCGGGGCGCATCAAGGATTACATCGCGACCCCCAAACCCAACATGTATCAGTCCCTGCACACCACGGTCGTAACCAACTTCGGCAGACCCTTTGAGATCCAGATCCGCACCGAAGAAATGCACCGCACCGCCGAATACGGTATCGCCGCGCATTGGAAGTATAAAGAGAATGGTTCGGATACAGGTGCGGTCAAGGATTCCGACCAGCAACTCAATTGGATCCGCGAGGCAATGGATTGGCAGGGCGGGGTCAAGGATTCCAAGGAATTTATGGACGCGCTCAAAACCGAACTCTATTCCACCGAACTCCTCGTCTTTACGCCGCAGGGCAAGGTCGTCTCCCTGCCGCTCGGCGCCACGCCCGTTGACTTTGCTTATGCCATTCATTCCGAAGTGGGCAACAATTGCATGGGCGCCAAGGTCAACGGCAAGATCGTGCCCCTCAATTCCCGTTTGGAAACGGGGGACGTCGTGGAGATCATCACCTCGCCCAACTCCAAGGGTCCGTCCTGGGATTGGCTGAAATTCGTCAAATCCTCGCCCGCGCGGGCAAAGATACGGCAGTATTTCAAGCACGCCATGAAGGAGGACAACATCCGCATCGGCAAGAATCTTCTGGAAGAAGAGGCGTCTCGGCGGGGCTACCGCCTCGGCGATCTTTTGACGGAGGCGTCCTTTGCCACGCTTGCGGCGAAATTTTCCTTCAATTCCGCGGACGAAATGTATGCGTCCGTCGGCTATGGCGCCGTGGGCGTCAATCAGGTGCTCTTCCGTCTGATCGATTTTTATAACAAGGTCGTGCCCAAACCCGTGCAGCGCACGGAAGAACATCCCGGCAGGCGCAACGCCGGCAGCGTTTCCATCCGCGGCATGAGCGGGCTTCTGATCCATTTTGCGGGCTGCTGCTCGCCCATCCCGGGGGACGAGATCGTGGGCTTTATTTCCCGCGGCAGAGGGGTGGTCGTGCACCGCAAGGACTGCCCCAACGTCCTCAACATCGATCGCGAACGGCTGCAACCCGCCGAATGGCTGCAAAGCAGTGAAAACGTGCGCTTCAACGCGCATGTGGAAGTGCGCGCCGCCGACCAGGGGGTCATTCTCTCGGTGGTCTCGGGCGTGGCGGCGGACATGCGTCTTTCCATCACTTCGGTCAACGGCAGGCTGGACAAGAACCGTTCGGCGGTGGTGGAAGTCTGTCTTTCCCTCACCAAGAAAGAGGACATAGAGTCCTTCATCAAGAAAGTCAAGAGCGACGCGCGCATTTTCGACGTATACCGCACCACGGGTGCGTGAGGAGGTAAGAAATGATATCCGTCCGGAAGATATATCCCTTCGGCTTTGCTTCCGATTGTTATCTGGTTACGGCGGACGGCAAGACCGCCGTGGCGATCGATCCGTCCCATCCCCGCATTGCGGACAAAGCAAGGGAAGCGGGGCTCGACATCGTCTCCGCCCTGCTCACCCACGGGCATTTCGATCACGTCGGCGGCTGTTTCTCGCTCGATGCGGCGGGCATTCCGATCTATTGCGCCGCGGCGGAGGAGCCGCTGGTGCACGGGGAAGATTCCATGTACCGCGAATACGGCGCACCCATGCCCTCATTTAAGACCATTTCCACGCTGAAAGACGGCGACAGGATCTCCCTGGCGGGCATTGATTTTTCCGTCATCGCCACGCCCGGGCACACGGCGGGCAGCGTTACCTACCGTGCGGAAAACTATCTCTTCACGGGGGACACGCTGTTTGAAGGGAGCGTCGGGCGGACCGACCTGCCCACGGGGGATTGGCAGGCGCTCGCGGACAGCGTGCGCAAACTCTATGCGCTGGCGGGGGACTATACGGTCTGTCCCGGGCACGGGGAGAACACGTCCCTGCAAAGGGAGCGCGACACAAATCCGTATGTGCGGCCGTAAGGGGAGAGGATGCAATGACCATCGAAACGAACGCGCCCTTTCTTGAAAACGAGTTGTCGGACGTGGTGCGCCTCTTTCCCGAAGACGGCGCCCGCATCGTGCACGCCTTTTCCCAAAGCGGCGATCTCTATGAAAATATCTTCTGCATCGACGGAAAGACGGCAGAATTTCACGATACCATGCCCACGTCGAACGACTTGGAGAGAAAACGCTATGCCAAGCGTTTTTCCAAACTTGCGCTCTATAAGATGCTCAAAGCGCGGCACGGCGTTTCCATGCCCTGGGGCGCGCTGACGGGGATACGCCCGAGCAAACTTGCCTACACCGAGCGGGCGGCGGGCAGGGATTGGCAGGCGCTTTTTGCCGCCATGGACGTCGATGTGGAGAACATCCGCCTGACCAAGGACATCCTCCGCGCGCAGGAGGGGATATACCGGCGGCGGGAGGGCGACTGCGACCTCTTCGTGTCCGTGCCTTTCTGCCCGTCCAAGTGCGTGTATTGCTCCTTTATCACCGCGGACATCCGCTACACCCGTCAATATCTCGACGAGTACATGCAGACATTGCGGCGCGAAACGGAAGCGTCCGCGGCATTGATCGGAAACCTGCGCAGCGTGTATATCGGGGGCGGAACGCCCCTCGTGCTTGAACCGCCTCATCTGAAAATGCTGCTCGAATCCGTCGCACCCCTGCGGCGCAACGGCTGCGAATATACCGTGGAGGCGGGGCGTCCCGACGTATTCACCGAAGAAAAACTCTCTCTGCTGAAAGAATACGGCGTTACCCGCATCTGCGTCAATCCGCAGAGCCTTTCGGACGCCACGCTTGAACGCATCGGCAGGAAACATACGGCAAAAGACGTATACTGCGCCTATGAAATGGCACAAAAATACGGATTCGACATCAACATGGACCTCATCGCGGGACTGACGAGGGAGAGTTATGAAGAGTTTGAAACTTCTCTGCGCAAAGCCGTCGCGCTCGATCCCGACAATATCACCGTGCACACCTTGTGCCTCAAAGCGGGTGCAAAACTCAAAGAGGAGCATGCCCGTTTGGACGGGGAAACGGTGGGGCGCATGGTCGATTTTTCCCGCAATCTTCTGCGCGGAGCGGGATATGAGCCCTACTATATGTACCGCCAGAAATACCAGGCGGGCAATCGCGAAAACACGGGTTGGACAAAGCCGGGCAAGGCGTGCGTCTATAACATCGACATCATGGAAGAGACCGCCGACAATCTCGCGGTCGGCGCCAACGCCGTTTCCAAAAAGGTGCACACGGGCGAAAACCGCATCGAGCGTTACGGCAGCCCCAAGGACATTCCCACGTATTTGCATAAGATAGAGGAAGTCATCGAAAAGAAGAGAAAACTCTTTTCGGCGTCCTGACGATTCCGCCCGCCGCTCCCACGGGAACGGCGGGCGGATATTTTTTTGCGCCGACCGTTCGGGAAATGCCTCTTAAACGCGGGCATGCCCCGTTTGTTTTTTCTGCTTGCCGCCGCGGTGTCAAAGTACCCTTGACTTAAAAAACCCGCTTTTGCCCGTCGCGGCGGGAAGGGCGAAAGGGCGAAAAACGACGCCCGTTTTTTGCTCCGC
>CALVZM010000028.1 GCA_944372515.1 uncultured Clostridia bacterium
CAGACGTGTTCATCGGCGTCTCCGCTCCCGGCAGCCTCACGCAGGAGATGGTCCGCACGATGGCAAAGGATCCCATCATCTTCGCGATGGCAAACCCCGTGCCCGAGATCATGCCCGACGAGGCGGCAGCCGCGGGCGCGAAGATCATCGGCACGGGGCGCAGCGACTTCCCCAACCAGATCAACAACGTCCTCGCCTTCCCCGGCATTTTCCGCGGTGCTTTGGACGTGCGCGCAAGCGACATCAACGACGAGATGAAGATCGCCGCGGCGGAAGCCATTGCCGGCGTCATCCCCGAAAACGAACTCCGCCCCGACTACATCATCCCCGACTCCTTCAACCCGAAGGTCAAGGATGCCGTTGCGGAAGCCGTCAAGGCGGCTGCCCGCCGCACGGGCGTGGCGCGCATCTGATCGCCTCTTTCTTCCATCGCGTAAAAAAAGTTCCGACATTGTCTGTCGGAACTTTTTTCATAAATGTTGCAGGACGAAAATCGAGGTATAGCGGGCGGGCATGCCCGCGGAAACGCCTTCATTCGATTTCCCAGGTGAAGGAAGCGCCGTCCTCGATCTCGACCTCTTCGGGGCGGATCGCCGCACGGGCGGGCGCGGCAAACATCCTCGCGTCGTCTACGGCAAAGCGCGTGGGGGAAAGCGGCACCCGCCCGCCCTGTTCGTGCCGTATTTCCAGCAGTCCGCCGAGGCGCACGTTTGCGGCATCGCATAAAATTTCCGCCTCTTCCCGTGCGTTTTTCGCCGCCGCTTGCAGCGCCTGTCTGCGGAGCGCGTCGCGGTCGGACACCGTGAACGAGAGGGAGATCTCGGGCAGGGCGTTGCAGGCGGAAAGGGCTTGCAGCGCGGCGGACAGTCTGTCCTGCGCGAAAGGGAAACGCATTTCCAGACGGCGGCAGCAGACAAATCCCTTGCATACGTTGCGAAAAACGCCGTCTTCTCCTTTCATGTTTTCATATTCGGTATTGACGTTGAAATCGGCGGTTTTGAGCGCCGAAGGAGGAAACGCGGCGCCTTGCAGCGCGCTTTCCAATGCCTGCGCCTGCGCTTCGGCTTTGCGCGCGGCGGCGGCATAGTCCCGATCCCGCGCCGTCAGGTTCATGCGAAGAATGACTTCGTCCGCCTGTGCGCTGATTTTTCCCGTCCCTCTGACGGTGATGGTCCTGTTCATATCTTTTGCCTCCCGATTTATTTTGAAGAGAGTATAGCACGGAAAGAAGAATTTGTCAAGCGGACGGCGGAAGAGAGGGGAAAGTGGCGCCCATGTCCGAGATGAAAAGACAAAGCAAAGGGCACCCGTCCTCCAAAAAGTAAAATTTTTTACCCGCGCCTATTGACAGCCGCTTGCGGGCATGTTATAATCGAATACAGAAAATTATTTATAAAAATAACAATAAGGAGGAATACACAATGCAATTGCGGGCGGAAAAAGACGGCGTGCAATACGTCTATGACGAGAACTTCTGGACGGGCAAAAAGCAGTTGTCCGTCAACGGCATGCAACTCGAAAAAACAGACAGGCGGACGTTCGCCTGGCAGGATGACGCGGGCATCAGACACACGCTGAAAATCAAAGGTTCCTTTCTGTCGGGCATATCGTTGGTGTATGAAAACGGCAGCGAACTCGAACTTTTCAAAAACAAGTGGTATGAATGGCTGCTCATCTTTCTGCCCTTCGTCGGCATTGTATTCGGTATCTTCTGCGGCGCCGTCGGTGGCGGGTTGAGTGCGGCCTGCGCCTTCATGGGCGGATTTTCCAATGCGCTGCTTCTGCGCTCGGAAAAATTGCCGCTCGCCGTGCGCGTCCTTTTGTGCATCCTCGTCGCCGTCATTGTCAATCTTGCATGGTTCTTTGTCTGGCTGCTCATCGCACAAGCCATCCTCGGCGTGCTGTAAGCAGCCGATGCGGTTTGTTTACAATAAAAAAAGGGGAGCGTCCTTTGAAAGGCGTTCCCTTTTTCGTTTGCTCAAACTTATATCTCCGCCACGGTCTCCACTTCGGCAAGCACGCCCTTGGGCAGCGCCTTGACGGCGACGCAACTTCTGGCGGGTTTGGACACGAAGTACTCTTCATACACGGCGTTGAACGCCGCAAAATCGTTCATGTCTGCAAGGAAACATACCGTTTTGACGACTTTATCCAAAGAAGTGCCCGCCGCTTCGAGGAGCGCCTTGATGTTTTCGCAGATACGTCGGGTCTGTGCTTCGATGCCGACGGCTTCCACCTTGCCCGTGGCGGGGTTGATGGGGATCTGTCCGGAAGTGAAGAGCAGGTTGCCCGTCCTGATCGCCTGCGAATAAGGTCCGATGGCGGCAGGCGCGTCGGGGGTATAGATGATTTCCATGATAAAATTCTCCTTTTTCGTTTTTGTGCGCGGCGCGGGGTTCATTCGTTGGTGAGCGAGAATCCGCCGTCGCGGAGCGCCTTTTTGATTTCCTTGATGTGGTCGAAGTTTCTGGTTTCGACGGTGAGCCGCAGGAAGCAGCCGTTGACGGCGCTGCCTTCGTTGGCGCGTTCGTGGTGCACGCTGGTTACGTTGCCGCCGCAGGCGGCGATGATGTTGGACACGCCGACCAACTGCCCGGGCTTGTCGATGAGTTCGACGGTAAAGGTGCATTGCCTGCCGGACATGAGCAGTCCTCTGGAAATGACGCGGGAGAGGATGGTAACGTCGATGTTCCCGCCCGAAACGAGACAGCAGACCTTTTTACCGCGGAGCGCGGGGATCTTGTCGAAGAGCACGGCGGCGACGGAAACGGCGCCCGCGCCTTCCGCAACCATCTTCTGTTTTTCCATCAGGGAGAGGATGGCGGCGGAAATTTCGTCGTCGTTGACGGTAACGATCCCGTCGACGTATTCGGAACAGATGTTATAAGTCAGATCGCCTGGCTGTTTGACGGCGATGCCGTCGGCAATGGTCGAAACGGAAGGAAGTTCGATGGGTTTATGCTCGTGCAGGGACTGCGCCATGCTGGGCGCGCCGGATGCCTGTACGCCGTAGACCTTGACGTCGGGATTGAGGGATTTTGCTGCAAACGCGACTCCGGAGATGAGCCCGCCGCCGCCCACGGGCACGACGATGGCTTCCACGTCGGGCATCTGGTTGAGGATCTCCAATCCGATGGTGCCCTGTCCCGCAATGACGTCCTCGTCGTTGAAGGGATGGATGAAGGTATACCCGTATGTATCGCGCAGGTGCATGGCTTTTTCATAGGCGTCGTCATACACGCCGGGCACGAGGCAGATCTCCGCGCCGTAAGAGCGGGTGGCTTCGACCTTGGAAATGGGGGCGCCGTCGGGCAGGCAGATGAGCGCTTTGATCTTGTTCTTCTGCGCGGCGAGAGCAACGCCCTGCGCGTGATTGCCCGCAGAACAGGCGATGACGCCCTTGGCTTTTTCCTCGTCGGAGAGGCGGGAAATTTTGTAATAGGCGCCGCGCACCTTGAAAGAACCCGTAACTTGCAGGCATTCCGGTTTGAGATACAGTTTGCATTTGTCGGTCATGCCGGACGTGCGGATGATGTCGGTCGGGCGGATGGCTTCTTTGAGCACATAGGAAGCGTGATAGATTTTATCGAGTGTGAGCATGGTTTCTGACCTCTTTCATGAAAATATATATCGGATGAGATGATTATTGTACAGTATAGCACCGCGGCGCGCGGATGTCAAATCAAAAGTCCGGCAGGGCGCGTTCGGCGGAAAAATTTTTTTGCCCGCCTTCATGCCTGCGTGCCGAGCAGATATGCCTGCACGGCGATGATGGTCTTGGAGTCCCGTATCTCCCCCGAAAGGATCTTTGCGCGGACCTCGTCAAGCGGCATATAGAGCGCGCGGAGAAATTCTCCTTCGTCGGGATGCGCCGTGCCGCGGCGGCATTGCAGCGCTTCATAGATGTATATTTTTTCATCGGAGTAGCCGCAGGTGGGGTAATAGGTGCAGACGTGGCGCATCGCGCCCGCGTCCAGACCCGCCTCTTCCGCAAGTTCCCGCCTTGCGCATGCCGCGGGGTCTTCGCCCTTTTCCAATTTTCCCGCGGGGATCTCATAGAGCACTTCGGAAAAGGCATAGCGGTACTGCCTGACGAGCAGGACTTTCCCGTCCTCGACATATAAGATCCCCACGCCGCCCGAATGTTCGACGATCTCCCGCTTGCACGGCTTGCCGTCGGGACGGCGCGCATCGTCGCATCGCAGGGAGAGGATCTTGCCGCGATAGACATATTTTTTTTCGATGGTTTCTTCTTTCAGATTTTTGTCGGCGTTGTCTTGCATTTTTTTTGACGTTCCTCACAGTTCTCCGAGCAGAGAGAAGATTTGTTCGATGTTTTCGGTGCCCGTTCCCGTTTGGGCGGCGAAGTAACCGTATCCGAGCAGGAGCGCTTTGAGTTCCTTTTCGTCGGCGGCTTTGGCGGCGGCGTATGCTTCGTTGAGGATGACGCTGCCCGTTTATTTGTCTTCTTCGCCGATGCGGGCGGCGGCAAGGTCCGCGTTTTCCGCTTTTATGAGGGGCAGGATGCGGGCAAAGACCGCCTTGCGCGAGCGTTTGGTCTTGTGTGCGGCGGGGGTGCTTGCGGCAAAGCGTTCCGCCGTCGCCGCGGGCGGCGCGGAGCGGGGGGACAGTTCTTCGCACACCGCGTCGCGGAAGGGACGGACGACGCGGGAAAGGAAGAGGTCGAACGCCTCGGTGTAACTCCCGTCGCCCGAAAAGAAGGTCTGTAAAAAGAGATTGAAGTTGATGTCCTGGTTGTCGATGTCCACCAGAAGGCAGAAGAGGAACGCCATGCGTTCCATGGGGTCTTCTGGCAGGAGCAGAACGCCCTTGTTTTCCGTTCCGTCTGGGGAAGGGAGCATATATTTCTGCTGTGCGGCGGCATAGTCGAACCCGCGCACCGCTTTTTCAAAGAGGGAAACGAGCGCGGGGGACGCGGCGACGGCGCACAGCAGTTCCCCGATCTTGGAGGGGGCGAGGATGAATTTTGCTTGCAGGAGGTCGTCGCACCTTCCCGCAAAATTGGCAATCTGTTCTTCGATGCTTTGTGTTACCATGTGATTTTCCGCCTTTCATTGCATGAATGGAATTGGATGATATGTTTTCATTATACCACAAATTTTGAAAAAGTTATATTATTTTCGGCAAATATCTTGATTTTTTATGAAAAATATGTATAATAGATAGACAAGGATAATTTATGTTACAGGTCAAGGGTGAAACTTCAACAAATAAATTGATCATTCTCTTCGTCTTTGATAAGATGGAAACGGCTCTGTCGGAGAAAATACTGCTCGATATATGCTGTTCGAGCAACGACTGGCTCAATTATATGGACTGCGTTTCACTCTTACGGAAATTGCTGGACGACGGTTTTTTGTGCGCCGTGGCGGGGGACGACGAGCAACTCTACACCATCACGCCCGACGGGCGGGAGAGCCTCGCCAATTTTTACATCAACATCCCCAAGAGCATGCGCGAAGAGATCTCTCTTTTCATCCGCAAGAACATCGCCCGTTTCAAAAAGAAACAGGAGTGCAAAGCCGATTACTATCAGAACAAGGACGGCACGTTCACGGTGTTTTTGAAGATCCTTGCACCCGTGCAGCCCATGCTGGAACTCAAATTCGTCGTCCCGGACAAAAAGACAGCCAACAATATTTATAAAAAGTGGGAAGACAAGGCTTCCGAACTGTATTCCGTCATCTACGAAACGCTCGTGGACTGACGCACGGAAAAGCCGTCCCGCATACCCAAACGGAGGAAAAAAAGACAATGTTTACTTATTCCACGACGGGCACCTGTTCCCGTCAGATCGTATTTGACGTCAACGACGCCGACAACACTCTGCACAACGTGAAATTCATCGGCGGATGCAGCGGCAATTTGCAGGGCATCGGCAGGCTGGTGGAGGGCAAAAATCTCGACGAAGTGGAAACGCTGCTCGCGGGTATCCGCTGCCGCAGCAACACTTCCTGTCCCGATCAACTTTCCCGCGCCATCACCGCCTACAAAAAAGCCCGCGAGGAGCGGGCGGCAAACGGCGGAAAATAACGCCCGCCGCGCGGGGACGAACGGCGGGATATTCCCGTTTTTTTCCGTGTTATCTTGATACGAGAATGCTTTTCAGGGACAAAAAAAGACCTCTCCGGGGAGAGGTCTTTTTTTGTTGTGCCTTTCGGGGAGAAGAAAAGACCGTCAGCAGCCGCAGTTGTTGTTTGCGAACAGACTGTCGGCGAGCGAGGAGAGCGTGCCGTTCTTGCACATGCAGTACAAGAGGGCGACGACGACGGGCAGCCCGCAGCCGCTGAAAATATTTTCCAGACAGATGTTTTTGTTGGAGAGCACGAGCGCGAGGATCAGGATCCAAAGGCAGCCGTTTCCGGAACAACAAGAATTGCAGTTCATTATGTAAAACCTCCTATTTGACACGGAAACGCCGATTGGAAATTTATGTATGGTTTCCGTGCTTTCGTGTATATTAAATAGTATTAAACGGCGCAAAAAAATGTTACACGCGGCGTGTTTTCGGAAAATAATCGCCGTGCGGGCGCTCATTTACTTGCAATGAAGCAAAAAAATTGTTATAATACTTATGTTATGCGGCAGTCTGCCGATACGCTGCGGCGATCGGACGGGCGGGAACGCGGCAAAATATTTTTTACGGCACAGCCATCTTCGGAGAGAGGAGGCTGATGGAGGGAATTGAATATGACGGAAGGAAAGAAGTTCTTTTCGGCGGCAAACATTGCAAAGTTGGGCGTATTGCTGGCGCTTGTCATTGCGCTGCAAGCCTTCGGCGGCGGCATCTCGATCGGCGTGGTGCAGTTGAATTTCACGCTGGTTCCCATCGTGCTGGGCGCCGTGTTGCTCGGCTGGCGGGAGGGCGCGCTGCTCGGCTTTGCCTGCGGCGTCGTCGTGCTCGTGCAGGTCATCTTGGGGCTGGCGCCTTTATACACGATCATCTGGACGAACAGTCCGGTGGTTACGGCGCTCACCTGCCTGGTCAAAACGACGGCGGCGGGAGCGGTCGCGGGGCTTCTTTTCCGGCTGATCGAAGGGAAGAACCGCCATGCCGCGGTATTCGCGGCGTCCGCCGCGGTGCCCGTCGTGAACACGGGGCTCTTCATCGTCGGCTGCCTTTGCATGCAGCAGAGCATTCTGGCATACCAGCAGTCTTTGCCCGCCGAGGCGGGGTTTTCGGGGATGAACGTCTTTGTATTTATCCTCATCGGGATCGTTACGTTCAATTTTTTCATGGAATTTGCAATCAACGTCATTCTGGCGCCCGCCATTCACACGGTCGTTCGTGCAGTCGAAAGGCGTGCTGCCCGTTGACGGATACAAAACAGGGGAAAAGGTATAAAAAGGTATAACGGGCATGATCATCTGCATAGATATAGGTAACACCAACATAAAATACGGCATCTATGACGAGGACACGCTGGTCATCTCTTTCCGCGTTTCCACCGACAACAAACGCACGTCGGACGAATACGGTTCGCAGCTGATGAGCATGCTCCGCTTCAAGAGCGTGCCCTATGCAAAGATCACGGGCGGCATCATGTCTTCCGTCGTGCCTTCCCTCGATTATACCATCGCGCACATGTGCGATGTGTATCTCGGCTTCAAGCCTTTGCAACTCGCACCGGGGCTCCGTTCGGGGCTCAACATCCGCTGCGACAACGTGCGGGAAGTGGGCGCGGACCGCATCGTCAACTGCGTTTCGGCGCTCGTCAGCCACGGCGAAACGGGCGTTCCGATGGTGGTCATCGACTTCGGCACGGCGACCACGTTCAACATCATCAGCGCGGACGGGGAATTCATCGGCGGGGTCATCTCCCCGGGCATCAAGGGCTCTTTGGACAGCCTGGTGAACGGCACGGCAAAACTGCCCCGCGTGGAGATCGAAGCGCCGCGCAGCATCATCGCGAAAAATACCGTTACCAACATGCAGGCGGGCATCGTGTTCGGCTTTGCGGGATTGGTGGAATACATCGTCAGAAGGATCAGAAAGGAACTGCACGCCGACCGCGTCATCACGGTCGCCACGGGCGGATTCAGCGACGTCATCGCGAGGGAGATCTCCTGCATCGACGCGGTGGACAAACTTCTGACGCTGAACGGATTGAAGTACTTATATTATTTGAATAGTTCGGAGGAGAAATAAGACATGAAGAGAGTCGGCGTAGCCATTTTGGGGCTGGGCACCGTGGGCGGCGGGACCTATCGCATCATCACGGAGCACAGGGATTTTTATAAAAAGACGCAGGACATTGACCTGGAAGTGGAATGCGTGCTGGAACTGAACAAGGATCGCATTGCCGCGCTGGGCATTCCCGAAGAGAAAGTGGCGGCGAACATTGCGGAAGTCGTCAGCAATCCGGGGGTCGACATCGTGGTGGAAGTCATCGGCGGCGTCGGCGTTGCGCGCACCTTTGTCCAGGCGGCTTTGAGCGCCGGCAAATCGGTCGTAACTTCCAACAAAGAACTCATCGCGAAATACTCTTACGAACTTGAAAAGATCGCCCGCCATAAGAACTGCGGACTGTACTATGAAGCGAGTTGCGTGGGCGGCGTGCCCATCATCCGCACCCTTTTGGACGGTTTGCAGGCAAACAACATCCTCTCCATGATGGGCATCGTCAACGGCACCACCAATTATATCCTCGACAAAATGACCAACGAGGGCGCATCCTATGCCGACGTTCTCAAACAGGCGCAGGCGCTCGGGTATGCCGAACTCAATCCGACGGCGGACGTCGAGGGATTCGATTCGACTTATAAACTCTCCATCCTGTCGAGCATGGCGTTCCACACCAAGATCCCTTACACCAAGATATACCGTGAGGGCATCACGCAGATCACGCAGGAAGACATCGCTTACGGCAAGGAACTCGGCTATGTGATCAAACTGCTCGCCATCGGCAAGCAGACCCCGGCGGGCATCGAAGTGCGCGTGCACCCGACGTATGTGCGCGCCGGTCATCCGCTCGCGTCCGTCAACGACGCCTTCAATGCGGTGTTCATCACGGGCGACGCCGTCGGCGACATCATGCTTTACGGCCGCGGCGCGGGCGATCTGCCCACGGGCAGCGCCATCGTCAGCGACGTCATCTATGCCGCCACGCATTCGGACATCAAATATTCCACCTTCAAAAACACGGCGAATGCGGACAAGGAAACGAAATTCGTCTCCAACTTTTCGAGCGCCTACTATCTGCGCGTAACCGTCTGCGACAAGGTCGGCGTGCTTGCCAAGATCTCCAACATCTTCGCGCGGCGGAATGTTTCCGTCTGCGAAATGATCCAGAAGGACAACGAAGAGGACGGAAAAGCCACCCTCATCTTCATCACGCACGAGACGCGGGAGCAGAACATCCGCAACGCGGTCGCAAAGATTTCCGCGCTCGAAGACGTTGCGCAAGTCAACAGCGTCATCCGCGTGGTATCGTAAGGGACAAGCCTTGCAACTGAAAGATTCATGAAAAAAGGATTCATCGTCGTCAACGCCTATTCCGGCAATGCGGACTACCTCTATCAGGCGCACCGCCTGCGGGAGGAGTTCGCGCGCCGCGGTGCGGCTGTTGCCGTCGTCAAAAATCACTGCGGCATCGCAGGCATGGAAAAGAACGGTAAGATCGATCTGCAAGAGAGCGGGGATTTTGCCGTTTTTCTCGATAAGGATAAATATCTGATGCGCCTTTTGGAGAAATCGGGCGTGCGCCTCTTCAACGCCGCCCGCGCCATCGAAGTGTGCGACGACAAGATGCTCACGCACATCGCTTTGGCGGAACGGGGAATCGCCATGCCCGCCGTCCTGCCCGCGCCCCTTTGCTACACGCCCGAAGCGACGATCGGGGAAGATTATGCCGCGCGCGTGATCGAAAGGCTCGGCTTGCCCGTCGTGGTCAAGCAAAGTTACGGCTCTTTGGGCAAAGAAGTTTTTTTGGCGCAGAGTGCGGAAGAATTGCTCGCCCTGGCGCGTAAGTTCCGTCTTTTGCCCCATTTTTATCAGCAATTCATCCCCGAAAGCCGCGGCAGGGATCTGCGCGTGCTCGTCGTGGGCGGCAAGGTCGTCGCCGCCATGACGCGCACGGCGGCAGGAACGGAATTTCGTTCCAACGCCGCCCGTGGCGGCAGGTGCGCGCCGTTTGAACCGGACGGGGAAACGACGGCGCTGGCGCAAAAGATCGCCGCGGCGCTCGGTTTGGATTATTGCGGCATGGATTTTCTCTTCGGCAAAGAGGGGCTGCTCCTTTGCGAGGTCAATTCCAATGCCTATTTCAAGGCGCTCGAAAGGACGACGGGCGTCAACGTCGCCGCCGCCTATGTCGGGCACATCCTGCAAACCATGGCATAGAGCGTGCGGGCGCTCCCTTCGTTTCGTTGCAAAAAGGCGTTCCGGAATCAAAAGGATCCGTGAACGCCTTTTTTTGCTCAGTCTGCCGCTTCGTCCGTCTTTTCGAGATAGGTGAAAATTTCGTATATCCGCCACCACATCGCGTTGGCGGCTGTCTGTTCTATCTTCAATTTTTCCGTGCGCACTTCTTCAAAACGGATGCAAATATTCCCCGCAAATCCCGTGCCTTCTTGCAGTACTTGCCATGTTCCGTCTATCAGGGCGGACAGTCTGTATCCGCGGGCGAAATCGGCATGCGGACAGAAAATATCCACACGGTTGAGCGCGGTTTCTTCGCCGAGATCGATCTCCACCCATTGCCCGCTTTCCGCCTGCGCTTCGCCGTTGCTCCAATGGCTCGTCAGATCGCCGTCAAAGAGGGCGGAAAGGGGCGTCTCGCCGCTCTCCGTCCGGTATGCCGTCGCGCGGTATCCGCTCGTGTCATAGATCTCCCCGTCGGGATGATCCCATCCGAACACCGCCGCATCCTGCATTATATTGCATAAAAATTCGTTCTGCACGTAATTTTCCGTGGAATATCCCCGCCATTTCCGTGCGATGGTCTCAAAATCGTCATGGGCATAATCGATGCTCTCCACGTCGGGCGTATGGAAGATGCCCCAGCAGTTCGCGGGATTCTGTTCGGTGTTCTTATACGTCCAGTTGCACCAGGAAACACCCGTTGCCGTCAGGGTATACAGCCAACTGCGCCAGGCGTTTTCCGCCGACCAGAAATTGAACTCTCCCGCCAGGACGGGCACGTTCCATTTTACTTTGTAATTTTGGATATAGGAAAGTTGTCCCGCCATGAAATTGTTCTGGTTTTCGGTGGACTTGTTCGCATCGTCATAGTGGTGGGTCTCATAGACCACGTTTTCCCAGCCGTTGATGTGCGGCGAACCGAGTTGGTCGAAATTGTAGAAGGCGCCCATCACGACGATGTGCCGCGTATCGATCTCCCGCACCGCCCGATAGAGCATGTCATACATCTTGCGTTCATCGTTTTCATGTTTCGCGCCTTCGGGCGGGACCGGTTCGTTGAGCAGACCATACCCGCAAACCGCCGCTTCGTCTTGATACCGCGCTGCGATCGTCTGCCAGATTTTGACCGTCCATGCCTGATAGGTTTCGTTGGTCCAGAATTCGTTGGAATCGGTGTGTCCGCCCGTTACCCAGCCGCCCGTGTGCCCGCCCGGTGCGCCGTGCAGGTCCAAAAGGACGTACATGCCGAGTTCCTTGCAGGTCTCGATCGCCCAATCGAGTTGATCGAAGGCGTTCGTCCGTATATTGCCCTCCGCGTCCAGGATCTCCGTCCAGAAGAAGGGGATGCGCACAAAATTCAGCCCGAGGGAGGCGATGAAGACAAAATCCTCCTGCGTGATGTATGCCGTCTGATAGATTTCCAGCAGTTCTTCGATCTCTTCGTCGGTGAATCGGGCGCCGAGCGCTTCGAGAACGGCGTGATGATTGCCCCAGACGTCTTTTTCGATGCCGCCTCCGCCGTCCATCCAGCCTTCAAAGTGCAGCCATCCGCCCAGATTGGTGCCTTGCAGGACGACCTCTTCCCCGTTTTCGTTTTTCAGCACCTGCCCTTCGGCGTGCAGAAAATCTTTGGCTTGCAGGGTCGGATCGGAAGGGGTATCGTCGCCCGTATCGCCGCCCGTATCGCTGCTGTCCGACGATTGTCCGTCCGACGAAGATTCTCCCGTTCCGCTTTGGGAGGAAGAACTTTCGGACATGCCGGGGTCGCAGGCGGAAAAAGGCAGACAGGCGCAAAGGCAGAGGGCGCAAAAGAGGGCGAGAAAGAGACGGAAGAATTTTTTCATGTTTTTTCCTCGAAAGACAACGACGTTTTTTCACGGGCTTTTTGCGAAGCGATCCCGGGAATTTTTTTTGTCTGTATACTCTCTTGCGGCGGGGAAGTCAATATTCTTTCCCGTTTTGCTCGAAAAGTTGAAAATTACACAGTCAAAGAGGGGATATTGCGCAAAAAAGTGCAAAAAAAATTACGGCGCAGACTTCCTTATCTGCGCCGCCCGCAGGCGTGCATCCCGATTTGCATAGAAGATGCCTTTACCGTGTTCATGCTGCCGCAGCCGCGGTCATTGCGCCGTCGGTTTGTCCGCCGCGCCGTTTTCCTCGGGCGCGTTCCCCTCGTCGGGCGCGGGATGCAAAGGTGCGTGCGGATGTGGTCTTTTCCCGGGCATGGGTGCCCGCAATCTCGGTTGCGGGCGCATCGGCGGGGCGGGGAAAGGCAGGGGCGTCGGCACATGTTCTTCGTCCGTAGGGGGCAAGGGCAAAGGCTCGTCCGTCCCTCTTTCCGTCCGTGCGGGGAAGTTGTTTTCCGTCTTGTTGTCCTGCTTTGTGCAGGCGGCAAATGCCGTAAGCAGGGCGCAGGTGAAAATGGCAATGCAGATAACGATCAAAAATTTCCTTTTCATATCCGTTAATTTGGTTTTTTTTGCCTTCGGGTATGCAAAGCGCGCGAGAATTTTTTCGCGGGGTTGACTTTGTTTTCCGCTTGTGCTACAATAAAAGGCGAAAAGAACGCCTTCGCCGCCGCGGGGAAGGCAAGGGAAGGGCATATGAACGAGATCACGGGCATTTTACCGCAGAAAAGAGACGCTTCGCGCTGCAACATCTATCTGGACGGCAGGTTCTATTGCGGCATGAAGTTGGAAGTGGTCATGCAGCACCGCCTCAAAGTCGGTCAGGCAGTGTCCCCGTCCCGTCTGGATGAGTTGCAGTTGGAAAGCGAAAAGGCGACGGCGCTCGACAAAGCCATGACCCGCCTCTCTTCTTCCATGAAGACCCGCCGCCAGATCGCCGATTATCTCCGTTCCAAGGGATATGTCGATGCGGTCGCGGAATACGTGTTGGAGAAGTTGGAAGGATACGGATTTGTGGACGACGGGGAGTATGCGCGGCAATACGTTTCCTGCGCGGGCAAGTCCAAGGGGCGCCGCCTGATCGCGCTCGAATTGCAGAAGAGGGGCGTGTCCGCGGAGGATGCCGCTGCCGCCGTGGAAAACATGCAAGGCGAGGAGCAGGCGGCGTTGTCCGTGCTGCAAAAATATATGCGCGGCAAAACGCCCGATCGGGAGAATCTGCAAAAAGCCTTCCGCTATCTGATCGGCAGGGGCTTTGCTTACGACACCGCAAAATCGGCGCTGCGCGCGTTCGGGGAAGAGGAAGAAGAGTTTTAAGCGCCTCTTCGCGCGGCGGGCGGGTCGGCTCTTTTCCGCTTTGTTTTTCGGAATTTGTTTCGGGAGAAAAGAAATATGATCAAAACACTTTCGGCGGCGCAGATGCGCGCCTGCGACCGATATACCATTGAAAAGAAGGGCGTCTTGTCCCTGACGCTCATGGAACGTGCGGGGCATGCCCTTGTAAAAGAGGTACAAAAGGCGTTTTCCGCGCTCGGGGTGAACGAGGTGCTCGTCGTCTGCGGCGGCGGCAACAACGGCGGGGACGGGTTTGTCGCCGCACGGCTTTTGTCCGAGGCGGGCGCCGACGTGCAGGTGCTCTGCATGGCGGAAAAGTTTTCCGCCGACTGCGCGGCGATGAAGGAACGCTTCAAGGGCGAAGTGCTGGGGCGCATCCCGCGCCGCCGCTATCCCGTCATATTGGACTGCATTTTCGGCACCGGGCTCTCCCGTCCCGTCGAGGGGCAGGCGCTTGCGCTCATCCGCTTCATCAATGCCTCCGCCGCCTTCGTCATCGCCGCAGACGTCCCCAGCGGCTTGAACGGCGATAACGGGCTGGCAATGGGGGAATGCGTGCGAGCGGACGTTACCGTCTCCATCGGCGGCTATAAGCACGGCTTGTTTCTGAACGACGGCGGGGAATATTGCGGCGCGGTCGTCGCGGCGGAGATCGGCATCGACACTTCCGTCGCGGCGGGGGCGTTTCTTGCCGAGAACAAGGACGTGGCGGCGCTCTTTCCCGAAAGAAAACGCAACACGCACAAGGGTAGTTACGGCAAAGTCAGCATCGTGGCGGGCAGCCGTGCCTATTCGGGCGCGGCGCTTCTGGCGGCGTCGGCGGCGCTGCGCGGCGGCGCGGGCTATGTCGAACTGTGCGTTCCCGCGGGCATGTTTTTTGCCTATGCGGGAAGAATACCCGAAGTCATCCTGACCTCTTTTTGCGGGGAGGAAAACTTTGTTTTTTCCGAGGACGACCTGGAAAAAATACTTTCGAGTCAGTGCATCGTTTTGGGCATGGGTATGGGCGTCGGGCTGGAAGTCTATAAAATGATCCAATACCTTCTCACCCGTTATACGGGGCGGCTGGTGCTCGATGCCGACGCGCTCAACAGCCTTGCCCGCTACGGAACGGACGTGCTCAAAGAGAAAAAATGCACGGTGCTGCTCACGCCGCACGTCAAGGAATTCTCCCGTCTGTCCGGCTTGTCCGTGCCGGAGATCGTCGCCCTCGGCGCCGACGCGCCGCGGGAATTTGCCGAAAAATACGGCGTTTCCGTCCTGCTCAAAAATGCCGTGTCCGTCCTGTACGGCGGGGGCAAGACCTTCTTCAACGTCCGCGGCAGTGCCTGCCAGGCAAAGGGCGGCAGCGGCGACGTCCTATCGGGCGTTATCGGTTCGATCGCCGCACAGGGGCGTTCCCCGGTCGAGGCGGCGCTTGCAGGCAGTTATCTCTGCGGCGTCGCGGGGGAACTTTGCGAACGGCAGTCGGGGCAGTATTCGGTTACCGCGGGCGACGTCATTGCCCGCATTCCCGAAGCGCTGCAATGCATTCTCGGCAACGCGGACGGGGCGTGAGCGTATTTTTTTACGCCTGTCCGAAGATGCGGACGAAGAGCGCGGCAAGCAGCAGCGTGCAGCCGCCGAGGATGTAATAGAGCGGGAAAAAGGAAAACAGGCTCAGCGCAAGCAATCCCGCCCCGCCGAAGAAGAAGGCGCGGCTGTTCTTTTTGCGCAGCGCAAGGCGCATCCGGTCTTTGAATTTTTTCTTTTTTTTCTCGCCGCAGATATATGTTCGGGGCAGCATCGATTTTTCTTTGAGCAGGGCATAGACCTCGTTCCCGTTCGTAACGGGGATGGAAAAACTGTCGGCAAGGCGCGCGGCTTCGGGGGTCAGCGCGTTGCAGACGATGCGCAGATTTTTTTGCGCCCCGCCTTTGATCTCTTCGGCGACGGCGTCGGCGGAGAGGGGCTGCATGGTGAAGAGCAAACAGAGTTTTTCTTCCGCTCCTTCCCGTTGCGGCAAATGCTTGCGCAGAACGTCTAAAAGCAGTTTTTCGTTCTCTTCGGCAGAAGAAAGGGCGAGATGCAGCATCAGTTTTTCCTTTTCCTCGCGATCCCGCCGAAGGAGCAGTTTTTTGCGCCGCCGCATATATCCGACGCAAAAGAAAAAGACGGCGAGGGAAAGTGCGAAAAGAACGGATAAAAGAAGGGCGAGCCACATGTCCAGGCGGTAATAGCGCAGGATACAGAGCGAAACGAGGAACACGCCCCCGCCGAGAAAGGCGGTGTCCGACCAAAGGGGAAAATCGAAGTTTTTCATGTTTGGGATTTTCGCCCGGAAAACGGGAAATTAAACTTGAAAAATAAAAAAATCTATTGTATAATAAAAATAATATGAAAATCGGAATTTTCGGGGGATCTTTCGATCCCGTACACAAAGAACACGTGCGCCTTGCCAAAGAAGCGGTCAAGGGCTTGTCTTTGGACAAACTGATCGTCGTGCCGGCGGGCGTTCCGCCGCATAAGCAGGGCAAGCGCCTTGCGCCCGCCAAGGACCGCCTCGCCATGTGCCGCATCGCTTTTTCCGACGTCGAAAAAGCGGAGATCAGCGACTTTGAGATCGCGCAGGGCGGCGCGAGTTATACCTGTCTCACCTGCGAGCACTTTGCACGGCTGTATCCCGGCGCGCAACTTTTTCTGCTCGTCGGTACGGATATGTTCTGGGACTTTTTTCATTGGAAGAATCCCGAAGAGATCCTCTCCCGCGCCCGCCTGGCGGTCTGCCGCCGCGCCGAGAGCGTGGAGAACATCGCCCGCCAGCAAAAGGCGTTCTTTCTCCGTTTCGCACGGATGTTCGAGGTCATTCCCTACAACGGGGAAGCGGTCTCTTCCACCGAGATCCGCGTCCGCAGCGTCCTTGGTATGGACTATGCCGACCTCGTGCCCCCGGGGCTCGGCGACTATATCCGCGGGCACGGTCTGTATCGCCTGCCGCCCGTCTTGCAGGGGCTGGCAATGGAAAAGCCGAAACGGGCGGAGCATAGCCGCCGCGTCTGCCTGCTGGCAACGCAGCATGCGGCAAGGCTCGGGCTGGACGAGGAAAAGACGCTCATCGCTTCGGCGCTCCACGACGTGGCAAAGAACCTTGCGCCGGACGACGAGCATCTGCGCGGATTCGAGCCGCCCGCCGCCGTGCCGCCGCCCGTGTTGCACCAATATGCGGGGGCATACGTCCTGGAACATACCTTTTCCGTGCGGGATGAGGACATACTCAACGCGGTGCGCTATCACACCAGCGGACGCGCGGGCATGAGCACGCTTGAAAAATTGGTCTATCTTTCGGACATGCTGGAAGAGGGGCGCTCTTTCCCGCACATCGGCGCGCTGCGCGCATTGTTTGAAGAGGACATCGACGAATGTCTGTACCGGTGTCTTGCATATCAGATACAGTACCTGCACGAAAAGCAGACGGGCATGTATCCGCTGACTTTGCAGGCGTATGAATATTACAAAAAAATTTCCGAAGAAAAGAAAGGAGCAAAAGGGAGATCGTTATGACGGCAAAAGAACTGACGACGGCAATCTGCAAAGTGCTTTCCGAGAAGAAGGGAAAGGAGATCGTGTACATCGACGTGGAGAAAAAGACGAGTCTTTGCAGTTTTTTCGTGCTCGTTTCGGGCACGAGTTCCACGCAGGTGAAGTCTTTGGCTGAAAGCGTGGAGGAGCGGATGGAAAAGGACTTCGACCTTGCGCCCACCCGCATCGAAGGGGTGCACGACGGGCGTTGGGCGGTCCTCGATTACGGCGACGTCATGGTGCACGTTTTCAGCGAGGAAGCGCGGGAGTTTTATCGTCTGGAACGCCTTTGGGAAGAGGACGGCAACCTGACAAGATATGAATGATGTCCCTTTGCCGCGGGCAGGGATAAAAATTTGCTGGCAGGGATAAAAATTTTTTTTCGTGCGGCGGCGGGGGTGTGGAACGAACTTGCATCCACGTCGCTGTTCATCCGCAACCTGACGGCGGGAGAGCATACGCTGGTTGTCCGCGCCAACGGTGCACAAACGGGATGCCTTTTGGGCGTTTCGTTGAAGTCGGAAGCCGAAACGGCATGGGCGGCATAAGACCGTCCCGATAAAAGGGAAACCTTTGTTTTGAATCGTTGCAGAAAAAAAACCCGGTATCTATTGCCGGGTTTTTTTCGTATCGTTTACGATATTGTCGCCGTCGTCTGTATTTATGTGCGTTGTCGGCATCGGACCAATTTGATTTCTTTTGAAAGATGTTGTATAATATCTGTGGATAAAAAAGAGCGGCGCAAACAACCGTTGCGCCAAGCCGCAGGTGCAGGGGGGGACTATGGATCGATCCTTTCAAGATATTTTGTTCGGACACGAAAGAGAGGACGGCGGGATGTTCCGCTTGGAAGAGGATGGGCTGAACGCCGTCCGAAGGGAATTTTCCAATGCGGAACAACTGATCGCACAGGCGCGCGAAAAGGGCTTTTCTCTTTCCGATTTCTTTGCGGGCGCAGCCCTTCCCGCCGATATGGAATTGCCCGTGCGGAGATCGCAGACTTTTTATGTCAAAAAACATACGGCGGTGCAGCAGCCGTATATGCACGCGCATGAATTTTATGAACTCATATATGTGCAAACGGGGGCATGTGCGCAGACGTTGCAAAACGGAAACTTGGTAAAGTTGCAAAAGGGGCAGTGCTGTCTGCTTCGTCCCGGCGCTGCGCATCGCATAGAACGCATCGGCACAAGCGGCGTGGTTCTGAAAGCCGTGATCCCCTGCGAATGGTTTGTTCGCGCCGTTTCGGGCATCTTTCTGCCCGAGGAAGACGTCATCGTTTTCGGGCAAATGCCCCTTTTCGCCGAATACTTGTTTTTGCGGCTTTTAAGGGAGAGCCACAGGCGCGGCACTTATCATGAAACCGCAATGCAGGCGCTGCTTTCTTTATTGCTTTGCGAACTTGTCCGCGGACAGGCGCAAGAGGGCGCGGCGGACGTACATGTCTACGGCGATTATTTTCAAACCGAACTCAAACGGGCTTCGCTCACGCATTTTGCCCGAAAATACGGGTATGCGCCCGCTTATGCAAGCAGATTGGTAAGACGGCAGACGGGCAAAAAGTTTTCGGAGATATTATCGGAATACCGTTTGCAGCGGGCGGCGGAACTTTTATCTTCTTCCGATATGAGCATCGAGGACGTTGCTTTGGAGATCGGGTATAAAGTCCCGTCCGCGTTATACAGGCATTTCAACGCTCATTTCGGAATGACGCCGAACGAATACCGCAACGCTTTGAATAAACGGTAAACATCGGCAACACATCCGCCAAATTCTGCAATGGCTTTGCGGCGGCGGCAATGGTATAATGGAACAAGGAGGTGAATCATCATGAAAGCAGAAAGAATCGAAGCCTTGCCGCTCACCAGAGAACAGGCGTCGGAATATGCCGCAATCGCCGTCAGACAAGAGTTGGGCAAACTTGCCGCAAAGGTCCGTTATATGGGCGGTGGCTCCTTCGGGCGTGCCGTCGCCGTTCAATGCAAAGACGGACAAAAATTGGTCGTTAAGTTTTTGCGTGCAAAGGACATGATGGAAAAAGAGGCGCATGACCTTCGTCTGCTTGCGAAGTACAGCACAGTCAGGGTGCCCGACGTGCTCTTCACGCGGCGCGGCGACGGCGTGATCCCCGTGGACTGTTACGGCATGGAACAGATCGGGGGAAAGAGCGCGCTCTTTGCGCTCGGCATGCTTTTCCTCGGCAAAAAGCGCAGAAGGGAATTTGCCGATAAAGTTACAACGGCATTGCATGCCATCCATGCCTGCAAAAACGATAAATTCGGCGACACAATGCACGCCGACTGCGACAGTTGGCTCGGCTACTACCGTCCTTTTGCCGCAGACATATTGAACAAGGCGGAAGAATATTTTGCGGCGGGACAGTTGAAAGAAAAGATCATCCTTGCCATGCGTGCGGCGTGGGATAAGTTTGACGTCATATTTTCCGAAGAAGTCAAAGATGCCTGCCTGATCCACGGCGACCTCAATGTCGGCAACATCATGGTCGGAAAGGGGTATCAAATTACGGGGTTCATCGACCCGCTCAATTCGGCATATGCCGACAGGGAATACGATTTGTTTCAGTTCGACAATCTGACGGGCAAGCGGTTTTTCCTGCGCGAAACGTACATCAAAAAATACGGGGCAAGCCGCTATTGCATGCAAAAACTTGCCTTTTACGGGCTTTGGAATGAAGTGTATTGTTATATCAAATCGGGCGTTCTGGTCGATCTGATCATGAACCCGCTCGTGAAGAATATGAATGAAAGGCTGAAAGAATTATGATCTCTTTGGGCGCGGCAATCGTGCGGGCGGCGATCAGAGCCTATACTTATCCGTATAGGAAAAGATTTGCGTCCCTCTCCCGATCCGTTCCGTTGAAAAACAGACCGTACCGACCGCCGCAAGGATTTATGTTTACCAGGGAAACGCACGGCGGCGTTCCGGTGGAAAAATTAGTGCCGCCCGCAGCGGGAAAGGGAGTTGTTTTGCAATTTCACGGCGGCGGGCATACGGCTTCGATGAACGATATGTACCGAAAGGCGGCGGAGCGGCTTGCCGCAAATTGCGGCTGCATTGTGTACAGTATCGACTACAATGTCTGTTTTGATCTTACCTATCCTGCCGTGCACGACGAATGTTATCTCGCTTATGCGGCGCTTTGTCAAAGCGCGTTATCGGGCGGCAACTTTGTCGCCATCGGGGACAGTTTCGGCGCAAACCTGCTCCTTTCCGCTTGCCTGCGGGCAAGAGAAGCAGGGCTTTTGCTGCCGTCCGCGATCGTTTGCGTTTGCCCTTTCATCGACATGGCGGCGTCCGGGGCTTCATACAGGGAGAATTGTTACAAGGACCCTCTTTATGCCATGCCGAAGGGCTATGACTTTGAAACGCATGAAAAAGATATCCGCCGCATATCGCCGTATTGCGGCAATACGCCGTTGAGCGATCCTTATCTCTCGCCGGCATATGCCGATTTTCACGGATTTCCGAAAACGCTCATTCAGTGCGGCGGGTTGGAAACATCGTTGAGCGACAGTCAAATGCTTTATGAGGGATTGTTGCAACAAGAATGTCCGGTCGAATTTCACATTTTTCAGGGGATGTGGCACGATTTCATGTATATGTTTCCGCGGTTGAAAGAAAGCAAACTTGCCTGGCGGGAGATATTCGGATTCATCGCGGCGAATATTGCCCCGAGCGGCAGATCTGATATGTCGCCGTAAAAATGTATGCCGCCTTGCGATATGCGGGGCACTATCCTTTCGGCGTCGGGATTGAAACCGATCGAGGAAATCGAAGTCGGGGACGAAGTGCTTGCCTATGAGGAAGAGACGGGCGAGCAGGCGTACAAACCTGTTACAAGGCTGTTCCGCAACACGACCGAAGAGTGGTATCATATCCGTGTAAACGGGGAAGAAATCGTTTGTACGGGCGGACATCCGTTCTATGTGTTGAACGCGGAAGAAGATAGGAAGTTCGTTGAATTTGAAGGCGTAAAAGCAAGCGGAACGGGGACATGGATCTGCGCGAGAGAGTTAAAAGTTTCGGATCAGGTTTTGCTTTCGGACGGAAGCCGAGTGGTCATTGAACAAATTGAAATTCAAAATTTGGATTCTGCCGAAACGACATACAACTTTGAAGTAGCTGATTTCCATACATATTATGTTTCTGAATCAAATGTGTTGGTGCATAATGATTGTATTTTTAAGGAACTTGGAGTTAAAGACTTTAATGATGTAGGGAGAAAATACACCCCTAATGAATTAATTAATAAACTTGACGATTTGGGATTTTCGAAAACAGTAACTACTCAAAGTGCTAAAAGTGGTCCAGCCACAATAATGAACAGAGGAGACTTAATATTCCGTATACAGGGTTCCCCAGCTAATGGAAAAGCTTATTTTAGAGTTTTAAATAATTATGGGAATTATTTAAATGCGCAAGGTCAAGTAGTCAGTAATGTATCCAGACAAGAATTTAGATTATTAACACATTTTTATTTTGGAGGTTAAGGTTGAGAATGAATGAAAATTATTTAGAAATTTTGAAACAGTATGATTTTTTGGATGGTATAATTTCGGGTATTTATTGGCGCTCTAATATGCGGGATGTTTGTATTGTCATCGATCAGTATTTGTCTGAATATAAAAGCCGAGAAGTAAAGATTGAACTTTTTAATTGCTTTAATTTTCAATACAAATTAAAAAAAGAAAATTTTGGTGATGTTTGGAGTCAATTAACATTACAAAGCGTGAGAGGAGAAAAAAACAGGGAAGAAGAGATACTTATTAAATTCTATGATTCATTTAATGATTCATTTTTAAAAATTCAATGTTTGGATATAAAGATAGAAAATTGTTAGTGCATTTTTAAAACGTTTGCGGACGGAATATTCTGGGCAGGGATATTCGCGTTTGTGAGCGCAAGCGTGAATGCCATCAAATCGGCATGTCGTTCGGTGGCAAAGAAAGCGAAAATCGGGAGCAAAAAAGCGGGTACAAGCGATTGCACGAAAGTAGGGGAATGTTTCATCGCGGGAACGTTTGTTTTGACGAAAGAAGGACTCAAACCGATCGAGGAAATCGAAGTCGGGGACGAAGTGCTTGCCTATGAGGAAGAGACGGGCGAACAGGCGTATAAACCCGTGGTGCGTCTTTTCCGGAATGAAACGAAAGCATGGTACCATGTCAAAGTAAACGGTGAAGAGATAATCTGTACGGGCGGACATCCGTTCTATGTGCTGAACGCGGAAGAAGATAGAAAGGTCGTTGAATTTGAAGGCGTAAAAGCAAGCGGAACGGGGACATGGATCTGCGCGAGAGAGTTAAAAGTTTCGGATCAGGTTTTGCTTTCGGACGGAAGTTGTGGTATAATTGAAGAAATTCAAGTAGAGAAGCTTTCTGCGCCTGAAACGACCTACAATTTTGAAGTAGCTGATTTCCATACATATTATGTTTCTGACTGTAAAGTGTTAGTGCATAATGATTGTACTTTTGAATATGTTGATACAGTAGATGATGCGTTAACACGAGCGGAACAGCATTTAGGTCCTAGTCAGCATTATTATGTCGATAAAAATGGCGTTGTAAATAGAAATATTTTAGTCTCTGATAGCGATCCTGCAAAAATTGTAAGATTTGATATTGATTTATCTACGCCGCATGTACAGAAAATGGGAATGCATTTAAATTTAGAAACTTATGCAAAACCTTTTGGAACGCCAGGTGAAAAAGCCATACAAAATATTCATTTATTTTGGAGGAAATAATTTTGTTTGATTATAAAAAATTTTTGATGGAAAATGATTTTAGCGATAACCAATTAGAAGTATTAAAAAGTCCCAATGATGTAGAAATTTTTGGAACAAAAAAAGAATTATTATATCTTGCTTCTCGGATTGTAGAATTTGTAGAAGAAAATTTTCAAAAAAATAATTTTGCTGAATTAAATTTTGACTCTGGAGTCGATTTAAGCTCAGATTCAAGTGATTTTCGTATTTTTTTCAAAACATAATTTTATACTTACGGCAATAACGGAAAATTGAGCAGGATTGAGGGCATCGGTACGACCATAACGCTGCAATACAACAACAAAGGCTATTTGTCTAAATTCGGAAATAACACTTATACCTACGATACTTACGGGAACCGTAAAAGTAAAGTGTCGGGCGGCGTAACGACGTCCTATTCCTATACAAGAGGAAATTTTCTTGCCTCGGTCGGAAGCAGTACGTATACATACGACATGCGCGGTGCGCGTGTAAAAAAGATTGCAAACGGCGTAACGACGACGTATTATCTGGACGGGGATAAAATCCTCGGTGAGGACAGAAGCGACGGAAAAAAGTTAAGATATTTCTACGACATAGACGGACTTTGCGGCGTGCGGTATAATAAAACAAATTATATTTATGTGCGCAACGCGTTCGGCGACGTGGTGATGATCGTAAAAGATAAAAAACCTGTGGCAAAATATTTCTATGACGCGTATGGGAATTGCCAAATGGAAACGTATAACGACACCGACGGGATCGGAGATCTCAATCCGTTCCGTTGGAGAAGTCATTACTATGATGCGGAAAGCGGTTTGTACTATGCAAACGGAAGTTATTACGATCCGGAAACAGGCACGCACGTGGACGCAAGCGAGGTGAGCGAGATCGCGGACAATGCATTCACATGTTTCGCTCTTGACAGAAACGGAATAATGTGTAATAATATACTTGTCTATTTGCCTGATTCCAACACGATAGCGACGACTTTGCAGATGAGCGCAGACCCGACATACGATCCGGATGCGAACAAACCATGGTGGGAACTTGCGTGGAACGCGGTGATGAACTGGTTCGCGGAAGTGCTCAATTGGTTCAACGGATTGGAATGGTGGGTCAAATTGCTGATCGGATTGGCGCTTTTGGCGGCGGCAATCATCATCACGATTGCAACGGCGGGAAGTGCGTCAGCGGCATGGGCGGTGGGGATAGATCAAAAAACGACAAAGAAAAAGCAACAGAACGCCGCGGAAGGCATAGCCTTCCGCGGCGTTCTTGCCGATACAAAGAGACACGGCATGGGGCGGGAAATTTTTCCTTTTTGTGGCGTATTTTTGGGCATGGGTGCCACAAAAAACCGTATTCAAAGCGAAGAATACTGTTTTAATGAAACCAATCAAAAAAGAAGGGGGCATGCCTGCGTTGAATAAGGTTTACGATGCGTTTTTTTGCTTTTGCGCGGCAAGATATGCGGCGCAAAGAGCCTGTTGTTGCACGGGCATGCCCTTCTACGATGCAGGCAGGAATTTTTTCGGTTTTGGTCGATTTTTCGGGAATGGGGTAAGTTTTTTCCTTATTTGTACTTTTATACACTTGACGTATGCGCGTATGTGTGATATAATAACGGGGAATTTACGAGAAAGCGGCGCATTGTCGTGATGGGATCGATGCATCGGGATACGGACGGAAAAAATGCCGCACGGGGAAACGGCGGCAACGGACAGCGTATCTTTGCATGTGCACGGGGGGATCATCGGCGTCGGAAATCTTTTTTTGCCGATGATTTTTGTTTTATATTCGTGCCCGCATGCCCCGCGCCCGCTCTCCTGCGGGAGACGGAAAAGATTTATACAAACGGAGAAAAACAAGAATGGAAAATACGAAAGAAAGACCGGATGCGGTAACGGAAATTGCCCTTTCTGCATCGGATGCCGTGCAAGATTCCCGCGGGATCGGGCAAATGATAGAGAAGAAGCCCGTGGCGGACGGGTTCTTGCAGACGGCGGGAGAAACCCGGGAAGTACAGGAAACGGAAGCCTTGAAGGAAGAGGCGGCGGTTGCGGCGACGACCCGTGCGGCGGCGACTGTCCGCGCGGCAGAGCCCGGCACCGCGGCAATCCCCGTATACCTGCCGCGCAGACGCAGCAAAGCGGGACTGTTTTTTTATTCGTTTTTCAAGCGCGCGTTCGACATTGTTTCTTCGGGGATTATGCTCGTGCTGCTTTCGCCCCTGCTGGCGATATTGCTGCTCGTCAAATGGCTGGAAGATTTTCACAACCCCGTCTATGTATCCGAACGGGTGGGCAAGGACGGAAAGATTTTCAAGTTTTATAAGATCCGCACGATGTGTCCGGATGCGGATACGATGAAAGAACAACTCATCGCGGACGGGAAGAACGAGGCGGACGGTCCCGCGTTCAAGATGAAGAACGATCCCCGCATCACGAAGATTGGGCGCGTTTACAGGAAACTTTCGCTCGACGAACTGCCCCAACTCGTTTCCATTTTTACGGGAAAAATGAGCGTGGTCGGTCCGCGTCCGCCCCTGCCCAAGGAAGTGGCGCAGTACAATGACTATCAGATGCACCGTTTGGACGTCAAGGGCGGGCTTCTTTGCCTGTGGCAGATACAGAAGAACCGTAACGAACTGCCCTTCGATGAATGGGTGCGGCTCGATCTGGAATACATCGACAACCGCAGCCTGTGGCTCGATCTGAAAATCATCTTCAAGGGCGCCTATATGGTGATCTTTGACCGCAGCGGCGAATAAAGGTTCAAAACAAGAAAATTTTTTGCCCGACAAGAAACAGGCGCAATAGAGAAAAAATATGGGAAACGGCGCGGGGGGGGGACGTTGCGCCGATCGAAAGAAAGGAAGAAAGTTGAATGAAAATTGCAATGATAGGACAAAAAACGGTTCCCTCGCGGGAAGGCGGCGTGGAGATCGTTGTGGAAGAACTTTCCTCGCGCATGGCGGCGCAAGGGCACGAAGTTACTCTTTTCAACCGCAAGCGGAAGCACACCGCGGAGAAACCGCTGCTTTCCGAGCATAAGGGGTGTCGGATCAAAGAGATATTCACCATCAATAAAAAATCCCTGGATGCGATCGTCTATGCCTTTTTTGCCACCATCAAAGCGGGAAGAATGGCAAAACGGGGGGAGTTTGACGTACTCCATTTTCACGCGGAAGGTCCCTGTTATTTTCTGAATTTGCTGCCCAAACGGGAGAAACGGAAGTATAAGATCGTCGTTACCGTGCACGGGCTGGATTGGCAGCGGGGCAAGTGGGGCGGATTTGCGTCGAAGATTTTGCGCACGGCAGAAAGACGCGCCGTCAAATACGCCGATGAGATCATCGTTCTTTCCAAGAACAATCAGAAATATTTTCAGGAAAAATACGGCAGGGAGACGACCTATATTCCCAACGGCATCGATCTTCCGACGCTGCAACCCGCCGACCACATCACCAAACAATGGGGACTGACAAAGAACGGCTATGTCCTTTTTCTCGCTCGCATCGTGCCCGAGAAGGGGCTGCAATATCTCATCCCCGCCTGGAAGAAGGTGGTCGAGCAGACGGGTACGGACAAAAAATTGGTCATCGCGGGCGGTCCTTCGCACAGCGACGAATATTACGAAGAGGTCAAAGCCATGTGCGCGGGCGACCCGACCATCATCATGACGGGGTTCGTGCAGGGCAGGGCGCTGGAAGAGTTGTACAGCAATGCATATCTGTACGTTTTGCCGTCGGACATCGAGGGCATGCCCATGAGTTTGCTGGAAGCGCTCTCCTTCGGCAACGTCTGTCTGGTATCCGACATTGCGGAGAATGCGGAGATCATCAACGAGGACTGTTTCGTCTTTGAGCGGGGCAACGTGGACAGACTGCGCCACCAGATCAAGAAGATATTGAATCTGCACGTCCAGACGCACGAGAACATGGTCATGCCGCACAGTTGGGACGAAGTTACGGAAAAGACGCTTGCGCTGTACGACGGAGAGAGCGAAAAGTAAAAATTCCGCCGTCGCCCGCGTTTTTGTTTTTCGTCGGCGGGCGGAAGGATATGACGGCATGTCCGCAGGTCTGTTTCGTTTTTGCCGTGCGGAAAGTTGCCTTTCTTTGCGCGGAGAAAAGAAAGTCGCCTTGCCGATAAGAAAAATATTTTATTTTTGTGCAAAAAGGACTTCTGCCGCGGGAGAAAAAGGAATATCATGTTATATCCGCTTATATCCGTAAAAAGCGCCGAAGCGGAGCAGGCGGAAAGAGGGATCGGGCGTGAAACGTAAAAAATGGATCGTGCGGTATATTTTTTTATTTTTGTCCGTCGCGTTGATGACGCTCATTTTTTGGCTGTCGTCGCAGGACAGCCGTGAATCCGGTGCAATGAGCGACGGCGCGGCGTCCGTATTGCGGGATTTTTTTGTGCTTTTCTTTCCCGAAGAGACGGCGGACGCCCTTCTGTTGTACGTCCGGCAGTATGCGCATATCTTTTTATATGCCTGTCTGGGCGTGTGCGTCAGCATTTTCGTTTTTTCCTTTTCTTGCGGGCATGGGTGGGCTTATTGGGTCCTTCCCGTACTCATTTGCTTGTTATATGCCTGCACGGATGAGATCCATCAGTTGTTCGTGCCCGGCAGAAGCGGCAAAATTCTCGACGTGGGCATCGACGCCATCGGTTTTTGTGCCGCCGCGGCGGTCTGCAACCTGATCCGTCTGCTACGGGAAAGGTCGTCGCGCGCGGGTGATCGCGGCGGGGCGTAATGCGGAAAAAAGAGCCGCTAAAAAACAAAGCAAGCCTTCGGTTTTGTCCGCGGGCTTTTTTTTGCGCACAAAATCACGCGGGGAAAAATATTATATGTAGACGGGGGAGGGGGAGCGTATGCGCATCGGTTTTTTGACGGAAGGGCGGCTTTCGGAGTTTGAAAAGAGCGGACGCGCCGAACGCGCCGACCTCTATTGCTTTTCTTTCGGATCGATCGGAGAGGTCGATTACGAGAAGGAAGTGCGCGGCGAAAGCGCCGCGCTGGAAGAGTTGGCGCTTTTTTCCCGCAATTTTTCCTGCACGGCGGTCGCCGGGTGTTACACCAACGCCAAGGGCATCCGGCGCCGTTCGGCGGCGGTCGCCGATCGCGGGCGCATTCTGGGCATATCGGATATGACGGCGGGGTTCGACGGGGAAAAATTCAAATGCGGGTTCGGGCTTCGGGTGTATGAAACGGGCGCGGGCAGGCTCGGCGTCATCGTCGGGAAAGATCTCTATTTTCCCGAACTGATCCGCAGCCTGGCGCAATGCGGCAGCGAACTGATCGTCGTTGTATATGAAAATCTCGGCGACAGCCTGGAACAGGTGTTGCTCCGTGCCGACGCCTTTCGGTTCGGGGTGCCCTTGTGCATGTGTGCATACGGGTATGCGCAGATGGCGGAAGTGAGCGGCAGGCTTGCCTTTGCGTCGCCGCGTTCTCCCGTATATTTTTCTCCCGAATCCGTGCGGGAATATCACCTTGTGGAGACCCGCCTGCGGGGATTTTATAAACCGCCCGAACTGTTCTGAAAAATCGGTCAGGCGCGGCGGAACGTCCGCGATGGAATGTCTGCGGCGGAGGAAGGTGTGCGGGAATGTTGAACCTGCGCTCCGCGGAAAGCGCGCCGAAGTTGAAAGAATATAAAGCGACGGATTTGGCGGAAACGTGCGGTTTTATAATGTAGTTTTCATGAGTAACGGTCTCGTTTGTTTGGCTTTTTTGCGACGATTCAACTGTCGCAAACTTCTCGGTCCGTTGCTCTTTTTTTATGCTCTTTGTTTCACATTGATTGTCATCCTGCACATCATTTTTGTGGGTTGACGCAATTGTAGGTTTTGGCTTACAAGAAAAAAAACGGCAAAATGCCGTTCTTCTTTAATCTTTTTCGCCGGGGGGCAGGGGCACTCCGTCCTTTTTCGTTTCCAATGCCGGTTTGTCCGCGGCATTCAATGGCGAGATGACAGTGTGCCCGAGTTCGCTTTCAATGTCGGCGCGGGCGTTCCGCGCTACCCGTCCGCCGCGGCGGGCGATCTGTCGGTTCTCGTCAAAGGTTTCCGGCTCTTCCTGCCGGGAGAGCGCCGTCGTGGTAACTTCTGCAAGGGAGTTCAGGATGAGTTCGATGTCCGTCATGTTGTCCCGCAGGTTTTCCTTTTTCAAGCCCTTCAATTCCTTGTATTCCTGCACGGTCAGACCGCTCCATGCTTTGGGCAGGTCATTGGTCAGAATGGCAAAGTCTCGGCTGTCTTCCACGCCGCGTTCCCGCCATTCGTCCGTCAGTTTCTTCCGGATCTCAATCGTCCGCAGCCGCTGATTGATCTAACCGTCCGAATAGCCCTTTTGCCTGTAATAGTCCGCGCCGCGCCGGATCGCTTTCTCCGGGTCGGCGATTTCGTTCAGACGTTCACTGCCCACTTGCGCCAACCAGACTTTGAAGGGTTCCGCCTTCGGAGATGGAATGGACTGTATCAGCCGTAAAATCCCTTTGGTGGACGCGGCAAGGACTTTCCTGCGCTTGCCGTCAAGCCCCTGCATTTCAACAGGGGTACAAATTGTACCCCACTTTGAGGCGAGTTCGGTATCTCTTGAACGCATTTTTTTAATGTACTGCTTCGGATCCACGCTGTCCGTCAGGACGGCGACGACGTCCACGACCGAAAAATACCACTCTTCTTCTTCGGCGTCCCATGCCGCGCGGATCTGTTTTTCGTTGAATAATCTCAATTTATTTTCCATAGAGAAAACTCCTTTTGTCGGGAAGATTATAACAAAAAATATCCCACATGTCAAGGTGGGATATTATGCTTTTACTCTACTCCTCTTCAATTTTAATTGCAAAATACGATAGGATATGATAAAATAAAATCAAGCAACAGGGACGAACCCGAAGGCGGTTGACCCTCCCGGGGGGAAATGATGTTTCATTTTCCGGCAGGAGGTGATCTTTATGCGAATCGAATTGATTGCGCTGCTTTCACTGCTTGTGAACGGCGGCTATATACATTCCTTTCACGTTACAAAAGACAAAATCTATGTAACCATAAAAAGAGGTTCTATAATAAATGTTGGGGTGAGGGAAGTCGCTTCAACATTTTTTTTGAATTGCAACAAAAAAAAGAAGCATAGAAAGAAAAAATCCTGTAAAATGAATTTACCCACAAAACACTCAGGAGAAAATCTACTATGCTTCAAAAAGATTATATCACAAATATCTTGGGAATCGCAAACGTTTCAGCG
>CALVZM010000029.1 GCA_944372515.1 uncultured Clostridia bacterium
GCGAAAAGCGAAAACCGTCGCAAATGGCAATATGTTTGGGGAAAATTGCAAATTTACGGAAGATTTGCATATATATTGGGGAGGTTTGGCAATTGACGCGGGGGGGGGGAGGTATGTTATAATGCAAATACCGAAAGATTTGCATTTTTTTGGCTTTGTGCTCCCCGTTGACGGCGCGGCAGCCGAAAAAACGGGGCGCGGATGGGCGGCAGGGCGGCAAGGCGGCTGCACCGCGCCGCGGCAGCGATCCCGTCAGCGGATCGGGGCGCACCCGTCCGCGGCAAGAAAAAGCGCGGGCAAAGGGAGAGGAGAGAGGAAGGAACGTCGGGGAAATGAGAAACATCGATTTATTGATCAAGCCTTCGTCGGGTATGTGCAACATGAACTGCAAATATTGCTTTTATGCCGATGTCGGCGCCTGCCGCGACGTGAAGAATTACGGCTTCATGAGCGAGGCGACGCAGGAAAACATCGTGAAAAAGGCATTTCTGGAAGCCGAGGAATATTGCGCGTTCGGCTTTCAGGGCGGGGAACCGACGCTTGCAGGGCTTGATTTTTATCAAAGACAGATAGAATTAGAGAAAAAATACAACCGGAACAACATTTACGTCGCCAATTCCATACAGACGAACGGTTATGCCGTCGACGAGGCGTGGGCGCGGTTTTTTGCGGAGAACCATTTTCTGGTCGGGCTGTCGCTGGACGGTCCGCGGGAGATCAACGACCTTCTGCGGAAGGACCGCAAGGGCGGCGGGTCATACGACAGGATCATGAATACCGTCCGCCTGTTCGATAAATACGGCGTTCAATACAACATTCTGACGGTCGTCAGCAAGCCGGTGGCGAAGAACGCGAAAAAGGTTTACCGTTTTTTCAAGCAACACAATTTCCGATACCTGCAATTCAACGAATGCATCGATCCCTTCCAAGGCGAAAAGGGCGCCTATGCCCTGACCGCGGGGGACTATGCGAAATTCCTCAAAGAGATATTCGACGAATATTACAAGGACTTCAAGGCGAACGACTATGTGAGCATCCGCAATCTGGACAATTACGTGCGCATGGTCTACGGCGAAAGACCGGAAAGTTGCGGCATGTGCGGACACTGCACGCCCTACTTTCTGATCGAGGCGAACGGCGACGTGTTCCCCTGCGATTTTTATGTGCTTGACCGCTATTATATGGGCAACATCAACGAAAAGACGTATGCCGCGCTGTACGGAGCCGAAAACATCCGTCGGTTCGTCGAGGAATCCAAATATGTCCGGGAAGAGTGCCGTGCCTGCAAGTGGTATAAGATCTGCCGCGGCGGCTGCAAGAGGTACAGGGAGCCGTTTACGGACGGCAAACCCGGGCTCAACAAACTCTGCCGTGCCTTCCGCGAATTTTTCGATTATTCCTATGCGCGGATGGAAGACATGGTCCGAACGCTTTCGGGCATGCAGAGATGATTTTCATCGGGCTTTAATGCAGCGGAAAATAAAAAAAATGATAGGAGGCTTTCATGAAAAAAGTAATTAAAGTATTGCTGACGCTGTTGCTGTGCTGCTGCACGCTGGTGCCGCTGGTCGGCTGCGATCTCGATCCCGTCGATTCGTCGGGCTCCGGGTCGGGCTCCGGCTCGGGTTCGGGCACGTCGTCGGGACTTCCGAACCCCGATGACCCCGAACCGTCCGGCAAGGCGCCCAACATCGTAACCATTCTCGTGGACGACATGGGCTTTTCGGACCTGGGTTGTTACGGCAGTGAGATCAACACGCCGAACATCGACAGTCTGGCGAAATACGGCATCCGCTATAACCAATTCTACAACACCGCCAGATGCTGTCCGAGCCGCGCATCCCTCTTGACGGGTCTTGCCCCGCACCAGACCGGCATGGGGCACATGGTCGACGACACGGGCAGGGTAGACGCCTACGCGGGCACCCTCAACCAAAGTTGCGTTACCATTGCCGAAGTCTTGAAGGCGGGCGGCTACAACACCTACATGAGCGGCAAATGGCACGTTTCCAAGAACGTCGACAACGAGAAGGGCGACATCAGCAGTTGGCCCTTGCAGAGAGGGTTCGACAAATATTACGGCATTCTGCGTGGTTCCTCTTCCTATTATAACCCGAGAACGCTGGTGGAAGGGAACACCGTCATCACCAAGGAGCCGCAGACGAACACCGCGGGGCAGACGGCGTTGGAGCACTATCCCACGGACGACGTGCCCGACACCTACTACCTCACGGACGCCATTTCGGACGCTTCCGTCTCTTACATAGAGGACCATCAGGGGTCGGACAACCCGTACTTTTTGTATGTGGCTTACACGGCGCCCCACTGGCCGATGGAAGCCCCGCAGGAGAACATCGACCATTATGACGGCGTGTATGACGTCGGCTGGGACAAGATCAGGGAAGACAGACTTGCCAGGCAGAAGGAGATGGGGCTCGTCGACGCGGACACGGAACTGTCCCCCCGTCCGAGCAACGTGTCTGCCTGGGACAACTATAACGGCAACAAAGAGTTGCAGAGTTATACCATGCAGAAATATGCCGCGCTGATCGAGCGCATGGACGAGGGCGTGGGGCAGATCCTCGACGCCATCGACAAATCGGGCGAAGCGGAAAACACCATCGTCATGTTCCTGTCCGACAACGGCGGCTGTTCCGAACTCGGAACGTATGCCGGCGAAAACGCGAGCGACATCCGCTATCCCGTCATCGGCGAAGCGTGGGCAAACGTTACGAACACGCCGTTCGGTAAATATAAGGCGTATACGTCGGAAGGCGGCGTCAGGGCGCCCCTCATCGTCAGATGGCCCTCGCAGATCAAACAGGAGCAGTGGGGTTCCGTCAACGAATCTCTCACGAGCATCGTCGACATCATGGCGACGTGCGTGGACGTCTCCGGGGCGGAATATCCCGACTACGCGCACGGCAACGTCATTCCCGACATGGAAGGGGTCAGCCTGGCATCGACTTTCTCGGGCGATCTTTTAGAAGACAGATACGTCTATGCGGAGCACGAAGCCCGCGCCATGATCCGCAACAACAAATGGAAACTGATCCGTGAAGGCGGCGCAAGCGGGTTTAACGTCTACAACCAGGCGTGGAAACTGTTCGACATGGAAAACGACATAACGGAACTGCATGACGTGGCGGCGCAATATCCCGACGTGGTGGACGAACTTGCCGCGGCATGGAACGAGTGGGCGATCCGATGCGACGTGTTCCCGCTGTACAACACGGGCGGCACCAGCAGCGGCTATCCGACCTCGCTGGACGGCAAGACGTATTATTCGCTGCAAAACAAGGCAAGCGGCGCTTACCTGCAATATAATGCAGCCGACGGGCAGGCGGACACCGCGACGGGCACCTTCGGCTTAGGACAGCAATGGGCGCTCGTCGACGCGGGCGACGGCTATGTCAAGGTCATGAACCGGCTGGACAAGGCGTGCCTGCAAGACACGGCGCGGCAGGATACGGACGTTACCGATCAGACGGCATACTTCGTCGAGGCGACCGCCGCGGCGAGCGGCGATATGAGCCTTTGGAAGAAGGTCAACGCGAGCGGCAGTTCTTATCAGTTGCAGAACAAGGGCACGGGCAGAGTGCTTGCCTACTGCGCTGCCGCGGGCACGGACGGCACTTCTTCTATCCGGACGATCGCAGCCGCGGGTGCGGGCGACGAGGCGTATTTGACGCAGGCAGTGTATAACAACCAGTTCCTGAACGAACTTGTCTACTACGTCGAAAAATCCAAGACCATCAAGGAAGATATGTATACGGATGAGAGCGTCGCGGCGCTGCGTTCGGCAGCGGAAGCCGCCAACGAAAAGGCGGCGGCGGGCGACACGCAGGCAAACCTCCAACAGGCTTGCAACGACCTGAAAAAGGCGTTCGATGCGCTCTTCTCCATCCATGAAGAGACCGACGGAAAGGACACCAAGTCCTATGAACTCCCCAACGGGCGCGATTTCTTCAACGCCGCGGATTGGACTTCGGCAGACGCCTCCGCGACGGCGCGCACCAGGGATCAGATCATCGGCGAGGACGGTAGTCTCGTCTTCACGGAGAGCACGCCGAGCCGTCTGGAACTCTTCCACGTTGTGCAGGACTCTTCTTCGGGACAGTGGCGGCATCCCGGCACGCCGTCGAACAACCTTGCCAACGCCACTTCCATTTACGGCAAGAAATACACCTATGACATGACGATCAATGCGACGGGGCAGTTCGACGTCCTCGTGCTGGGCGGCACCAACTGCTTCTCCATGGAAAACAACAGCGCGCCCGGCGTGTTCTTCCGCTTCGAGGAAGGCAAGGTTACGATCTATGCCGCCGCAACGTCGGCGGCGGGCGACGCCTATAAATCCTGGGGCGAATTCAGCGCCGCCGCAGATTTCAAGTTCGGCGAAGAGACCGTCTTTACCTTTGAACTCACCAGGGTGGACGCGGACACGCTCGTCATCGGGCTGCTCATCGACGGAGAGCGGGTGAACATTACGGGCACGGACGCGGCAGGCGGCGTGTTCTCCGCCGAAAACGGCAGTTTCAAGGCGGTCGGCTATACCAAGTCCAACAACTCGCTCGGTCAGCGCGTCGGGTTCTATGCGGGCAGCGACGTTACGGTGATCGTTTCCGCCATCAAGGTGGGCGGCGTTGCATGACGCATTTACGGGGAAATATCGGCGCGAGCCGAAATAATAAAAAATAAGGAGAGGGACACATGAACAAGTTCAGGAAGTTATTTATGGTCGGAATGCTGTTCGTGCTGGTCTTTTCGGTGGCGTCATGCGCCGAACGGGAAGCGGATTTCATCCCGCCCGAGACCGAACAGCGTGAACTGACCGTAGGCGACATCTATGACTGGAACGAGACAGGGGACGGTTCCACGCGCCCCGATCTCGGGTCGGGGTATTACACGCCGGAAGCACCGCAGACGGACGCCGTGATCACCATTCACGAGAGTTCCGCCGTAACGTTCGCGGACGGCGGCAAATCGCTCACCCTGCCGCTCAATTCCAAACTGAAACAGGAGAATTTTGCGGCGTCCACGCTGGGCGGGCACACGATCGGCGGGTTTGCGGTCTACGGCGCAGGGGATGAGATCCTTTCGTTTGCGGACATCGCATCCTTCGCTCCCGCGGACGACGCGACCATCGCGCCCTATTGGACGGCGGAAAACGGCGAAAAGGGCGTGGGTTACGGCTCGGGCGGCTTCGACAAGCACGAGGACGAGGAGGGCATCCGCTGGTATTCGGCGCCCGAAACGTCGAACATCCTGCTGGACGGTTACCCCGCCGCGCGGATCGAGAGCGACAACACGCTCAAAGCCGGTTCCCGCTTCCGTGCCAAGGTCGCCTATGACATTCAGGACGGTCAGTCTTTCGACCTCTACTACCGCTATCACAACTTCGGCGACGAGGCGGTCTCCTTCACGGTCTATCAGATGATCGACGGAAGCGATTGGCAGGATGAAAGCAAGCAGTATGACAGTTCCGAAAGCATCACCTTGCAGCCGGGCGCGACGAGCGACCTCATCCATCTCGTCATCGACGAGGCGGCGGCGGACGATTACCTTCTGACCCTCGTCAAGTTCGACAAAGACGTGAACGGCTTCTCGCTGGGTGCGAGAATGGAAATGACGATGCATCCCGTCAAGCCGAAGCCCGTTTCCGTTACCCTCGATTTGCCGAGCGGCGTCAGCGTTGCCGATTGGTCGGGCGAGCAGATGACCGGTCAGACGCTCGTCTTGCCGGCCGCCGTCTCCGGCACGGCGGAAGGCTACGGTTCCGCCGTACAGGGCTGGTATGACGTGGCAACGGGCAATCTCGTCACAAGCGAAACCGTGCTGCAGGGCGACATGACCATCGCGCCGTACTTCAATGTCGGCACCGACACCGCCACGCAGCTGACGTTCGGCACGTCCGGCGACGGAGGTCCCGCTTTGGACAATGAATCCGATATGGCATTGCCCGGCGTCGCTACGGGGGTCTATGACGGCTATGTCAGGGGCACCGACCTGACGGGTACCGCCTATACAGCTACTTCGACATTCCGTGTGAAGTGTAACTATAATTGGGGCAACCATACGGTGACGGACAGCGTGGTCTACTACGTTATCACCAACAACGGCACCGAATCCATCTCGTTCTCGCTGAATATACGTGCGTCCGGCACTGCTCCCATCACGGCTACGGAGAACGTGGAAGATCTTGCGCCCGGTCAGACCGTGGCGGTGGCGCTCGAATTCACTCAGACGAACAGCGGGGCGTCAAACCTTCTGACCATCATCAATTTTGCCGGCAGCGGCAGTGCATTCAAACTCCACGTCGGCGTAGCGGTCGAGGCGGTTTCCTGAACGGACGGGACACCGCGTGCGGGATAAAAGGACACATGACAAACGGCAATGCGGGCGCGGACGGGAATGTCTTTCGTACGCCGTACGCGCCCCGGCGCCGGCAGGCATGGCGGCAGACAAAGAAAATATAATTTTTAAGGAGAAAGTAAAATGACAGAAAAGAAAATTTTTGAACCTTGCGAATTGGACGTGAGAGCCTTTGCAGACGTCATCACTACGTCGGATTACAGCGGTATGAAAGGGGAATACGACCTCGAAGGCAATTGGATTCCTTTCGGCGGAGACGGTGAATCCTGACGTGAACGTTTTCAAGCGCAAAAAGTTATTCGGCGCGGTGCTCTTCTGCCTGCTGGCGGCTGTCATCGCGCTGACGATGGTAACTTTTTCTTCCTGTGCCCATCCGAGTGGTCCCTCGGGGAGCGGTTTTAGCGGCTCTTCGGGATCCTTCTCCGACAACGCCTCCGACGGCGCAACGCCGTCGGAGGACGGCACGGGGGAAGACGAGGGTCCCCGCGTACCCATCGGCGGCAATGCCGAAGTCGGGGACTATTGACGCCGCGCAACTGCCCGCACGGGCGGCGCTTTGCGGCGGCAGGTCAAAATGTGTCGTGAAGAAATCAAACATTAAAAAAATAAGGAGAAAAAAGATGAAAAAGACAATCTCGAAAAAGATAGCATGGGGTTTGGCGGCGGCGCTTTGCGCCGGCGTGGCGATTCCCGCGGCAGTGCTCTTCCGCTCCGCGGCGGAAACGAGCGGCACGGACGGGCTCAAAGGCAACTATGCGGGCACGTTCACCGCATTCGCCGCCGAAGAAACGGCAGATCCAGCGGCGGAAATGACCTATACCATGACGGGCGTCGTGGGCATGTTGTCCACCGATTATCAATATCTGCTCCTCGCGACGGGCGTTACCGTCGGCGGCGTGCAGGGTGAGGACAGCGGACTGTATGAAGTCGGCTATACGGTGAAAAAGGACGGCGCGGATCAGGCGTTGGACTTCACGGATTGGCAGACGCTCTACACGGGCATCGCCTTTTCGTCGGGGGAAACGCAGACCATCACGGACGTTTTGGGCGCATCCGCCGCGGACGTTACGGGCATGATCGTGTATGAAATGGAATATGACCCGTCGGCGGCATACACCGTTCAGCCGTATGTCAAGACCGATGCGGAGACCGAAGAGGCGGGCACGGAAGTTGCCGTTCCGCAAGCCACCGTTACCGTGCAGGCGCCCGCGGGGCTGACCCCGAGTTATGAAACCCAAAAGTTCGGCTACGGCAGCACGCTGACCTTCCCGACTTTCACGGGCACGGCGGAAGGCTACGGCGCCGCAGTGCAGGGCTGGTATGACGTTGACACGGGCAAAGCGGTTACGGAAGAGACCGTCGTCAAAGGCAACATGACCGTCGCGCCTTTCTTCAACGTCGGCAGTGATGATTTCTCGCAGTTGACTTTCGGCACGGAGGGCGACGGCAGTAAGATTGTTGTAGATTATCCTGTCAACATGACAACCCCTACCGTGAAAACGGATGTTTACGACGGGTTTGTCAAGGGCACGACTGTAACGGGAGGTGCATATAGCGATGGTTCGTCTTTCCGTGCGAAGTGCAACTTTATTTGGAATAATTTCAATGTAAAGACCGCTAACATCCATTACGTCATTACCAACAACGGCACGGATAATATCTCCTTCACGTTGTACATAGTTCCGTCGGGCAGCACCTATACGGCAAGCAGTTCGCATGTGGCGGTGGTTGACCTTGCTCCGGGCGAAACGACAATGGTTTCAATCACAAACTTTAACCAGACAAATACGGGCGCGAAGAATCTTCTCAACTTCATCGAGTTCGACAGCGCCGGCAGCGCATTCAATCTCCATATTGATGTTGCGGTCGAGAAGATTTCCTGACGGCGGCGGACCCTGAAAAACGCCAAAGGAGAGGTGAAAAATGAATCTGAACCAATATATCAAACGGTACATGCAGACGCGGACGGCGGCGTTTTACTTCGCGCTGATCGTGTCGGTGCTGGCGGTCGTGGCGGGCATCATCGCCTGCGCGGGGCTTTCGGCATATGGCACGGCGTGGCCCGCTCTGGCATGCGTTGCCGTCGGCTTTGCGGCGTTCCTCGTCCTGTCCTTGCTGGGGCTCGACAACGCCGGGGCGGCGGCAATGGGCATTCTCACGCTGACGGGATTTGTCTGCCTGATCGTGGGTGAATACAGCCATTTCTTCAACACGATACAAAACCAGGCAATGACCGGGTTCGACATCGCAAGCGTGGAAGGGCTGATGCTGCTCGTCGTGTGCGTCGTGCTCTACGTCGTGTGCGCGATTGCGCTCAACGTGTGTGCATGGCTGCGGCTGAAAAAGAAGACGGGCACGGCATAAGGAGGCGGAAAAATGATTTTAAGAAAGATATTGCATACCACCGCAAAGGTGCTTTTCAACATCGCGGTCATCGTGTTTGCGCTGGTGATGCTTGCAAACATCATCACGGCGGACGAGGCGATCGCCAACCTTCTGACCGATCAGGTATTTCAGGGCACCCAGCGTCCTCCCGTGTCCTATTCGACGGGGCTCGAACCCGTGCGCTATAAGACGTGGTACAAATCCACCGAGGACGTCCTCGACGGCAACGGCGAGATCGCCTACACGGCGCAGAGCGAGGGGAGCGTGCTCCTGAAAAACGAAGGCGGCGCTCTGCCCCTTTCCGCGGGCGAAAAGGTCAGCCTGTTCGGCGTAACGGCATACGACCCCATGTACAGCCAGGACGGCGCGGGCAACAGCAAGATCAACGACCCCGAAGCCTACAACGGCAGCACGGAAGTGAATCGCCGTCAATATTTCTACGACGAGTTCGAGCGGGTCGGGCTGGTCATGAACGAAACGCTCAAAAATTGGTATAACAGCGCCGCGGGCATGAACTATTGGCGCATGGACTATGTCGGTTTCAACGGCAAATCCGGCACTTCCCGCCACAGGGGATATTCGGGCAATCAGAACGGCGTTCTTCCCGCGCTGACCGAAGCGAGATGGGGCGAGATCGGCACGGGCAACATGGACCGCGGCAACTACGGGCAGGGCACGACCGCCGTCTTCGTTACGGGCAGAATGTCCAACGAATCGGCAGACCTCAACGGCGAAGGCGAGGGCAGTTGCGGCACGAACTACAACGACGACGGCAGGAAGGGCAACACCGATTATCTTGCCTTCACGGCGGACGAGATCGACCTTCTGAGCAATCTTCGCAGCAACTATGACAAGGTCGTCGTCATCTTCAACCAGGCGAACCCGCCGCAGGTGGACCTGCCTGCCGAATTGGAAAAGTATGCCGATGCGGCGCTGTGGATCGGCTATCCCGGCTCGGACGGCATCCGGGCGGTGGCGGACATCCTCATCGGCAAGGTCAACCCTTCGGGCGGTCTGTCGGCAATGTGGTATGCTTCCCGCAGCGCCAATCCTTCCACACAGAACTTTGCGTCCAACACAAGCACGAACAACAACGTCGTCAACGTCGAGGGCATGTATATGGGTTACCGCTATGCCGAAACGCGGTATGAGGACATATTGAATAAAAAAAAAAAAGCGGGGACGTATGAC
>CALVZM010000030.1 GCA_944372515.1 uncultured Clostridia bacterium
AACGCGGCTCAAAGTGCCGCCCACATATCGGATTCCCGCGTTTATCGGCATCGGCTATGCCGACCCCGCAGAACCGCGCTTGGAACAGAATTGTCCCGATCTTGAACAGCAGATGCGCTTCGGCAGATGGAAATGAGAATGAACATCATTGCAAAAAGGAGGCGGCGTTCCGTTTTGACCTGTCTTGCGGCGGGCATGGCGGTTGCCGCGGTATCGATATGGTGATTCGGTGTCAAGAGAAAAAAGACAGAACGCCCGAATTGATCGCCGGATTGCTGGACGTCTGGGAGAGTTCGGTGCGGGCGACGCATCGGTTCCTGAGCGAACGGGAGAGAAAACGCATCAAGCGGTATGTGCCGCAGGCATTGCGGGAAGTGCCCTGCTTGCTGGTTGCCGAGGAGAACGGCGCCGCCGTTGCCTTTGCGGGGATCGACGGAAAAAACTTGAAATGCTGTTTGTTTCCGCCGAAAAGAGGGGACAGGGGATCGGCAAACGGTTGTTGGAGCATGCCGTTGCCGCCTGCGGAGTGAACGAGTTGACGGTCAACGAACAAAATCCGCAGGCGATCGGCTTTTATGCGCACATGGGTTTTCGGACATATAAAAGGTCTGAGACGGACGAACAGGGCGCGCCGTATCCGATCCTGCATATGAAGCGGGGATAGTTTCGGATCGGGCGAAAGGCAATCGGACAAATCCGCCGATCGCGGGGGGAAACCTTGCAGTCGGCGGATTTTTTTGTTATAATATAAAAAATAAAGGAGTGTAACATATATGCAAAGCAAGATATCGGCTGAAAAGGCAATTTCGTTGGTTTTGGAACTTCTCACCGCTTCGTGCATGATCGCGGGGATATCCCTCACCATGCAGATGGGCGGGGATTTCATGAGCGGCGGCACGGCATTTTTATATTTTACCGTACAGTCCAACCTCTGGATCGGTGCGACCTGCGCCGTCTTTTTTGTGCTCAACGTCATTGCGCTTTTCAGACCTTCCTTTATCATCCCGCGCGTTCTGCACCTCGTCAAATATGTCTTTACCGTTTCGATCACCCTGACGGGGATCGTCTTTTGCTGCGTGCTCGCGCCCACGCTGCCGGGCAGTTTCCGCGCGGCGGCGAACGTGCTGACCCACGTCGTCGTGCCGATCACCGCGGTGGCGGACCTCTTTCTTTGCCGTCCGCAGGGTCTTTCCTGCAAACAGTTTGTCTTTGCGCTCATTCCGCCGATCTATTACCTCGTCTTTGCAGGCATCGGGTATGCGCTCGGCTGGGACTTCGGCGGCGGCAATAATTATCCTTACTTTTTCCTCAATTGGGGCTCTCCCGCGGGTGCCTTGGGGTTCAGTTCGGAAATGCCCTATTTCATGGGCTGCGTCTGGTGGATCGTCCTGCTGATCCTCTTCATCTCGGGCATGGCGGCGGGCTACATCGCCCTGATCAACAAAATCAATAAAAAGACGGCGAAAAAGGCGGAAAAGGCATGAGCCCGTCGCCGTTTTGGGCAAGTTTATCGGACTTATCAGGAGTTTATAAAAGCATTACGGAACCAAAAAACGGACAGCAAAAACTGTCCGTTTTTTGGTTTTTCGGCAGGCACGGCGGGAAAACCGTGTCTGCCTTGTCGGTCGATAGGGGGGAGCGGTCTCAGTGCACGATGAGGCTTTTGCCCGTCATTTCTTTGGGCTGCGGCAGTCCCATCATTTCCAGCAGGGTGGGCGCAAGGTCGGCGAGGACGCCGTCTTTACGCAGTTTCACGCCTTGCAGGGCTTCGGACACGAGAATGACGGGCACGGGGTTGGTGGTGTGCGCGGTAAAGGGCGACTTGCCGTCGTCGTCAAGCAGTTTGTCCGCGTTGCCGTGATCGGCGGTTACCAGCGCGCCGCCGCCCATTGCAAGGATCTTATCCACGACCTTCTGCACGCATTCGTCCACAGTGTGCACGGCTTTGACCGCGGCGGGAATGACGCCCGTGTGTCCCACCATGTCGCCGTTTGCGAAGTTGAGGATGAGTACGTCATATTCCCCCGTGGAGAGTTCCTGCAATACCCTGTCGGTTACTTCATAAGCGCTCATTTCGGGTTTGAGGTCATAAGTCGCGACTTTGGGCGAAGGGATGACGATGCGGGTCTCGCCCTCGACGGGCGCTTCGAGTTTGGCGTTGAAAAAGAAAGTAACGTGCGCATATTTTTCCGTTTCGGCGATGTGCAGTTGCTTCTTCCCGAGCGCGGCGAGATATTGCGGCAGGGTGTTTTTGATCTCGTCGGGCGGGAACGCCACGCCGACGTTTTCAAAGGAACTGTCATACACGGCAAAGCCGGTGAACACGGGGTGCAGGAACCCCGTTTTGCGCTCAAAGCCGAGTTTTTTGCCTTCGGCGTTCACAAAGGGGAAGTTTTCCTGCGAGAACATGCGCGCGATCTGTCTGGCGCGGTCGGGGCGGAAGTTGAAGGAAATGATGGAATCGCCCTCTTCGACCAGCGCCACGGGCTTGCCGTCCTTGCAGATGTTGGTGGGCAGGATGAATTCGTCGGTGATGCCGTCGGCATAGGACTTTTCAATGGCTTCGACGGCGTTTTCGGCGTGGATGCCCGTGCCGAGGGTGAGCATGTCGTAAGATTTTTCCTCCCGGTCCCAATTGTTGTCGCGGTCCATGGAGTAATACCGCCCCGAAACGGAAGCGATAACGCCGAAGCCGAGTTTGTCCATCTCCGATTGTAAATCGCGCACGAATCCGGCGCCCGACGTGGGCGGTTCGTCCCTGCCGGCCATGAAGCAGTGGACGTATGCCTGGTCGAGCCCGCGCTCCTTTGCCATTTTCAGCAGGGCATAGAGGTGGGTGAGGTGGCTGTGCACGCCGCCCGTGGAGCAAAGCCCCCAAAGGTGCAGTTTTTTGCCGTGCGCCTTCGCCTCGTCCATGGGTCTGACGAGCGCGGGGTTTTCAAAGAAATCCCCGTCCTGGATGGCTTTGGTGATTTTGGTGAGATCCTGATAGACGATGCGTCCCGCGCCGATGTTGAGGTGCCCGACTTCGGAGTTGCCCATCTGTCCGTCGGGCAGTCCCACGCTCATGCCGCTCGCGCCCAGGGTCGAAGAGGGGAACTTTTCTTCAAGGCGGAGAATATTCTTGCTCCCGTCGATGGCAATGGCGTTGCCCGCGGAAGCGGGGGCGATGCCGTAGCCGTCCATAATGATGATGCCGTAAGGTTTTTTCATGGATACATTTACCTCTTTATAAAACTTTTCAACTTCTCTATTATATATCAAAGCGCGTCTTTTGGCAACCGTTGCGCCCTTCTTTTTTTTGAAAGTGCGGAAAAAAAGCAACAAATAAAGGCACATGCCGCGCGCATTGCAATGCGCGCGGCATGTGCCGCTCTTTGGTGAAGATGATAGGAGTTGAACCTACGACCTCTACCATGTCAAGGTAGCGCTCTAACCAACTGAGCTACACCTTCAAAAACAGGATATACATATTAAAGCATTTTTCGCGGAGAAAGTCAACCTTTTTTTGTTTGTTTGTGAAAAAAATTCAAAAAAATAAAAATTTTCGGATTTTTGAAAATTTCTTTGCAAAACCGTTGACAAACGAAAAAAAATAGTCTATGATAAAGGCAGATAAACCGAAGATGCGGAGTAGTAATCCGAAACAGGGAAATCCCCAGAGAGCTTTCGGCTGGTGTAAGAAAGCGTTTTTCCGACGGATGAATGGACCGCGGAGGACGACGGCGAGTTTTTGAGAAAAGGTAGCCGCGTCGGGTCTTTCCCGTTACAGAAAGAGGGCATGTCAGTGCCTGGAAAGAGGCAGTCTTTTTTCGGACTGTGAAATAGGATGACAACACGGTAAATTCGTCCCATAGGCGGAGTTTATCGTGTTTTTTTGTTACGAAAAATAAAAAATAAGACATACAGGAGGTAAAAAGTCATGTCTTTGAAGAACATTCCTTACAAAATTTATCTGAGCGAAGCGGAGATGCCTAAAAAGTGGATGAACGTCAAGGCATTCATGCCCGAACAGCACGACCCGTTTTTGAACCCCGCCACGGGCAGACCCTGCACGGCGGAAGATCTGGAAGGCGTATTCTGCAAAGAGTGCGTCGAACAGGAACTCAACTGCACGGATAAAGAGATCGATATCCCGCAGGAGATCCTCGATTTTTACCGCATGTTCCGTCCGTCTCCCCTCGTGCGCGCCTATTGCCTGGAAAAAGAACTCGGCACGCCCGCGCATATCTATTATAAGTTTGAGGGCAACAATACGTCGGGGTCGCACAAACTCAATTCCGCCGCGGCGCAGGCGTATTACGCCAAAAAGCAGGGGCTGACGTCCATCACCACCGAAACGGGCGCCGGGCAGTGGGGCACCGCGCTCGCCATGGCGGCGGCTTATTTCAAACTTGACCTCAATGTATACATGGTCAAATGCTCGTATGAACAGAAGCCTTACAGACGGGAAGTCATCCGCACCTACGGCGCCAACGTCATCCCTTCGCCTTCCGACACGACGGCGGCGGGACGCAAGATCTTGAAGGAATTTCCCGGCACGGGCGGTTCGCTCGGCTGCGCCATCGCCGAAGCCGTCGAAAAGGCGGTCAACACGCCCAACTGCCGCTATGTGCTCGGTTCGGTCCTCGACCATGTTCTGCTGCATCAGTCCGTCATCGGGCTGGAAAGCAAGATCGCGCTCGATAAATACGGCGTGCAGCCCGACATCGTCATCGGTTGTATGGGCGGCGGCTCCAATTTCGGCGGGCTCATCACGCCCTTCATGGCGGAACGGCTGCAAGGCAAAAATAACATCCATTTCATCGGCGTCGAACCCGCCAGTTGCCCCTCCGTTACCCGAGGCAGATATGCCTATGACTTCTGCGACAGTGCCAAGATCACGCCGCTTGCCAAGATGTATACGCTCGGCTGTGAGTTCATGCCTTCCGCCGATCATGCGGGCGGACTGCGCTATCACGGCATGAGCCCCGTCATCTCCAAATTGGCGCACGACGGCTACATCGAAGCGCGCGCCGTCAAGCAGACGGAAGTCTTTAAGGCGGCGGAAGCGTTTGCCCGCTGCGAAGGCATCCTGCCCGCCCCCGAAAGCAGCCACGCCATCAGAGCGGCGGTGGACGAGGCGCTCCGCTGCAAGGAGACGGGAGAGGCCAAGAACATTCTCTTCGGGCTCACGGGAACGGGCTATTTCGATATGGCGGCATATCAGAGTTACAACGACGGCAAAATGAAGGATTACGTTCCCACGGAAGCCGATCTGCAAAAGGGATTCGACAGCCTGCCCGACATCGGCTGAGCGTCCGCCCTCGTCTGTTTTTGAACGGTCATCAAAGCCGTGCTTGCGTTTTTTTCGCAGGCACGGCTTTTGCGTTATCCGCCTTTGTCTCGGGCATGGCGGTGAGGAAAGAGGCGAAAGGTAAAGATGTTGCTTGGGCGGGAAGAGAGGCGGGATAAAAAGAGGAGCGCGGACAAAAAGGGACGGAAAACGACAAAAAGCATAAAAAACGCCCGATCGCCGCATACTGTGCAAAGGAATGCGGCAGGGGTACGTTGCCGCATACGGGGCGCCGCGGGAATGTCTACGGCGGCGCGAAGGGGAAAAGGTATGCGTTGGGAGGGGAAATTTTTGCTGTGGATACAGAACAATCTGCGCACGCCCGCACTCACCCGCCTCTTTCAGACGATCACCCATTCGGTCGATCGGGGACTGATCTGGATATTCATCGCCGTCGGCATGACGGCGTTTGCGGCGACCCGCCGCGGCGGTGTCGCCTGTCTGATTACGCTGGTCGCCGATTCGTTCTTTGTCAATCTGGTCCTGAAAGGCGCCGTGGGGCGCATCCGTCCCTTCCACGTCGTGGAAGAACTTTCGCCCCTCGTCCGTCCGCCCAAAGATTTTTCCTTTCCGTCCGGGCATACGGCGGCTTCCTTTGCCGCGTCCGCCGCGGTGCGCTTTGCGGGATACCCGAACGCCGCGCTGTTTCTCTTTGCCTTTGCCGCCCTCGTCGGCTTTTCCCGTCTTTATCTGGGCGTGCATTATCTGACCGACGTTCTGGGCGGCGCCGTCGTCGGCGTCATGATCGCATACGGCGTCCATATCGCGCTCGGCGGGTGAAGGCGTAACTTGCGGCAAAAGCAAGGCGCTGCCGCGGCGCAAGGGCATGCCCGCCCGCGCGGCGGCGAACGGACAACGGAGAAAAACGGAAAACGAGCCGCCCATGCCAAAGAAAAACGGCTTTTCCGCCCTCGGCTCCCTGATTTTTGGAGCGAACAAAGATCTGCCGATATAGCCGGCGGTTTTTCGGCTCCGGACGGTCAAATCCAAGACTGCCGCGGCGCAAGGGATGTGCGTATCGACCTGCCTTTCATACGGTCGCTTGTGCCCTGAACGGGGCTTTCCGCGCTTTTTTTTCGTACCGTCATTGCCCGCATTTTCACTTTTTTTTGTTCTTCGGCAAAGCCTTTTTTGAACCGGCGGATTGTCTGCAGGTTTTTTTATACGATAAACGCCGAAGCGAGAAAAACTCGTTTCGGCGTCTGACTTTCGGTTTTTGTCCCTTTGCCGTCCGTGCGGACGGCAAAGGGACGGGAAAGAGGGGAATGCGATGTGTGCGCAACGGCTGCGGCAGCAATGTCCGCAGTCATGCGGAAAACGGGGGAAGGACTTCTAGACGGATGCCTTTTGCCCGCCGCGCTCACATGGCGGGCGCGTTGGCGGAAGCGGTGTAAACGCGGGCGGCAAGTTCCTGATTGAGGGAATACAATCCCTTGGCGTCATGCCCGAACATTTTCATCTTTTTGACGAGGTCTTCGGCGTTCTTTTCCTCTTCGCCCTGCTCTTTGATGAACCAATCGAGGAACTGCATGGTCTTGAAGTCTTTCTGTTCAAAAGCGGCGGCATAAATCGTATTGATGAGGGAAGTAACGTATTGTTCATGTTCGAGCCCCGCCAGCAGGGGATCGTTTGCCGAGGCAAAAGTCTTGTCGGGTTTTGCGATCGCATCGAATTTGACGGGCACGCCGTTGTCGATGAGGTAGCGGCGCATCATCATGGCATGGTCGCGTTCCTCCTGCGCCTGCACCTGATACCAATTGGAAAATCCGTCCAGCCCCTCGTCCGCATAATAGTTGGCGAAATCGAGATAGAGATAGGCGGAATAAAATTCTTTGTTGACCTGTTCGTTGAGCAGTTTTGCGATTTTTTTGTCTAACATGGGAAAAAACCTCCGTAAAAATATCTTATTTTTTCTATAATATATACATAAACCGTTCAGCGCGCGTTTAATCAAAAGCCCGCATTTTTCCGTCGCATTTTTTGCTCCGCCTTGCCGAAATGCGCGGCGGCAAAGGCTTCTCTACTGTGAGTAGAGTGCGCTTTCGGGCGGGTAGAGCCCCGTTTTTGCGGGTAGAAAGGGCGGACAAAAAGAGAGAGAAAAAAAGGCGGGCGGTAGGTAGTAAAATCGCTGCGGGCGGGCTATAATATATTCGTAAGCAAGCCATATCGGGCGGGCTGCGGCACGAAACCGCCGCCCGCGGGCACACGCCGTCTGCGGCGGAAAAAGGCATCAGACGGCACAAGGAAAGGAGGTACAGAATTATGAGAGAGAGATTGATGGACAACGTATCCGTTCGCGGGATAAAGGAAAACGCTTTGGCGGCGAAACAGCCCGTATACACCAAGGGGGAGGATCTCTTTAATGCCGTTTCGCACATCGTGGGCGCGGGGCTGGGCATCCTCTTCTGCATTGCGGCGTTCTTTGTCGCCGCACGCAATCCTTCGGTGAATAAATATGTCGCGGTGGGGATCTATTCCTTCACCATCATCGTGCTCTACACGATGAGCGCGCTCTATCATTTTTTGCCGCAGGGCACGGCAAAACGCATTTTCCGTATCTTTGACCATTGCACGATCTTTCTGCTGATCGCAGGGTGCTATACGCCGTTCTGCCTGATCGCATTCTGGTCGATGCCCGTCGGCAAAATCATTTTTGCGGTGGAGTGGAGCATTGCGCTTTTGGGGATCACCTTCAATGCCGTCAACATGGAGTGGAAGGCGGTCAAAGTGCTCAGTTACATCGGTTATGTGGTCATGGGCTGGATGATCGTGTTCATATTGCCGATCTTTTTGGACTGCGTTTCTTTGGCTTGCTTCCTCTGGTTGCTGGCGGGGGGCATCTTCTACACCGTGGGCATTATCTTTTATGCCATGGGCAGGAAAAAGGGATATATGCACTGCGTCTGGCACATCTTTGTCCTGCTCGGCAGCATTTTCCAATTTGTGAGCATCATTCTTCTGTTGTTGTGATTCATGAATTTCTCCCCAACGGCAGAACATAAAATAGGGGAGAAATCGCATAAAAATCGGGCATGCCCCTCGCGGCACACCCGATTTTTTTGTTTGGCGCAACTGCGTCCGTAACGAAAAAAGCCAAAAATCAAACCCTCGGCGTTGACAAAATGCCGGGGGTTTTGTGTTCTTTCGGATCCGGGTAGTATTCCGCCCGCAGTTCCCTTGCGGGAGATCTGCGCGCGCCGCACCTTCGCATAGGAGAGGGCGGATTTGCTGACCGATATCAGTCGGGAGCGTGTCAATTCTCCCCTTATACCGCGGGTAAAACCCGCATTGTCGGAAAAAATTCTTTCTTTGTTTCTTTCTATTCGTTGCGGCGGCAAGTTTGTCCGTCGCAATCTGTTGCATCCGTCCTCGTCCCGTTTTCGTTTTCCGCCGCTGTCCGCGCTGACGGGGTTATATCTTCGCGCGACCGTTCGGCTCATTCAAAGCGATGCGCCCGCTCGGCAAACGGGGTCATTATTTTTTGCGTCGCAAAAGCGTCGCTCTGTCTTCATCCGACGGTTTTCAGGAAACCGATGGGGGAACGGGTCGGGTTCAATCGGTGTTTCTGCTTTGTTTTGCATTCAATCAGGTTTCGATGCGGAAATTTTTCGATATCTTGTATGAAAAGCGCGGCTGTTTTCCTTTCCGATGCCGCCGTCTTTTTTCCTCCGATGATTCGGCGGAAGGTTCCCGACGGTCCGAAAGGGGTATAGGCACGGCTTGCCGCCGTCCGTCCCCGCGGTAAAATATTGACCTGTTTTTCCGCAATCCTTCTTTTTTGCCCTTGCACATCCGGCGTCCGAGGCAGCGCTTTTGCACTTTTTTTGACCTCGGCATTTTTTTTCTTTTCGGCATGCACCGTTTCACCGGCTCCGCCTTATTTTTGCATATCGGGGTTTATGGTCGTGTCGCCGCTTTACGCCGTATATGCTCTCTTAGCCGCCCGCAGGGTCATTTCCGTATTTCGGCCTGTCTTGCAAGCCGCGGCAAAAACACCGATCGTTTTGCCCGCCGGCAGTTGACTTGCCGGCTCAGTTGCTGAGTAGGGATCGATCATCTGTTTGCCTCCAAAGCCGGACAGCCGATTTGCGTTTCTTTCAATCCGCCGCGCGCCGTTTTCCTGTGCCTCCATGGCGACATCCCTTCCGGCGGCGGTTCTTCGAAAAAACCGCGTCTGTCCGTTCTTCGATTTTACTATACCATACTTTTTTCCGTTTGTCAATAGAAAAATGGAAAATTTTTTCTAAAAATGCAAGATTGAAACAAATATGCCGTATGCGGCGGGGAAATGAGGGCGGCAAAAAGGGGAAAAAGAGGGCGGCGGTCGGCGGGGGAAAAATAAAAAAATGGCACGAAGCCGCCGTTTTGGCAAAATTTTGTTGTACAATAAAATCAGAACGAATGTTTGAAAAAGAGGGGCGCAATGAGAGAAAAAACAGAAGGGGACGAAGTTGCGACCTCAGTAGAACGAAAAAATGGGTGAAATGTCTTGGTAAATAGGGCTTTTGGGAGAGGTTTTACGTTTATACATACAATTCGATAGTAAAAGGGAAGTATCCCGTGTTGTGATTGGCTTTAATGCCTCGCCACCCGTGGCAGACTTTGCGTATGATTTGAAATTGTTTAGATAAAATAAGAAGCCCCCGATCGGGATCGTTCCCGTCGGGGGCAGTTGTATCTTTATGGGTGTCATCAGGCGGAGTGTTACCGGAATACTTTATATGGATTTGAGCCTTTTCGCGCAGTCTGATGTGATCGCCTTTCGGCTGTCTGAATAGTTTGCGAAATTGTTTCGGCATTTTCAAAATCTCCTTTTCGGTGAATGAAATTGCCGTTTCGCCGATATTTCCGTTTTCCTGTGTTCCGTCGGGTTCGGAGAGAGCGGGAAGGGGAGCCGCCAAAAGCAGCATCTCCTTCACGACGTTCTCCTGTTGTTGCCGGAAAGCCTCTGTTGTTTCCGACTTGTTCACCAGCAGCAAAAGCGCGCTGATACAGAGTTGCACGATTTTAATTTCATCGTCGTTCATGTGAATGCTCCTTTGGGTATATCGCCCAAAGGGGCAGTTTATCATAAAACGGCAGCCTTTTGAAAAATCGCGGTTTTACTATTTTTTGGCTGAATAAAGCAAAAAAATAGTAATTTTTTTCTCATCCGCTCTCCGGCGGCAATGTCGTCAATAGTTTCAGTTTATGTTCCATGTTCCACCTCTAAAAAATTTTTCGCAAAACGCTTGCATTTTGCATTCATTTGGCGTATAATATAGACAGATAAAAAATCGGAGGTGATGGTATGCCGAGACCGGCAAACGTGTCCGCCCGCGTCGACCAAAAGGTCAAAGAGCAGGCGGAAGTGGTTTTAAGTCAGTTGGGCATTTCCATGGGGACCGCCATGGAAATGTACTTGCGCCAGATCGCGTTGCAGCGCAAAATTCCGTTTGAAATGGCGTTGCCCACGGTCGAACCGGTCGAGTACGCCGCGCTGTCCGACGAGCAGTTTGACGCGCTGATGGACCGGGCAATGCAGTCGTATGCCGCGGGCAAGTGTTCCCCGCTGGAAGATTTTGAAACGCGCTTTGCAAAGGAAATCGACCGGTGAGTTTTCGCGTTCTGATCTCTCCCGAAGCGGAAAACGACTTGCGCGGGATATATCGTTACATTGCCGACACCCTGCTTGCGCCGGAAACGGCGGCAAAACAGGCGCGGCGCATACTTTCGGAAATCAAATCGCTTGCCGAATTTCCCTTGCGTAACCCGGTCGTAAAGCGGGGCGCATGGGAAAAACGCGGCTTGCGGCAATTGTTTATCGATAACTTTATCGCGTTCTATCTCACCAACGAGCAGACGCAGGAAGTCGTCGTTTTCCGGATATTCTACAACAGGCGCAACACAGAAAAACTTTTATAACCGAATATTTCCATTTTCGACCGTCGGGGCGTTCCCCCGGCGGTTTTTCGTTTTTCATTCGCGTTCAGACGCCTGTATTTTTAAGCGGTTACGTTTTGTAACCGGTTCGCTATTTTCTTTTATCCGTTCTGTGCGGCAAGCATTTCCACGTTGGCAAGCATATAGGCGCGCATATTGGGGACCAACTTGCGGAAAGCAGTCAAAAGCCGCTTTTCCTCTTCATATGCAACTATTTGTCGCTGGGAAAAGGACAACCGTGAACCGCAAATTGTATCTCAGGGTAAGTTTTATGCTTTTTGCGAAAGCAAGGGTATCAAATTCAAAGAGTAATACGTGGAGAGTGGGGCATTATGGCATATCTGTACTGGTTCATTTTCAGACTACTGCTGATTTGAAAAAGAAGGATTAGCCCAAAAATCGCGCAAAAGTTCAAGCTGTCTTTCTATCACACAATCGGAACATGGTGCTCTTTTTTTATCCTCTTTGTCTCACAGTTATTGTAATCCTATATGTTCGTTATGTTCATTTTTTATACGACTTGACAACTTATGAAGGACATGTTATAATAAAATTATGAATATGAGGGAAAAGACAATTAACGTGGCGGTCGTGGAAGACGAATGCAAGGAAGCCGAAAAGTTGTTGGAAATGCTCGACAGATATGGCAAAGAGCATGGTATAAAATTCGGTAAAAGAATATTTAGCCGTGCGGATGAATTTCTTGCAAATTATACCGTTGACTACGATATTGTTTTCTTTGACATACAGATGCCCGGACAAGACGGTATGAGCGCGGCAAAGGAATTGCGTAAATCCGACAAAAATGTCATCATTATCTTTGTTACGAATATGTCTCAATATGCAATCAACGGCTACGAAGTGAATGCGACGGATTTCATGGTCAAACCGCTTGTATATGAACATTTTGCGACGAAACTCGAGCGTATCACCTCTTATGCTCTTAATCGTACGGATGTGGTGTTGGCCGTTAGGACGGCGGAGGGAATGGTTTCCCTTTCGTCTTCGGACATAATGTATGTGGAAATTATGAAGCATGAACTTATCTATCACACCACAGCCGGCGATTATTTTTCATATGGCAGTCTCAGTAAAGTGGAAGAAATTCTGAAGACCGTTCGGTTTGTCAGATGTAACAGTTGTTATCTCGTCAATCCTCGTTATGTTGAGTCCGTCGGGACGCATACGACCAAAGTGGGCGGGACGGAACTTGCCGTTTCATATGGCAAGAGGAAAGAATACCGCCGAGCGATAGCGGCTTATCTCGGGGGATTGATCTGACATGTATGAATTTACCGCTTTTTATCTGTATAAAGCGATATTCATGGTTGAATTGCTTGTTGCGGAAGTGCTCATGTGTGTGGGAATGAAGCGCCGTCCGCAGTTTGCTCTTCGATTTTTTCTTTGTTGTGCGGTATGCATCGGCATTGCGTTTGCAATCCCCGTTGTAGCGTATAATGCCCTGTATTGTTCATTTTTCTTTCTATTCATGTTTGTCGTTACGTTGCCCGCCATTGCCGTATGCTGGGAAGGGAATACGACGGCAGTATTTTTTCGCGGCGTGGCGGCGTATACAACGCAACATATTGCATATCAATTGTTTGACCTTGCGATGACGCTCATCGGACTTTTGCTGGCAGGAGATGCTTTCGACGGGGTGGGGGCTTACGGCGATGAAATGATGTCCGATTATCTTCCGATCATCATGTATCGTGCGGGCTCTGCCTCTTTGTTGTCCGAGTCGCCGTTGCGCGCCGAACTGTATACGCTCTTCGGATATTTTTCATATGCCATGATCTACATCGGCGTATACACCGTATGTTACCTGTTTGCACATAAGCGTTTGAAAGACAGCGATAAATTTGAGTTAAAGATTTCCTCCATGTTCGTGTTTGCAGCGCTTTTTGTTTTATTCAATATTGTCATCTCTTCGGTTGTCATTTATGCGGGCGGGAAGGATATCAGCGTTTTTTCGGGCATATTGCTTTCCGTATATAATATCGTGTGTTGCCTTCTGACCATGTATCTGATGTTTGAGGTGGTATTCAAAAAACAGTTCGAGCGGGATTACAATGCAGCCAACAGACTCCTGCGACAAGCGGGGGAACAGTATCGCCTTGCACAGGAAAATATAGAACTCATCAATTTGAAGTGCCACGACTTAAAGCATCAGATACGCACCATCGGTTCGCAGACAGGCGGCGGGAAAGCCATTGCGGAAATAGAGGACATGATTTCCATTTACGATGCGAATATACATACAGGCAACGAGGCGCTGGATACCATTTTGACAGAAAAGAGCCTTTATTGCAATAAGCGCGCCATTAAATTATATTGCATCGTCAACGGCGGATTGCTTGATTTTATGTCCGAAGCGGATTTATATTCGCTCTTCGGCAATATCCTGGACAATGCAATAGAAGCGGTGGAGCAACTTCCCGCCGAAGAGCGTTTTATCAACCTCGGCGTAACTTCCGTCAACGGATTTATTCGCATTACGGAAAGCAACCGCTTTTTGGGCAAACTTGATTTTGAAAACGGGCTTCCGGACACGACGAAAGCCGACAAGGAAAATCACGGATACGGGCTCAAAAGCATTCGTCTGATTTGCCGTAAGTATGACGCCGAGTTTTCCGTTCGTGCCGATACAGGCTTGTTTGAGTTGGGAATTGTCTTTATGAAATAGTTTTTCCCGGTTTTCGGTTCCGGGCGTGATCGGTCGCGGGAAATTTTTATGGTTTCAGAACTCCGTAAGCATGGATGTGCTTGCGGAGTTTTATCGATTTATGATGAGAAAAACGGCTTTTGTGATATGCATATTGACGGGAGCGGAACATTGTGATAGTATCAAAGGCGACCGGAAAGGATTGCATGCGCCCGAAAGGTCAAATTAAAATTTTGTAAGGAGTATAGGATGAATAAGATTGCGAAAGTCATCATAAACTTTGTGCTCATTGCAATCGTTGGCGTCTCCCTTTGTGTGGGGAATTCGATATTGTTTCGCTATGAGCAGGAAGTGAACACGTTTCTGTCTCCGCCCATTGTGGATACGGAAACATTGGAACTCAGCAGTCAAACGGGGCAGGAAATGTCCAAGCGCATCATGACGGAGGGCGCCGTGATGCTGAAAAACGACGGGGCATTGCCTCTGTCGTATGAGGAAGTAAAGGCGGTCAATGTATTCGGCTGGCGATCCATAGACTGGATATACGGCAGCGAAGGAAAGAATGCGTCCGGCGGCGTGGCGCCCGAAAATGATAAGTTTGAAGAGAATATTGACATCTATAAGGCTTTGAACAAGTACGGCATCGATTATAACGCGCGGCTCTACGATATGTATTACGATTATCTCGAACCGGACCACCAGAGCGCCAATCTCAAAGGGGTACATATCGATGCGCTGACGCCCTTGAAAGAACCGGGCATGAGTTATTATTCTTCCGAACTGCTCGAATACAGCGAGGCGTATTCCGAGACCGCCATCGTCGTCATCGGTCGCATGGCCGGGGAAGGCATGAATGCAAAGGAAGTGCAGGAAAAGAAAGGCGCGGGAACGGTAACGGATTATGATCGCCATTATCTTGAAATCTCCACGGAAGAGGAAGCGTTGCTTACCTATTGCGGAGAGAATTACGAGAACGTAATCGTGTTGATGAACGTTGCAAATCCGTTCGAGATGGGGTTTCTTGACGATATCCCCGGTATCGATGCCTGCCTGTATATAGGTTTTACGGGGACGCGGGGTGCGCAGGCGATTCCCGCGTTGCTGTACGGCGAAGTTTCCCCGTCGGGGAGAACGGTGGACACGTTTGCTTACGATCTTTATACAAACCCCGCCAATGTATTCAAGGGCGAGTTGACGTATACGGATTACGGCAGAACGTATGTTGACTATACGGAAGATATATATGTAGGATATAAATGGTATGAAACGGCGGACGCGGAGGGCGTTTGGGAAAATGAAACGCGCGGCAGCCTGACGGGTTACGACGCAGTCGTGCAATATCCTTTCGGATACGGATTGTCATACAATACCTATTCCTGGTCCGTGGGTGAAATCATGGCGGGTGAAACGGCGATTGTGCCGGGGGATACTTTTACCGATCAGACGAAAATAACCATTCCCGTTACCGTTACGAACGAGGGAAGCGTGCCCGGTCGAGATGTTGTGGAAGTGTACGTCGAAGTACCGTATTACGGGCATGAAGACGGCGTAACCGACGCAATTGAAAAGCCGGCGGTACAATTGGTCGGGTTCGGAAAAACCAACGTTCTGGAACCCGGAGCGAGTGAAACGATCGAGATAGAGATCGATCCCTATGACTTTGCTTCTTATGACTGTTACAATGCAAACGACAACGATTTTTCCGGCTGGGAACTCGAACGCGGAGAGTATACTTTTTCTCTCCGTACCGATGCGCATACTGTCAAGACGTTGACCTATGGCGGTGGCGAAACGGCGGGGGACTTTGTGTTTGAGATCGAAGAAACAATAAAAATCGAACAGGATCCCGTGACCGGAGAGAAGGTAACGAATAAATTTACGGGTGCGGCGGCAATGGATACAACGCCTCTTGACGCAACGGAAAAGGACGGCGGGTTTGACCCCGGAATTCCCTGGTTCAGCCGCAAAGATTTTCCTGCGCCCGAAGAGTTTTCCGCGCTGAATGCTCCGAGAGCGGCGACGCCTTCGGCAAAGATGCAGCCTTATGACGGCGCGGCGGAAAAAGCGCAGGCATGGGATGCGGCGACGGGGACGGACGTTCTCGGCGATCCGATTCCGACGGAAGCGCCCGTTTGGGGGGCGGACAACGGTCTTTCACTGACGAATGCCAACGGTTCGATTTCCGACCTCGGTAAAGAGCTGGGCGCCGATTACGATAATGCAAAGTGGGAAACGCTTCTCGATCAGCTGGAAATCGGGGAGGTTGTCGGCATGATCGGCGAATATTACGGGACCGACGCGCTTTCTTCCGTGGGTAAACCCATGCTTACCGACCTGGATGGTCCTGCGCAAATCAAAGGTTTTAATTTTGCGCCGCGCGGCACCGGCTATCCGACCATGGTCGTCATTGCTTCGACATGGAATCCAGAACTTGCATACGAGTTCGGCAAGGCGTTCGGCGACGATATGAAAGGCGTATCCGTCAGCGGTCTTTGGGGTTGGGCGATCGATACGCACCGCACGGCATGGTTCGGCCGCAACCACGAATCTCCAAGCGAGGACGCTTTTTTGGCGGGACAAATCGTTTCCGGGGCGGTCAAAGGGCTCAATACGCGCGGACGGTATTGCTTCATCAAACATTTTGCGCTTTACGGATACGGTGGCGACAGCATTTGGCTGACCGAACAGGCGCTCAGGGAAGTATATCTCCGTCCGTTCCGCGAAGTATTCGTTGAAGGCGGAGCGTTGGGCGCCATGACGACTTACCAGGGCATCGGCGCGGAACATTCGGAGACGACGCAGGCGCTTCTCATGGGGGTACTGCGTGGAGAATGGCAGTTCAAAGGCGCTTTGACGACCGACTACATCGGCAGGGATGACTACTGCGATGCGCTTTTCCGTTGCGGCGGCGATCTCGGCATGGGTGTGTCGCTCGGCTCGCTCGGCGGTGTTACGTATGGTGAAAATTCTTCTCCGCGCGTGCAGCATCGTCTGCGCGAGGCGGCGAAACATGTGCTGTATACATGGCTGAGAGCCGATTACAATGAACAGCAGTATTTGCTCGCCCCCGACGAAGGAGAAAATTATCTGTCTTCCTCGTCCATCAACGGATGGGTTTGGTGGAAACCGTTTGTGTATACCGTCGATATATGCGTCGGCACGTTGCTTGCGATGTGGGCGGCTCTCGTTTGCATCGATGTGTTTATGAAGAATCCGAAAAGAAAAGCCGCGGTTCGACGGACTGTCCGGAGCGGCAAAGGAGGAAAGCGATGAAAATAAGCAATCAACTCAGGAACAAACGGGTTCTTTCCGCGCTGGTCGTGGTCGTTGCGATCCTGATCTGCGTCATAACGGCGTTGAGCCTGATGCTGCCTTCCTGGCTGAGTTATAAGGAATACTACGACGCGGCGATCGCCGAACGGGAAGAACAGAAAAGACTGAACGCTCTGCCGCTCGAATTGCTGGGCATATCGGCGGAACTTGCCGACGGCGTAACGTATTATGATAACGGCAGGGCGCATCCTCAAACGGAGGATTTCAGCGTTACGGCGCATTTCACCGAAAAGGGCAAGACGTTTGATGAAAAATTGCGCGCGAACGATTTTGATATTTCTGTTCCGGACGGTTTTACCGAAAAGGGCGGCGTCGTGACGGTGAGTTACACATGGACGCCCGAGGCGACGGACGATGCGGAAGAGCCTGTTTCCGTTACCAGGACGGCGACGGTGAATATAACGCTTGAAGGGATGCGTTTAGAATCTTTGCGGATAACGGATATGCCGTACCGTATCTATTACAGCGACGATATGGCGTTTGCCCCCGAGGGGATGCGCGCAGAAGCGGTATATAACGACGGATCGGCCGTCACGGTTCCGGTTTCTGCTCTGCAGGTCGAATCGACGGGACCGCTTGCGGCGGGAACGACAAGTGTTTCTGTTTCGTACAGCGATGGTAAGGACGAGGTGCAGGCATCGGTACCCGTAAAGGTGGATACGGAAGACGTCTATGACGACGGAAACGTTATTTCCATGGAACCCGTCGGCAAAGTATATCTGCAGGAAGGTGAATTGCTTTCTGCCGCAAAACCGGTCGTCCGTGCGACGTATATGAGCGGCAACAGGCTTCTTCTCGGTGAAAGCAGATATGAAGTAACGGGCAACGTCGAAACGGCGTCGTTTATGAAGAATTGCGTGTTGACCGTTTCGCTGAAAGATTCCGACGTTTTTTTCCGCACGGCGGCGGCGGTACAGAAAGGCGTGGAAGCGGAGGATGCCGATGTCGTTACGGCAGTCGGAGGAACGAGCCGGGAAGTGTCCGCATACGAAGAAACGGACGGCGGACTCACGGAAATCGGTTCGGCAACGGTGCTGGAAGGAATGAGCAGGCTTTCTTTCAAAGTAAACAGTGCGGAAGTGGCAAAACCGCAGTTCGGTCTGCGTCTTGCAAACCTGAATGCTTCTGCGGACGGCGAAGAAATTCTGCCCCTCGCGCTTTCCGAGGTTATCGCGTCGGTAAAAGTAAACGGCAGAGAGATTCCCGTTTCCGATGCGGCGGAACTTTCCGGACATGCTGCGGTCCCCGGGTACGTGTTTGAGGACGCAGAATTTCCCGCGGCGCTTTTGAAGGAAGGAAGCAATACGGTAGAGATAGAGTTTGCGGAGAATGCAAAGGTCGCCGTCGACAGAATCAGTTTCTTCACGGAATTCGAGGGGGAATTTTATGCGTCGATGGATGAATATTTTGCGCGCAACGCGGAAAGCGGCGGCGCGGCTTCCGTATCGGCTTCACGGCTTGGAAAGTTCGGGCACGATCAAGGCAATTACGCTCAGTCGATCTGTACGGACGGAGAATATCTCTATGCGGCGTTCACCTGGTGGTCGAATGAAAGATCCGTGCAGATCGAGAAGATCGACCCCGATACGGGCAGCGTGCTTGCAAGTGCTTCAACGGGCGTTCCCGTTGCGACGGGCGACAATGCGACCATTCTGTATTACGACGGGCAACTCATCATTCCCGTAGACAGAACGCTGCGCGAAAAGGCAGGCGGCGCGATGCTGGCGATGAACGTTGAGGAGTTCGGCAACGGCGGGAAGTTTGAGCCGGCGGAACCTTTCGCGTTTGCGGGGTTGGAAAACGAAACACTCAAAGACGTGTATTATAATGCGGCAAGAAAGCAGTTTGCGGTTTTTGCCGGTCTCAACGTATTTTTATTCAACGAGGACGGCGGGGCTGCCGGCAGTTTTGCTCCCGTAACCGATTCTGCGGGTACGGTCGCGCGCATGACGGCGAGCGAAGAATACATCTATGTAAACTATGCGGCGCGCGGCAAGGCAAATCCCGTTCTCGGCGTCTATGATTGGGACGGCAATTATGTCGGCAGATTGGAAGTGTCGGCAGGCAGCGCGGCGCTCGGCGCGCCCAACCCGGACGGATCTGCCGATTTTGTAACGGCGGATAAACAGACGTGGGGGATCACGTTCCTCGACAATGTGTTTTATTATACCGTCTGTGCCTATGTTCCCGGCAACGACATGTCTGCGATTATCAAGGCGGAAATGCCGGAAATCGAGGAAAACAGGACGCTTGAACTCGGGCTCGGCGAATATATTGCGGCTTGCGAAGACGGCGGCGTGGCGCCCTCTTACGAAACATCTCCCGTGCAGGGAAGTTACGGACGGGTGGATGCCGATTACGGTTACGCCTGCGGGGCGGTGAGCGACGGAACTTATGTCTACGTCGCCCGCCAGAATTGGTGGAGTTCGGACAGGGAAATCTTAAAACTCGATCCGTCGAACGGCTGGTCGAAGGTGGCAAGCAATACCGTTACGGGCGGTGTGCCGGGCAGCAACGATGCGCGGTTGATGATCAAGGACGGACTTCTGTATTGTTTCATTTCTACGCCCGAAGGCACAAATCGCACCTTTGCCGTTTCGCTGGACAATTTTACGGCAGAGCCGACGGAAACGACGCTTTCGTTTTCGGGCCAGACCGAAGGAGTGCTGAAAGGCGCGACGTGGAACGAATACCTTGACAGTTATGCTGCGTTCGATGAGAACGGACTGTATGTTTTCAGCGCGGACGGCACGAAGAAGACGCAGACGGCATTCGGGAACGGAAAAACGGCGTCGTCGATTATGAGCGACGATTCGTATATCTATGTTTCTTTCCGCGCGGATTGGCAGTCCGACATCCCCGTAAACGTATACGATTGGTCCGGTAATCTCGTTGCAACGGCATCCCTCCCCGTGGGGAATGTGGAATCCGGTTACAGTTATAACGTACAGACATTGATGATGCACGGCGGAAGGTTATATGCCGTGTACTCCGTAAATGATCCCGCCGACGGCGGAAACGGAAAAGGCATCTATATTTTTGAAATGGAAAAGGATATGTCTGTCATTATCGAAGAACCGGAGCCGCCGAAAGAATCGATTGGCGATCGCGTTGCGGCAGGAGAGAATTGGAGCATCGGGAATGCCGCAGCCGGCAGCAACGGCGCCGCGGACGGAACGGTGTGGGGAAGCGACAAATATTGGGGCTTCACCAAGGGCGGCGTCAGCGACGGAAGATATATGTACATCGTTTCCTATAACAATTGGAACGCGCGGATCATCAAACTGGACGGGACGACCGTCAGAGCGGCAAGCGCGCAGTTTGCCGTCGGGTCGGAGGCAGATCTCACGCGGCTGATGATCAAGGACGGGACATTGTATTGCTTCATCAATAACGGAGCGGTAAAGACGTTTGATTTGAGTACGTTTGCCGAAGGGTGTACGCCGACGGACGGAACGCTTCCGTTTGAAAAAGTTCCCGGTG
>CALVZM010000031.1 GCA_944372515.1 uncultured Clostridia bacterium
GACGTCAACATCCGCGTGGCGAAGGATTTCATTCAAAGCGTATCCGAAAAGGCGGTCGGGCAGGAGATATTGCAGTCCCTCAACCCTTCCCAGCAGGTCATCAAGATCGTCAACGAAGAACTCATCGCCCTGATGGGTTCGACCAATGCCAAATTGGAAGTCAACCCCAAGCCGCCCACGGTCATCATGATGTGCGGGTTGCAGGGCGCGGGCAAGACGACCCTTTGCGGCAAACTTGCCGTTCTTCTGAAAAAACAGGGCAAGCGTCCTTTGCTCGTCGCGGGCGACGTTTATCGTCCCGCCGCCATCCACCAATTGCAGGTCGTGGGGGCGCAGGCGGGCGTCGAAGTGTTTGAACGCGGCACCCAAGACCCCGTCAAAACGGCAAAGGAGAGCGTGGAATATGCCCGTAAAATGGGATATGACACCGTTATTTTCGACACCGCGGGGCGGTTGCAGATCGATGAAACGCTCATGCGCGAGTTGGAAAACATCAAGGGACAGGTAACGGTAACCGAAACGTTGCTCGTCGTGGATGCCATGACGGGACAGGAAGCGGTCAACGTCGCAAAGACCTTCAACGACAGGCTGGAAATCACGGGCGTGGTGCTCACCAAGTTGGACGGCGACACGCGCGGCGGCGCCTGTCTTTCCGTCAAGGCGATCACGGGCAAACCCATCAAATTCATCGGTGTGGGGGAAAAACTCACCGACCTCGAACCCTTCTATCCCGACCGCATGGCGTCGAGGATCCTGGGCATGGGCGACGTCCTTTCCCTCATCGAAAAGGCGCAGCAGGCGATCACCGAGGCGGACGCCAAAAAGATGGAGCAGAAACTCCGCGAAAATTCCTTCACCCTGTCCGACTATCTCGAACAATTCGAGATGATGAAAAAAATGGGCGGCGTGGGGGCGCTGATGGGCATGCTCCCCGGGACCAAACTCAAAATCCGCGAAGAGGACATCGACGAAAAGAAGATCGAGCGCACGCGCGCCATCATCCTCTCCATGACCCCGAAGGAGCGGGAAAATCCGTCCCTCATCAACTCTTCCCGCAAAAAGCGCATCGCGCAGGGCAGCGGCACGCAGATCCAGGACGTCAATCGGCTCCTGCGCCAATTCGACCAGACCAAACAACTCATGAAACAGATGAAGGGCGGCAAGGGCAAATTCCGTCTGCCGATTTAACGAGAAACGGAAAAATACTAAGGGCATGCCCGAAAAAACGGGCAGATATAAAAATCGGAAATTCAATTTTTTTGAATGGAATAGATACGAATTACGGAGGTAAACAAAAATGGCAGTAAAAATGAGACTGATGCGCATGGGCGACAAGAAGAACCCCATGTATCGTGTGGTCGTGGTGGACAGCCGTAAGGCGGCGACGGGCGAGTATATCGACTGCGTGGGCAAATATCATCCCACGTCCAACCCCGTCGTGCTCGAAATGGAGGCGGAAAAGGCGAAAGACTGGCTCTCCAAGGGCGTGCAGCCGACCGATACGGTCAAAAACCTGCTGGTCAAGGCGGGCGTCGTTGAAAAATCCGACAAACTCAGTCCTTCCAAGACCAAGGGTAAAAAGTCCAAGAAGTAATCGTCGGACGATAAGGGAGGTTTGAAAATGCTGGAACTCATCCGATACGTCGTCAATCAGTTTGCCGAAAAGAAAGATCTCGTGGAGATCTCCGCCGAAGAAAAAGAGCGCTCGATCGTCGTAACGGTCGTGCTCGATCCTTCGGACATGGGCAAGGTCATCGGCAAACAGGGCAAGATCGCCAAGGCGCTGCGCACGCTGGTGCGCGCCGCGACGCCCCGCGACAGCAAGAAATACATCGTCGGCATCCAGGAACGCGGCGCCGAAGCGCCCGCGGCAGTGGAAGAGGAAGAATCCGAAGAAGCGCAGGACTGATCGGCGCTTTGCGTATTTCTTACGGAAAAAATGCATAAAAAAGCGGCGGATACATCCAAGCGGGCGTACCTGCCGTTTTTTTTTCGTCTTGCGGGCGATTCCGCGCCAAGGGAAAGTTTGCTTGCGGCGGTCTTGCCGCAGCGTTCACGGGGCGGGAGAATATCCTTCGTCCGTCTGCGTCAGAGAGAACGGGACTGCGGGCAGTTCAACGCCCGGTTTATCGGTCTTGCCGGGGGACGAGTCTTTGTCCCCGCAGGCGCCGAACGCGGCGCAAACGCCGATGAGCAACAGGCATGCGGCAAACGCCGCCAATTTTTTCAATCTTTTCATGACACGATCCCTCGTCTTTTTGACCCGTGCGCCCGTCGGGCACACCTTTTTTTGCCGCGGCGGCAGCAACGCGCCGCATATATCCTTTGAAATAAGGAAGGCGGGCGGGTCCTGCAAGACCCGCCCGCCGCAATGGAGCAGGCGACGGGAGTCGAACCCGCCGGAATCAGCTTGGGAAGCTGACGCCATACCGCTAGGCGACGCCTGCAAGAGCCGTTGCGGCAGTCGGTTTTTTCCGCTTCGGAAATCCCGCCTTTCGCAATGCATTTTCAATTATACGGATTTTCCCGCGGTTTGTCAAGCGAAAAAATATGATTTCCGCCGCCATTCTTTCTGAAAAAATGCCGCCCCGCCGACAATTCGTTCAAATAGATTGATAATTTTTTTTAATTATGTTATAATTGCGGAAAATAAGTTTATAAGTAAAGATAAGTATCGACAGCCCGCGCCGCCCGATGAAGCGGCGGAACAAAGGAAAGGCAGAGAAGTATATGGAGAAAGAAAGACCGAGAACGAGAACATTGCCCGTCATCCCCTTGCGCGACAGGGTGATTTTTCCCGACACGATCGTTACCGTGGACGCCGAGCGCGCGTGCTCATTGAAAGCCATCGCCTTGGCGGATGCGCGGGACAAGACCGTGTTTGTCTGCGTGCAGCGCGGAGAGGGGGACAAGGAACTGACGCCGCAGGATCTGTATGCCGTCGGCTGCGTCTGCCAGATCCGCCGTGCGGGCGGACTGCTGCCCAACCGCATCACCGTGGAGGCGGTCTACCGCGCCGAAGCGACGCGCATCGAGGAAGAGGACGGCTGTTTTTTTGCCTCGTGCGAGGAATTTTTCCCCGTGCACGAGAACGATACGCTGGAAGAGGCTCTCTTCCGCTCTGCCCGCGCGCTGGCACGGGATATCCAGCAGTCCGAAGGCCGCCTTGCCAAGGAGATCTGGTCGCAACTTGAAACGTGCGGCGACATCGACCGTTACATCAACATCGCCGCGGGCGGCATGCGCATACGCAAAGAGATCAAACAGGAACTCCTTGCCGAGCGGAACGTCGCTGCGCGGCTCAGATTGCTGGAAAGTTGTCTCAACGACGAACTTGAAATTTCCAAACTCGAACGCAGGATCTCCGCGGCGGTACGCCGCAATATAGACCAATCGCAGAAGGAATATTATCTGCGCGAGCAGATGCGCGCCATCCGCAAGGAACTCGGCGAGGATGAGGACGAACGCGAAGAACTCAGAAAGCGCATCGAGGGCAAGAACCTGCCCGCGGGCATCAAAGAGAAGGCGCTCAAAGAACTTTCGCGCATGGACAAGATGCAGAACGCTTCGCCCGAATATACCGTCGTGCGCACCTATCTCGATTGGGTTCTCGATCTCCCCTGGACCGAGCAGACGGAAGACACGGCGCTGCTTTCCGATTGCGTGAAGGTCCTCGACGAGGATCATTACGGGCTGGAAAAGATCAAGGAACGGATCACGGAATATCTCGCCGTGCTCAAACTGACGGGAAACCTGCGCGCCCCCATTCTCTGTTTCGTCGGGCCGCCCGGCGTCGGCAAGACCTCGGTGGCGCATTCGGTTGCGCACGCGCTCGGGCGCAAATTCGTCCGCATGAGCCTCGGCGGCGTCAAGGACGAGGCGGAGATCCGCGGGCACAGGCGCACCTACATCGGCTCCATGCCCGGCCGCATCCTCTATGCCATGAAGGAAGCGGGCGTGATCAATCCCGTCTTTCTGCTTGACGAGATCGACAAGGTATCTTCGGATATGCGCGGCGATCCCGCCAGCGCCCTTCTGGAAGTGCTCGATCCCGAACAGAACCCGACCTTCCGCGACCGTTACCTGGAAGAGCCTTACGATCTGTCCAAAGTATTGTTCATTGCCACGGCAAACACCCTCGACACCATTCCCGCGCCCCTGTTGGACCGCATGGAGGTGATCGAGTTAAACGGGTATACCATGCCCGAAAAAACGGAGATCGCCAAGCGGTATCTTTGTCCGAAAAAGATCGCCGAGAACGGGCTGAGCGAGGCGCAGGTCTGCTTTACGGAAGAGGCGATCCGCTGCATCATCGACAATTACACCCTCGAAGCGGGTGTGCGCAATCTCGAACGCAACATCGGCACGATCTGCCGCAAGATCGCCGTATCCTTTGCGGACGATCGGGACATGCCCAAAGTCATCGTGGGGGAGAGCGAGGTGGAAAAATATCTCGGCGCCAAGAAGCATTACCGCGAGGATAAAATGCTCCCCGCGGACGAAGTGGGTGCGGCGACCGGGCTTGCCTGGACGTCGGTCGGCGGCACCACGCTCACCGTGGAAGTCGCGCTCTCCGCAGGCAAGGGGGAACTGCGCCTGACGGGAAAATTGGGCGACGTCATGAAGGAATCGGCGCAGGCAGCCCTGACGTATATCCATGCGCATGCGGCGCAGTACGGGATCGATCCCGCCGTCTTTGAAAAGACGGACATACACATTCACGTGCCCGAAGGGGCAACGCCCAAGGACGGACCGAGCGCGGGGGTAACCATCGCGACGGCGGTGCTGTCCGCCTTGACACACAAGCCCGTGCGCCACGATATCGCCATGACGGGCGAGATCACGCTGCGCGGCAAGGTCCTGCCCATCGGCGGGCTGAAAGAAAAGGCGTTGGCGGCGCACCGCATCGGCATCAAAAACGTCATCATTCCGGGCGAAAACGCGCGCGATCTGGACGAGATTCCCGAAACCGTGCGTTCGGACATGAATTTCATTGCGGCGGAAACCGTGCAGACGGTCTTTTCCAACGCCATACCGGGGTTATAATGATCATAACAAACGCAACTTTCATAACGTCGGCGGCGCGGGCGGAGCAGTTCCTTCGTCCCGAAAAGCCGATGATCGCCGTGTGCGGCAAGTCCAACGTCGGCAAGAGTTCGCTCATCAACATGCTGGCAAACCGCAGGAACCTTGCCAAAACGGGCGCGGCGCCCGGGCGCACGCGGTTGGTCAATTATTTTGATTTCGGACGATTTCTGCTCGCCGATCTGCCCGGTTACGGCTATGCCGCCGTGTCCAAAGCCGAAAAAGAGAAGTGGGCGACGACGCTGGAAAAATTTTTTGAACGCTCCAAAGAACTGACCCATGTCTTTGTTCTCGTGGATATACGGCACGGCGCCACCGAAGACGACGTCGCCATGATGGAGTTTTTGAACTATCACATCGTGCCCTTCACGGTCGTGCTGACGAAAGCCGACAAACTTTCCCGCATGCGCGCCCGCGAGCACGCAAGGAAAATAGCGAACAGCATTGCGCTGACGCCGGGCAACGTCCTCATCCTCTCCTCGCAGACCCGCGAGGGCAAGGAAGAGTTGCTGCAAAAGATAGAGTCCGCCGTTGCCGCCGCCGAAGAGCGGGCGACAGGGGCTGCCGAAGAAAAAAATATACAGGAAGAGGGGAATTTATGAACGGATTGCTTCTTGCCGCCGATCTCGGCGATTTTCTGAGCCAATGGTACGGCATTCTGCTGTTTGCTCTCATCGACGCCGCCATCGCCGTCGTCATCGTTGCGGTAACGTACCGCTGGGTATTCAAATATGTCTTTGATTTTCTTTCGGGATTGGTTGCCGCGGTCGTAACGTCGCCGATATGGCTGACTGTCATCGTGCTGTCCCGTCGGCATATAATAAAGACGAAGGAATACGCGCACGTCTTTGCGCGCCGCACGGCGATCGGCCGCAACGGCAAAAAAATCACCCTGCATTCCTTTACGGTCAGGCGCGACGACGGGGAATATACCCGTCTGGGCGAATTTCTGCACAAGACGGGCATCGAACGTCTGCCCGCCGTGTTCGACCTTCTGACCCTGCGCGTCAGCCTCGTGGGGGTGCGTCTGCTCTCCGCCGTCGATGAAAAATTCGTGAGCGGCGAGGATTATGCGCGTTTTGCCGCCCGTCCCGGGTTCGTCAATCCGCTCGTGCTCTACACCGACGGAAAAAAGGAGATCTCCTATGAGGCGATGTTTGACGCCGACAAGCGGTACGTTTCCGAAAAATACGCTTTTTTCATCGACGTCGCCGTGCTCGTAACCTTGCTGGTCCGCAAGATCCGCGGGGAAAAGACGGCGCTGAAAGGCGAGATCGCGGAGAAGGGCTATGCCGAAACGCTGCTGGCGCGGGGCGAGATCGCGCCCGAAGATTATGCCGCGGCGTGCGCCGAAGAAGGCGTGGCGCTCCCCCTTGAAGCGGCAGGAGCCGTTTCCTCGCCCTCCGATCCGGCAGGCGATGCCGCCGCGGCGGCAGGCGAACCGTCCGAAACATCTGCCGATGTTGTCTCCGCCGCAGCGACGGAGGACAGAGGGGAGAAAGGGGAATGAGAGGCATACCATGTCCGAAAATAAATACGTAAAACAAGTCAACCGCGTTTCCGCCGTTACCCTGGCGGGAAACGCGGTTTTGGCAATGGGGAAATTTCTGGGCGGCGCGCTGGCGCATTCGGTCGCCCTGGTCTCGGACGCGGCGCAGTCGCTGGGCGACTGCTTTTCGGCGGGCGTGGTCATGGTGGGCGTACATATCGCGGGGCGCAAATCGGATAAAGACCATCCCTACGGGCACGAGCGCATGGAGTGCATTGCCGCGCTCATCCTCGCGGCGGTGTTCACGGCGACAGCCATCGTCATCGCCTTGCAGGCGGTCGGCTCCATCGTCGCGATCGCAGACGGGCAGGAAGTCGAGCCGCCCACGCTCGCCGCACTGCTGACCGCCGTCGCTTCCATTCTCATCAAAGGCGGGCTGTACATTTATACGGAGCGGCGCGCCAAGGCGCTGCGTTCCTCGGCGCTGCATGGCATGGCGGTCGATCATCTGAGCGATTCGCTCTCTTCGGTCGGCGCCCTCATCGGCATTGCGGGCGCCATGTGCGGCGTCTCGGTGCTCGATCCCATCGCTTCCCTCTTCATCAGCGTCATGATCGTCCGCACGGCATGGGGCATCTGCCGCCTCGCCGTCGACCAACTCGTTGACAAAGCCGCACCGCCCGCCCTCGAAAAGCAGATCGAGGACGCCGTTCTCTCCACCGAAGGGGTGGAACGCATCGACGTCCTGCGCACCCGTCAATACGGCAACAAAGTGTTCGTCGATCTGGAAATCGCCGTGCGCGCCGACCTCTCTTTGATCGACGCACACCGCATTGCAGAGCGGGTCCATGCCCGCGTTGAACACGAAACAGACGAAAGCATCAAACATTGCATGGTGCACGTCAATCCGCTGACGGGCGAAGACAATCACGAGAGCCCGCAGCAGGAAATGGAATGATTTTTTTCGCTTCTTTTCCGGACCGCCGTCTTTTTTCGGCGGTCTTTTTCAAATGCCTTCGCTTCCTTTTTTCAAAAATTTTTTCAAAAAAATCGTTCAATTGCTTGACATGCGGGGGGGGGGTAAGGTGTATAATCTAATTGACGATTGACGGAAGCAACAGACGATCCGTCAGAGCAAAGGAGGAAACGATTATGACCGACCGAGAAAAACGGGAGATTGAAATGTTACCGCCGAAGTATCGCCCGCTGGGGGCTTGGGAATATTTCGGGTATACCTTTCTCTTTGCCATTCCCCTCATCGGCTTGATTATGATGATCATCTTCGCGTTTGACGACAGCAGCATCGTGCGGCGCAGTTTTGCCCGTTCCTATTTTTGCCTCTTTATTATAGCCGGCGTTCTGTTGGGCATTCTACTTGTGATTGTTGCCGTCGGGGGCATTGCGGCGTCTGTGGTTTCATAGGCATTTTTTTCGGAAGACGGAAAGTTTTGAATTTTGATCGGCGGCGGTTGCCGCCTTTTTTGTTTCCGCAAAAGATAAGGCGGGCATGATGCGGAAATGAATTTCAATCAAACGCCGTTCCGCTTGCGTTTCTATTCCGCGACGGGTGCGAAAGGGGAAAATAATTTGCGGTAGTTCCGCTCATAGAGGTGAATTTGGCTGCCGAAAGGGGTATAATAAAGGTAATTAAGTAAAAAAATAACAGTTTCGGAGGAATGAAACATGGCATTGGTATCGGCAAAGGACATGCTGAACAAGGCGCTCGCGGGCAAGTATGCGGTCGGACAGTTCAACATCAACAACCTCGAATGGACGAAATCCATTCTGCAAACTTCGCAGGAACTGAGCGCCCCCGTCATTTTGGGCGTTTCCGAAGGCGCCGGCAAATATATGACCGGGTTCAAGACGGTCGCAAGCATGGTGAAGGCGATGATCGAGGAAATGAACATCACCGTTCCCGTCGCGCTCCACCTCGACCACGGCACCTATGAGGGCTGCTATAAGTGCATCAAGGCGGGCTTCTCTTCCATCATGTTCGACGGTTCGCATTTCCCCATCGCGGAGAATGTGGAAAAGACCAGGGAACTCGTCCATGTCTGCGATCAACTCGGACTTTCTCTCGAAGCCGAAGTGGGTTCGATCGGCGGGGAAGAGGACGGCGTCGTCGGCATGGGTGAATGCGCCGATCCCGATGAATGCAAGCGCATTGCCGATCTGGGCGTAACCATGCTCGCCGCGGGCATCGGCAACATCCACGGTAAATACCCCGCCAATTGGAAGGGGCTTTCCTTTGAAACGCTGGCGGCGGTCAAAGAAAAAGTGGGGGACATGCCTCTCGTCCTGCACGGCGGCACGGGCATTCCCACCGACATGATCAAAAAAGCCATTTCCCTCGGCGTTGCCAAGATCAACGTCAACACCGAATGCCAACTCTCCTTCCAGGCTGCCACCCGCAAATACATCGAAGAGGGCAAGGATTTGCAGGGCAAGGGCTTCGATCCCCGCAAACTCCTCGCGCCCGGCGCGGCTGCCATCAAGGATACCGTCAAGGAAAAGATGGAAATTTTCGGCTGCATCGGCAAGGCGTAAAATTCCCTTTGCGCGGGCATTTTTCCGCCGCGGGTTCACAATAATAATATATAAGGATATAGGCGCGCTTTCCCTTTCGTTTCCGCTTCGGCATAAATTTTTGTCTTTCGCTCCGTTTTCGGGGCGGGGATAAAAAATGCAAAATTTTTTTCAAAATCATTGACGGAAGCGGGGGAAGTGTGATAAAATATCTATCGGTAATCGGATAAAAGAAGAAAAATATAAAATTTTTTGGAGGAATTTCAATTATGGCAAACGTTAAAGTTGCAATCAACGGATTCGGCCGCATCGGCAGACTGGCTTTCAGACAGATGTTTGAAGCGCCCGGCTATGAAGTCGTCGCGATCAACGATCTGACCGATCCCAAAATGCTCGCGCACCTGCTCAAATACGACTCTGCTCAGGGCAGATATAAGTATGCGGACAAGGTGAGTTACACCGATCACTCCATCATCGTGAACGGCACGGAGATCGAGATCTACAAGGAGAAAGATGCCAACAACTGCCCTTGGGGCAAACTCGACGTGGACGTCGTTCTTGAATGCACGGGCTTCTATTGCTCGGAAGAAAAATCCATGGCGCACATCAACGCCGGCGCCAAGAAAGTCGTCATCTCCGCTCCTGCGGGCAACATCAAGACGGTCGTCTTCTCCGTCAACGAGAACACGCTGACCAAGGACGATAAGATCATCTCCGCGGCTTCCTGCACGACCAACTGCCTCGCTCCCATGGCGAACACCCTCAACAAACTCTGCAAGATCAGAAAGGGCTACATGACCACCATCCACGCCTTCACGGGCGACCAGATGGTTCTCGACGGTCCGCACAGAAAGGGCGATCTGCGCCGTGCGCGTGCCGCCGCCGTCAACATCGTGCCCAACTCCACGGGTGCTGCCAAGGCGATCGGACTCGTCATCCCCGAACTCAACGGCATCCTCGACGGCTGCGCGCAGCGCGTGCCCGTACCTACCGGCTCCCTGACCCAACTCGTCGCCATCTGCGAAGGCGAAGTAGACGCCGCGACGGTCAATGCCGCAATGAAGGCGGCTTCCTCCGCTTCCTTCGGCTATACCGAGGATGAGATCGTGTCCTCCGACATCATCGGCATCACGTTCGGCTCGCTCTTCGATGCGACGCAGACCAAGTGCATGCCCGTCGGCGACGGCACGACGCTGGTCAAGGTCGTTTCCTGGTACGACAACGAGAACTCCTACACCAGCCAGATGGTCCGCACCATCAAGCATTTTGCGGAACTCAACTAAGGTTTCCTTCTTTTTGAATCGACCGACCCCCGCCCGGGCTCATCCCGGGCGGGGGTTTTTGCGTGGAAGTTGTTTCGTCCCGTTCAAAAATGCAATTGTATTTTGGTTCTATAATAAATGTTGGGGTGAGGGAACTCGCTTCAACATTTTTTTTGAATTGCAACAAAAAAAGAAGCATAGAAAGAAAAAATCCTGTAAAATGAATTTACCCACAAAACACTCAGGAGAAAATCTACTATGCTTCAAAAAGATTATATCACAAATATCTTGGGAATCGCAAACGTTTCAGCG
>CALVZM010000032.1 GCA_944372515.1 uncultured Clostridia bacterium
TTCTCGGGCGTCCACACGCAGTCGAACATCCCGCCGTTCGACCAGTATCCCGAGGGAAAAAACAGCGGGCTCAATCCTTTGGACAGATCGGCAAGTTTGTCCCCCGCGCCCGAATAATCCCCGCCGACAACATTGTCAAGCGCCATGTCGGAGAACACCACCTCGCCCGTGTGCGTCGATTCGTCGTTATACGTCGACGAATCGATGTAGAACCGAACTGCCGTTGCCCCCGCCGCACCGTTAAAGGTTACCCTTATGCTCGCCGTTTCGCCTGCCGCCACCGTGAACCAATCGCCGCCGCCGTACAAATAGTCGTTGCCCTGCGCGATGACGCCCGTTGCCGTCATGGACAGATTGCAGAAATCGTTTCTTTTCTCTCCGTCCTGTTGCAGCGAACCGTTTTCAACGGGACACACGATGTCCACACGGATCTTAGCCTCGTCTGCACCGTTGTTCCGGACCTTGAAAGTAAAGGTGTTGTTGTCGCCGATGTCGGTCGTGCCCGTTATATTCGTGTAGTCATTGCCGATGATATTTTTATAGGCAACCGTCATGGAATTTTCCGCCGTATTCGGTGTGATGGTGTAGTCGTCTTCTGTGGTGAACGTGATCGTTTCACCGACGATCAGCATGCCTTGGTCCTCATCGGGCGAAGGCGCTGCTTTTTCTTTGAATCCGAACTTCATGCCGGATATTTCCAGCGTGTTTGCGGGCGACTGGTGCGCCATCGTGGAATCTATCATGAGTTCGATGTTTTTCGGTGCGCCTTCATAATATATGACGACGTCGATCGAACCGTTGGCGGGAACGAGGCACATCGCACCGCCGTCGATGGAAACGGTTCCTTCGCTGACATAGGCTTCCTTGACGAGGTTGTCGCTGCCGTCGAGCAGATTGACGCGGACGCTGATGGGTTTGTCCGTCTTGCTCGCAAGGGTCAGTCCGACATGGTTGTTTTCCGCCCCCTCGGCGCCGATCGGCGCGACAATATGTCTATAAGTGCCTGCCGCTGCCTCCGTATAGGAGACGGTCAATTTTTTATTGTCCGCATCCGAGGTTACCGTATATATTTCGGTGCTTGCAAAGTCAAACATCGTGTTTTCGCCCCAGACGATGCCCGCCGTGGGATCGGCGGCGGCATATTCCCGCGCCGATGCGGCAAAGACATACATGCTCTTGACGAGGGCACCCATGCCCTTATCGGATGCCTTGTTGGCAATGTAAGAATCCATGCTGTACGTCAGGATGTTGCCGACGGGTTCCCCCGCTTTGACCAACTGCGCGGTGAGCGGTTCGTCGTATTCCGCCACATATACGGCGGGATAAGACACTTTATAAATTCCCGCCTCGTCCGTTTCTTCAAACGCCGTCAGGGTCTCCGCCGTGCCGCTTTTGGTGATTTGCAACGCAAGACCTTCGATCCCCTGCGGGGCAACGACGGTGAAATAGAGCCCCGCGGCATTGTCGAACCGCACCCCGGCTCCCCGCACGCCCTCGCCTTCCACCGAGGGAGTTCCCACAGACCGTGCGACGTTTTCGGGCGCAGGCAACGACGCATAGCGTTCCTTCACGTCTTTCTGCTCGTCCGTCAGAACCTTGTTGGCGAGATTTTCCGTGCGGTAATTTTGCCGCAACTGTGCCGCCGCACCGTAGTTGAGCACGTCCGCCGCCAGCGTCTGCAAGGCGGCTCTCTGCGCCGCACTCTGACTTTCAAGCGTATCCCCCGCCAAAAGAGACTGACAATAGGTGCGCACGGAAATGGTCTTGCGTTTGCCGTCCTCCGTTTCAAACACCACGTCATTCGTCATCAACTGCGGCGTTACGCCGTGATATTCAAAAAAGCCGTTTCCCTCCCGCGTCAGCACCGCTTCGTTGAGCCTGCCGCCCGCGCCGTCCGAGACATAAGCGGTGAGAGTTTCCGCGGCATCCGTCTGCACTTTCAGCACGAGATCGTTGCGCAGGGAAAGGGAAACGCTCCAACCGTCCGTCTGCGCACGGGTGAAGACGCTCTCTGCCGAAAAGACGATCGCAAGCGCCGTTGATATGAACAGCAGAACACCGCAGACTGCCGTCAATATATTCCGTATTGCAATATTGTTTCTCATTTCACACCTCCTCACGCATCCGTATCACCATATCCGGTAACGTCGCCGCCGAAGATATCGCCGCCGATCAGATCTTCGTCGCCGTCGAACCGCGTGGAATTGCCGCTCGTCGCGATGATGTCCGCCGCGATCGGGATCAATTCCAGCACCGCCCCCGCAAAGGGCTGCCGCCAAACATTTTCTCTTTTTTCTTTCATGATTTTTTCTCCCGAAATTTATTTTCCGATAACGGCAACGCCCCTTCCGCGCAAAACCGCGCGGAAGAGGTATCGCCGAACCGTTTCAGCCGTTTATGCTCATTGCGGAAGTGTCAGGTCGTAGACGCTGATGCTCCCGCCCGCCGCTGGCACAAATCGCCGCCGTAATTTCATTTGGGGCGCTCGACGTCAAAGGCGTTCGTCATGCAACATTGTAAAGCGCCATGTCGGAGAACACCACCTCGCCCGTGTGCGTCTCTTCGTCGTTATACGTCGACGAATCGATGAAGAACCGAACTGCCGTTGCCCCCGCCTTTTCGTCAAAGGTTACCGTTATGCTCGCCGTTTCGCCTGCCGCCACCGTGAACCAATCGCCGCCGCCGTACAAATACTCGTTACCCTTCGCGATGACGCCCGTTGCCGTCATGGACAGATTGCAGAACTCGTTTCCGGTCCCGTCCGGTTGCAGCGGACACACGATGTCCACACGGATCTTAGCCACGTCTGCGCCGTTGTTTTGAACGGTGAAACTAAAGGTGTTGTTGTCGCCGATGTCGGTCGTGCCCGTTATATTCGTGTAGCCCTTGCCGCTGATATTTTCAT
>CALVZM010000033.1 GCA_944372515.1 uncultured Clostridia bacterium
AAAAAATACGGAGAGAGGCGCGCAGAGCGCGCGGGGCGATCGAGCAGAAAATAACGGAAACGGAGAGACAGAAATGGAGCAGGAAGAACTCAATCGGATCGTTGCGGAGAATCTGGCGAAATATCGCCGTGCCGCCAATCTCACGCAGTTGGAACTTGCGGCGCGGCTCAACTATTCGGATAAATCCGTATCCAAATGGGAACAGGGGAACGGCATGCCCGACATTTTCGTACTTTACCGTTTGGCGGAAATGTACGGCGTTACGGTCAACGATTTTCTTTGCAAGCATGAAGAAGTGGCGCTGCCCGACAAACGCAAAGGGTTCTTTTCGCGCGGCATGATCATGGCGATGAGCGTGGGGCTGACCTGGCTGGTGGCGGTCGTCGCGTTCGTCTTTACCATGCTGCTGGCGCCCGATTTTGCCGGTCCCTGGCTGCCGTTTGTCTATGCGCTGCCCGTTACGTTCATCATCCTTCTGGTTTTAAGCAGCGTTTGGAAATTCAACATTCTGCGGGCGATCGCCGCGTCCGCGCTGATCTGGACGGCGCTGTTGTCCGTCTTTATCACCCTGCGGTTTGCGCTTCCGTCCGCGCCCAATCTCTGGATGCTGTTTCTGATCGGCATTCCGCTGCAACTGCTCATCGTCCTTTGGTTTCTCTTCCGCGGCAGGCAGCGTCGCGGCAAAAAGGAAGAATGACGACCCGGCGGCACCGCCGCCGAATCTCCCGTCCCCGCTCGCGGGACGGCATACAGGAGAAAAAGACCCATGCTCTGTTCCCGTTGCGGAAAAAATAAAGCCAGGATCACCGTGGAATATGACACGGAGATGGGCAAGATAACCGAATATTTTTGCAAAGAATGCTATGAAAAACGTCGGTCGCCGCAGGCGGAGAACGACGCCGCGCCCTCCGGTTCGGCGGGGGAAGAGGTCAAGCGGGATCTGCGCTGCGCGTTTTGCGGGAACACCGTGGAGGATTACCTGCACAGCGGGTTGGTCGGCTGCGCCGCATGCTATCGGACGTTTGCCGCCGAACTCACGCCCTACATCGTGCGCTTGCAGGGGAACGGCGTGCATTGCGGCAAGCGTCCGTCCGCCGATCCCAAATATGAAGCCGCCGCATCCCTGCGCGAGATCCTCGGGAAATTGGAACGCGCGGAGGGAGAACGGGCGGGAGAACAAAGAATGTCCGAAGCGCAGAGGAATAAATTGAAGAATCAGGCGGAAGAACTCAAACTGCTGCTCTTCGGCGATGACGAGGAGGGGTGAAAAATGGACAATCTCGAAAGCACCGTCATATCCACCCGCATCCGCCTGGCGCGCAATCTCGCGGACTATCCTTTCCCGCATCGGCTCAGAACGCGGGAACAGGCGCGGGAGATCGTTTCCCTGCTGCACCTGCCTCTTTCTGAGATCGATTCTTTCCGTTGCATCTATGTGGACGAGACCGAGCGGGAAGAATTGGAGATGCTCAAAGAAAATTATCTCATTTCGCAGGCGCTCATCGATAAATGCGGCGTTTCCGCCGTATATATAAATCAGGACGAAAATATATCCATCATGGTCAATGAAGAGGACCATGTCCGCGAACAATACTATATCAAGGGCTTTCAGATCCTCAAAGGGTATGAATATCTGAGCGGGATCGACGACGTTATCGGCGACTGCGTGCGGTTTGCCTACGACGAAAAATGGGGATATCTCACCGCCTGTCCCACCAATCTCGGCACGGGGCTGCGCGCTTCCGTGATGCTCTTTTTGCCCGCCATCACCCGCCGCCCCGATCTCTTTTCTTCCCTGCGGGAAAGGTTGCGGCGCAAGGGCATGGTCGTCCGCGGCGTATACGGCGAAGGGAGCGATGCGGACGGATATATGTATCAGATCAGCAACGAGATCACGCTCGGGTTTTCCGAACAGACGATCTTGCAGGAAGTCGGGGAAGCGGTGTATACCGTCGTCGAAACGGAAGTGCGCGCGCGGCGGGAGATGTATGAACGGGACAGCGCGGCGGTGCGCGACGCCTGCGGCAGGGCATACGGCATCCTCACCAATTGCGCCTTGCTGCCCGCCAAGGAGTTTTTGCAACTCATGTCCGAATTCAAGATCGGCGTTTCACTCGGGCTGTACAACGTGGATAAAATGTCCGATCTCGACGATCTCATCGTCGGCATGCGGGATTCCAACATCAGCCGTTTTTCCAAAGAGACGCTCGACGGGCGTGCACGCGATCAGTACCGCGCGGAGTGCGTGCAGGCGCGCCTCAAAGAATTGCTCCGCGGGGAACCGGACGCATAAAAAATGCGGGCATGCCCCGCTTCTTTTCGGCGAACGAGCCGAAGGTAAAAAAGGGCGGCAAAGAAAATTCTGACCATGCATCGGGAAGGAGTCGGTGAAAAATTATGGAAGACGAGTCCAGGTATTCGGACGATCTGAAATGCGTTTTCGAATGCGTCAAAAAACTCAATGAAAAGATACGCATCCGCTATATCGGCACGGAGCATCTCATCTTGGGCATGCTGCACGTTCCGGGGTGTGCCGCCTGCCGCATCCTCAACGAGGCGGGCGTACAGAAAAACGAATTTTCGGAATTTTTCTTTTCCGTCCGCAACGTGAAGGATCCGACCGTCGGTTCCACGCCCCGCACCAAGAGCGTCTTGGAAAAGGCGCGCGGTATCGCCATCGATCATACGCCCGACCGACGCAACTATATCATCACCGCCGAACACGTCCTCATGGCGATTTTGCAGACGGAAGGGGGGTATGCCCGTACCTTTTTCAGCGATCACCGCATTTCCGAGAAAGCCATGCGCGACGATCTCGAAGAGGTGTTCCGCAACGATTACCGCGTCATCGAAGAATTGCAGAAAGCCGACCGCGGCGCGCGGGAGGGGCAATATCAGTATAAGCGGGAAGCGGGGGTCCTGCCGCCGCAGTTGGCGCGCTACGGCGTCGATCTGACCGCGCGGGCGGGGGAAGGGAAACTCGACCCCGTCATCGGGCGGCGCAAGGAGATCGAAAAAGTCATGCAGATCCTTTCCCGCCGTTCCAAGAACAATCCCGTCCTCGTGGGGGAAGCGGGCGTCGGAAAGAGCGCCGTCGTCGAAGGGCTGGCGCAAGCCATCGTGTCGGGCGACGTGCCCGAACTGTTGCAGCGCAAGATCGTCTTTTCTCTCGACCTTGCGGGGCTTCTGGCGGGCGCGAAATACCGCGGGGATTTTGAAGAACGGCTCAAAGAAGTCGTGGAGACCGTGCAGCGCAGCGGCGACATCATTCTGTTCATCGACGAAATCCATACCATCGTCGGCGCGGGCAGTTCGTCCGATTCCAACATGGACGCTTCCAACATCTTAAAGCCCATGCTCGCCCGCGGCGATTTGCAGACCATCGGCGCGACCACGCTCGACGAATACCGCAAATACATCGAAAAGGACCCCGCGCTCGAACGGCGCTTCACGCCCGTCCCGGTGGAAGAGCCGGCGCCGGAATACTGCGTCAGGATATTGCAGGGGCTGCGGGATAAATATGAGGCGCATCACGGGGTCATCATCACCGAAAGCGCCATCGAGAGTGCGGTAACCCTCTCCGACCGCTATATCGCCGACCGCTATCTGCCCGACAAAGCCATCGACCTCATCGACGAGGCGGCGTCCCGCGCCAGGCTGGAAGCGTATACGGGACCCAAGGGCGTACAGGAATTGAACGACAAGATCGAGCGGCTCTACATCGATGAGGGGCGCGCCCGCATGAACGGGGACGGAAAAAAGGCGGACAATCTGAAAAAACTGATCGACCGTTACACCGATGAGGCAGATCTGCTCGCCGAGACCTGGCGCAAGGAATACAATGCGGCGACGCCTTCCATCGACGCCGACGACATCGCCTCCATCGTCAGCGACCGCACGGGCATTCCGCTCTCCCGTCTTTCCGAGGCGGAGAGCCAGAAACTCTTAAAATTGGAAGAACGGCTCCATGCCCGCATTATCGGGCAAAACGAAGCGGTCGTCGCGGTGTCGAGGGCGATCCGCCGCGCGCGGGCGGGGCTCAAAGAGCCCAACCGTCCGATCGGCTCGTTCGTCTTTGTCGGTCCCACGGGCGTCGGAAAGACCGATCTTGCCAAGGCGCTCGCCGAAGCGCTCTTCGGGGATGAAAAAATGATCATCCGCCTGGACATGAGCGAGTTTATGGAAAAACATGCGGTGTCGAGGATCATCGGCGCGCCGCCCGGCTATGTGGGGTATGACGACGTGCAGGGCAGCCAACTGACCGAACAGGTGCGGCGCAAGCCCTATTCGGTCGTTCTCTTCGACGAGATCGAAAAGGCGCATCCCGACGTGTTCAATCTGCTCTTGCAACTTCTCGACGACGGCAGGCTTTCGGACAGCAAGGGACGGGTCGTCAGTTTCCGCAATACGGTCATCGTCATGACTTCCAACATCGGCGCGAGCGGCACGGGCGGGGAGATGCAGCCCCTCGGCTTTGCCTCGTCCGACGGGGAAAAGAGTGAATATGACAGGATGAAAGAATCCGTTTCGGAAGCGCTCAAAGCGCACTTCCGTCCGGAGTTCCTCAACCGGATCGACGATATTATCGTCTTCCACAAACTGACCATGGAAGAGGCGGGCGCCATTTGCGATAAACTCATCCGCGCTTTGGGCGAACGGCTGCGCGACAGGGAAATACGCCTTTCCATTTCCCCGTCCGCGCGGGAAGAGTTGGTGCATGAAGGATACAGCGAGGCTTACGGCGCGAGGCCGCTGAAAAGGGTCATCCGCCGCCGCATCGAGGACCGCCTTTCCGAAGAGATATTGGCAGGGCGGATCGAAGCGGGGGAGACGGTGCACATCGATTATGCGGGCGGTAATTTCGTCTTCCGCTCGGAAAAAGGCTGAAAAAATTGTTCATCTGCGGTCCGTCGTCTGCCGTCGGACCGTTTTTTTTGTGAAAAGGGGGAATATTGCGGAAAAATGCGTTTACTTTTGGCGGATTTTGCGCTACAATAAAAGTATGGTTTTACAGGCGGGAAAAGAGGCGTGGAAGGAACGCCCGCTTCCGTCAAAACGGGGGAGGGAACGGCAGTGCATCCCATTCGTGCGCTGAAAAAGATATTTTCCCGCCGCAGGCGGAAAAAGCAGAAAAAGATTCTTGCCGTCGCACTCGGCTGCGGGGGCGCAAAGGGCATGGCGCATCTCGGCGTCCTGCAAGCGCTCGAAGAGGAGGGAATCTTCTTCGATTGGTATGCGGGCACGAGCATCGGCAGCGTGGTCGGCGCGCTCAAAGCCTACGGGTATGCCACCGACGAGATCAAGGACGCCGTTCTGAACATCTGCTTAAAACAGTATGCGCGCTATCTGCGTCCGTATATGGACATGGGGTTTGTCGAGGACGTGCTCAACGGATATCTGCACGACATCGATTTCAAGAGGCTGAAAGCCCCCTTCTATGCCTGGGCGACGGACAAGGAGACGGTGGAAGGGGTCCTGCTCGACAGCGGCAGCGTGGCGCACGCCTGCACGGCGTCCTGCGCGATTCCGCCCTATTTTCACAGCGTGAACGTTTCGGGACGGGAACTGATCGACGGCGTTTACACCAATCCCGTGCCCGCGGACGTGCTGCGCGTGCGGGGCGCCGATTTCGTGCTGGGCGTCGATCTCAATGCCGCTTTGCCGTCGGACAGGAACAAAAAGCCGCACAACATGCTCACCCGCGTTCTGTCCGACACCCTCGATTCGACGGTGAAGATAACGCCCCGTCCCGACGCATTGTCGCGCGGGTACGAGGCCTGCAACGCCGTCATCCGTCCGCCTCTCGACATCTTCACACCCCTCGACGCCGCGGAAAATTCTCTTCTGGAAATGTACGACATCGGATACAGGACAGCCAAACAGCAGGCGGCGTTCATCAAAAGAAAAATACGGGAAATATACTGATTTTCTGTCGGGGAAGCGGTTTGCTGACTGATGCCGCATCCGACCGACGGTAAGACGAAAGGGAAAATTTTGAAGAAATACCAAAGAAACAACCAATCACGCGTTGCGGCGGTTTTGTTCGCGCTTTTGTCGGTCGCGTTCTCCTGTTTGGTGCTGTTTGCCGCGTGCGAAGACGGTTTGACCCCGTCGGAAGGGAGCGGGGATGACCTTCCGTCGGAATGGACCGAAGGGGAATTGAAGGTGCATTTCCTCGACGTCGGGCAGGGCGATTGCACGCTGGTGCAGTTGCCCGACGGCAGGACCGTTCTCATCGACAGCGGCAACGGTTCGCGGGAGAACGACCGCAGGATCGGGCAATATCTCGACGCCGCGGGCGTGGAAACGATCGACTATATGATCCTGACGCATGCCGACCTCGACCACAGCGGCGGCGCGGAGGAGATATTGAAAGACGTGCCCGTCGCCTGTGCCTATCTGCCCTATATTCCCGACCTCGATTCGGACAAAGAGTATCTGTCTTTGTATGAAAGCGTGGTGCGGGAAGTGCCGTCCGTCCGCCTTTCCCGCCGCTATGAGAGCATCCGCGGGGAAAACGGGGAATATTTTCTCTTTTTCCTCTGGCCGTACACCGACAACGACGGCGCGGGGGATCCCAATTACAATTCGGCGGTCGTCTGGCTGGAATATGAGGGTCTGAGCGTGCTCTTCGCGGGCGATATGACGGCGGAGACGGAAGAGACGCTGGCGGCGGAATACGCGCTCGATCCAAACGTCTTTACGCTCGGCGGCATGGAGGTCAGGCTGGAAAGCACGGAAGTGCTCAAAGTGGCGCATCACGGGAGCAACACTTCTTCGAGCCGGGAATGGCTGGAATTGCTGCGCCCCGAAGCCGCCGTCATCTCCTGCGGCAGGGAAAACGGTTACGGGCATCCGTCCGATCGGGTGATCGGCGATCTGTGTTCGGTCATGCCCGACGGGGAGATCTACCGCACGGACGAATGCGGCGACATCGTGCTCGTGTCCGAGGGCGGCGGAAAGTATACGTTCCTGTACTGACGCCATGTGTCCGTTTGTGCCTTATATGCGGGCATGGGCGGCAGAAAAAATGAACAAGTAAGAAACAAATAAATTTTCTTTTGAACGGGGAGGCATTGGTTTTTATGATCAGGCTGACATCGGCGGGGGAATCGCACGGCAAGGAACTTGTCGGCATTCTGGAAGGGCTTCCCGCCAATCTGGAAATCGACATCGATGAAGTCAACGGGTATCTGGCGCTGCGGCAGAGCGGGTACGGCAGGGGGTTCCGCCAGAAGATCGAAACCGACCGCATGGAGATCCTTGCGGGGGTGCGCAACCGCCTGACGCTCGGCAGTCCGCTGGCGTTCCGGGTGAAAAACGCGGACTATGAAAATTGGAAAGCGTATATGGCGCCCGAAGGGTGCGACCTTTCCTGTAAGCGCCTCACGCGGGTGCGCCCCGGGCATGCCGACCTGACGGGGCTCAAAAAATTCGACCAGACGGACGCACGGAACATTCTCGAACGCGCCTCTGCCCGCGAGAGTGCGGTGCGCGTGGCGGCGGGCTCCGTCTGCCGGCAGTTTCTCAAAGCGCTGGGGGTGGAGATCGGCGGGTATGTGCGCACGGTCTGCGGCATCACCGACGAAAGGGAGTATGCCTTCGACGAGTTGCGTTCCGCCAAGTCCCGTCCGCTCTTCATGCTCGACGACGGGATACAGGCGGCGGCGATGGCGCGCATCGACGAACTGAAAGCCGCGGGCGACACGGCGGGCGGCATTGTGGAGATCCGCGTCAGGGGACTGAAAAGCGGGTTCGGCAGTTGCATGACTTACGGCGAAAAACTGGACGCCCGTCTTGCCGCCGGGATGATGAGCGTGCAGGCGATCAAAGGCGTTGAAGTCGGCATGGGCTTCGGCGCGGGGATGCAGCCGGGCAGTCGGGTGCACGACGCCCTTTATTATAAAGACGGGCGGTATTTCCGCAAGACCAACCGCGCGGGCGGCATCGAGGGCGGCATGTCCAACGGCGAGGAGATCGTTCTGCGCGCCGTGATGAAGCCCATTCCCACGCTCATGCGCGGGCTGGACACCGTCGATTACATCACGCACGAAAAGGCGACTGCCGCCGCGGAGCGCAGCGACGTCGCGGCGATCTGTGCCTGCGAGGTCATTCTCGAAAGCGTGGCCGCCACCGTGTTGGCGCAGGTCGTTTCCGAGCGGTTGGGCGGGGACAATATGCGCGAAGTCGTCGGGAGATATGAGGAGTTGCCCCAATGAAGATCATAGAAATACATACCCCCACGCAGGACAGCGTCATTTCTTGCGAAACGGGCTGTTTTCTCAGGCATGCCCCCGAGTTTTTGGCAGGTCATCAGAATTTTGTCCTCACGGACAGCAACGTGCACGCCCTCTACGGCGCGCAGATTGCCGAAGTCTTTGCCGACACGCCCGTGTACGTGCTGCCCGCGGGGGAGGAGAACAAAAACCGTGAAAATCTCTTCGCCATTTTACAGGCGATGATCGATGCGGGGCTGCATCGGAATTCCTATCTTTTCGCTCTCGGCGGGGGCGTGGTGGGGGACATCGGCGGGCTGGCGGCGGCGCTCTACATGCGCGGCATCCATTGCGTGCAGATCCCTACGACCCTTTTGGCGCAGGTCGACTCTTCGGTCGGCGGCAAGACCGCCGTCGACATGGGCAACGTCAAAAACGTCGTGGGCGCCTTTTATCAGCCCGAAGCCGTGCTGGTGGACGGTACGTTCTTGAAGACCCTGCCCGCGCGGGAGATCCGCTGCGGATTGGGCGAGATCATCAAATACGGCGCGCTCAATCCGCTCATTCTGGACAGTCTTCTGGAAAATGCGGACAGGCTCTTCGACCTCGATTACCTCTCCGAGATCGCTTCCGACTGCATTCAGCACAAGTCGGAGGTCGTGCAGTTGGACGAACGCGAACAGAATCTGCGCAAGTCTTTGAACATGGGACACACCACGGCGCACGCCCTCGAACTCAATTACGGCGGGCTTTCCCACGGGGAGTTTGTGCTCATCGGCATGTATTACGAATCGAAGATTGCCGTTGCCGAAGGGCTGGCGACGGCGGAATACGCCGAACTTTTGAGCGGTCTGATATTGCGCGTGCTGGGCGAAGTGCCGCGCTATGCGGGGCTGGAAAAAGCCGCCGAATCGGCGCGGCTCGACAAAAAGAATGCCGCGTCGGACGAGGTTTCCATGATCGTGCCCGCGGGATACGGCGTCTATGCCGAACTCAAACTTCCCTTTGAGAAATACCGCGACTATCTCGTGCGCTTTGCCGGGAAGTAACGGGATGATTTTCCCGTTCGTTTCGGGCATGGATAGGGGATAAAACGTCTTTTTCGATTGTTTTTTCGGACCGCGGAGGAATGGGAT
>CALVZM010000034.1 GCA_944372515.1 uncultured Clostridia bacterium
CGGAGCCGAGGCATGAGATATCGTCGCCGTACGGAGAGATGCTGAGTTGCGGGGTACCGATGGCGGTGCTCTTTTTTCTATACGTAGTTATGCGCCGTGGCGGGATGCCATGTGCAGGGCATGCCTGTGGTGAAAGGTCATGCGGTGAAGGGCATGCCAGCGATGAAATGTCGCCGCAAAAGCAGACGGATGCGCAAGAACGGGATGATGAGTAACCGATGTTGCAGAGGGGCATGGGCGGGAATAACGACCTTATGGAAAGAATTTCTGCGTGGTTTCGACCGTGCCGCACTTCTTTCGGGGGTGTTGTTTGGACAATTTGTTCCTCTTTACGGCAATGCTTACTAAAACAACAGAAAAAGCACAAGATTCCAATCTTGTGCTTTTTCTGTACTTGTATGCCACAAAGCCCGCAACACCGTTGACGAAAATATATTCCGTATTTGTGGTGTTCAAACTCTGACGACACTGGTGGAGATAGCGTGACTCGAACACGTTACCTGTACGTTGCGAACGTACCGCTCTACCAGATGAGCTATATCCCCACGTGGACGATATCATTATACGTTATCTTGGATGAATTGTCAACCGCTTCCGCATGAAAAAATCAAAAAAATTTGAATCTTTGCAAAGATTTTTTGTTTTTTCTTTCCCAACGTCGGAGTAAAACGGCGGCGGATGAGGCGCGAAGGAACGCAATTCGGGCAATAAAGAGTGCATTTTACGCATTGCGTATTGACATTTCGGCATTCCTTTTTTATACTGAATAAAAAATCATTCCGCGCTTATGCGGAAAACGGGAGGAAATCGCATGGTTCAGGGAAGAAAGAGATTGGCTGCCGTCTTGTTTGCGTCGGTTGCGGCTGTGGCGTTTTTGTTTTTGTCCGCCGCCTGCGCGCACACGGAGCATGAAACGGTGGCGGTGGCGTTAAAGGACGCTACCTGCACGGAAGAAGGCGTTGCCGCACATTATCGTTGTACGGGCTGTGATATGCTGTTTTCGGACGCGGAAGGCACGCGGGAAGTTACGCCGTCCGAATTGGTCATACCGCCTTACGGGCACGAATATTCGGCTTACTATGAAGCAGACGGTGAGGGGCATGCCCGCGTTTGCCTGGTATGCGGCGAAGAGGATAAGCAGCAGCATACGCTGACGGCGATGAGCGCTCAAAGCGCGAACGATGCGCGCGACGGGCATACGGAGGGGATCGGCTGCTCAGTCTGCGGCTATATGACCCGCGGTCAGACTTTGCCGCGCACCAGCCTGTTCACGCAGCAGAGCCGTGAGGGGTATGATTATTGCGTCTATGAGCCTTCGGCGGAAGCGTTTGCATCGGCGGGCGGAAAAGTGCCGTTGGTGCTCTTCCTGCACGGCGCGGGGGAGCGCGGCGGCGACAATGTTTCACAGTTGAAAAACGCCATCAAAAAGGTCGTCTATGACGGCAGCGGCAGCCTGTTCATGGACGCCGTGGTGCTCGCGCCGCAGTGCCCGTCGGGCGCGCAGTGGGTGGATACCCCCTGGGCGGACGGGAACTATACGCTCGAAGAAGTAGCCGAGTCGCAGGAAATGCAGAAGGTGGTCTCGCTCGTGGAATATTATGCCGGATTGCGTTATATAGACGCCGACCGCATCTATGTCGTCGGGCTGTCCATGGGCGGATTCGGTACATGGGACCTGTTGGCGCGGCACGGCGATCTGTTCGCGGCGGGCGTGCCCATCTGCGGCGGCGGACCGACGGATGCCGTTGAATCGCTCAAAGAGATGCCGATATACACCTTCCACGGCACGGCGGACGGCACGGTTCCTTACGGCGGCACGCAGGCGATGGTGCGCGCGATCGAAGCGGCGGGCGGCGATCGGATCCGTTTCGTTACGTTTACGGGCGACGGGCACGGCATCTGGGACAAAGCGATCTGCTATGCGGGAGACGGCGAGAACGAGAAGATGGAAGAATGGCTTTTCGCGCAGGAGAAATGAGATCTTTTCGGCATCGGAGTGCAGGCGCGCCGTTGTAGGCATCGCGCTTTTGTCGGCGGGGGGGCAGGAAAGGGTGTTTTTCCCTCGGCATAAAAGGTAAATATCCGCGCAAATATCCGCGCACGCCTGCGTCTTTTTTGCAAGAGACGCAGGCATTTTTTCATATTTTTTCTCTCTTTTGCATTGAGTAATACTATGAACCTTGCACAGATCAAAAAAGGCGAAAGCGCCGTCATCATCCGTGTGGACGCCGACCGCGGCGTGCGGGAGCGCCTGCGCATGCTCAACGTCTTCCCGGGCAGTGAAGTGCGCGTCGTGCGGCATTCTCTCTTCCGCAGCAGTCTGATGCTGGAAGTGGGCGGTATCCGTCTGGGGCTCCGCCGCGAGTTGGCGGAACACATCGGCGTGCTGCGCCGCGGGCTTTGACGGGGACGCGGCAAAAAAGGAGGGACAATGAAGGCGGAGAGGGGAGAGATCGTTTTTACGGGCAATCCGAATGCGGGCAAGAGCACGCTCTTCAATGCGCTGGCGCGCGCACATGCGCATACGGGCAATTGGCACGGCGTAACGGTCGGCGCGTCGTCCAAAACCGTGCGCGGCAGGAACGGCGCATTTGTCTATACCGATCTTCCGGGTATCTATTCGCTGGACGGGTATTCCTTGGAAGAGAAGAGTGCGCTCTCTTATTTGCGTGCGCATGAAGATGCGCGGCTGGTGCAGGTCGCGGACGTGCGCACGCTGCCCCGCGCCCTGCGGCTGACGAAAGCGCTGCTGGAAGAAAACCGAGCCGTCGTTTTGGCGCTGACCATGCGCAGATCGTTTGAAAAAAACGGCGGGCGGCTGGACGTCTCCGCCCTTTCGGCGCGGCTGGGCATTCCCGTGCTTTTCGTCAATGCGTTCAACGCGGAAGAGGTGCGGCGGTTCAATGATTTTTTACAGCGGGAATGGATAAAAGAAGACGCCCATGCCCAAATAGAAGGGGAAAAACGGATTGCCGGATTTCCCTTTTCGGACGGACTGCCGACGGAAATTTATACGCCGCAGACGCGGCGGGAAAGCATAGCGGAAAAGGTGTGTTACAGCCGCATACTTTGCCTGCCGCTGTTTTTTCTTCTGACGGGCGGCATCTTCTTTCTGACCTTCGGCGACGGCATGCCGGGGACGGCGATGAAAAGTTTTTTAGAAGATCTCATCTGCGTGCGCCTGGCAGAGCGGGCGGGCGCCTGCCTTTTCTCTCCCGCCGTGCACGCGCTTGTGTGCGACGGGTTTTTGCGTGCGGCGGGCGGCGTGCTCAGTTTTCTGCCGCAATTGGCGCTCCTTTTCGGATTTTTGCTCTTTCTGGAAGAAAGCGGTTACATGAGCGCCTTGGCGTTCACGGCGGACGGGATATTTCAGAAAGTGGGGCTCAGCGGGCGGGCGGTGTTCTGTCTCCTGCTCGGCTTCGGCTGTACCGCGCAGGCGATCCTTGCCACCCGCGGCTTTGAACGGCGGGAGTTGCAGCGCCGCACCGTCGCCGCCCTGCCTTATATTTCCTGTTCTGCAAAACTGCCCGTTTATTTGACGCTCTTGTCCTCCTTTTTCTCCCATCCCTTTTGGGCGGTGGCGGGGCTGTATCTGCTGGGCGTCGGGGTCAGCCTGACGGTCTTTGCCTTCCAATCCGGCGGCGAAAAGGGGGATTTCATCCTCGAATTGCCCGAAATGCAGTTTCCCGACCCGATTTGTTTCATAAAAACCTTGCTCTTTCGCTTAAAACAGTTTATAATAAAAATAGCCACGGTCGTCGCGGCATTCACGCTTTTGACCTGGTTTCTCTCTTCCTTTGATTTTTCGCTGCATTATGTCGGAATACAGGAGAGCATGCTGGCATTTTTTTCGGGCGGGCTGCAATATCTCTTCCGCCCGATCGGTGTCGCCGATTGGCAGACGGCGTTTGCCCTGCTCAGCGGGCTCGTCGCCAAGGAGAACATCGCGGGGCTTTTGAACCTGTTCTATCCCGCGGGGCTGCCGTACGGCGCACAGACGGCGTTCGCCCTGTCTGTGTTTGTGCTCTTCTGCTCCCCGTGCGTCTCGGCGATCGCCGCGTCGGCGCGGGAACTCGGCATCGCGGCGGCGGCGGAAAACGCCGTTTTGCAGACGGGAACGGCGGTTCTGGCGTCCTATGCCGCTTACTTTTTATACGGCGCGCGCATGCTCATCCCCGTTGCGGCGGCGCTGCTGCTCCTTTTGATGGCGGCAAAGAGGTTTTGTTTTGAAAGAATTCATCGTAAAAAAGGCGGATACGCTTAAAAATTTCACGGATAACACCTATCCGCAGGGCTCTTTTTGCCTGCCTGTCCTGCTCCGTAAAAGGGACGTACGGGTCAACGGCGCGAGGGTCGGCGGCGACGTCCCGCTTGCGGCGGGGGACAGGGTGCGCTATTACACCACGCCCGCGCAGGAGTCCAAAGAGGCATTCCGCATCCTTTACGAGGATGAAGAAGTGCTGGTAACGGACAAGGACAGCGGCGTCAATGCCGAAGCGGTGTATGCCGTCCTGTGCGAACGGACGCCGTCCTGCCGTTTCATCCACCGCCTGGACCGTAACACGCAGGGGGTCATGATCTTTGCCAAGACGGAAGAGGCGGAAGGACTGCTGCTGCGCGCCTTCCGCGAGCGGCGGGCGGACAAGGTCTATCATGCCGTATGCACGGGTTCTTTCCCGTCGGACGCCGCCGTCCTGCGCGCCTATCTGAAAAAAGACGCGGCGGGCGCGTTCGTAACGGTGTCGGATGCGCCCGTCGGCGACCCGATCGTAACGGAATACCGCGTTCTGGAACGGGCGGGGGATCTGACTTTTGCGGAGATCATCCTGCACACGGGCAAGACCCATCAGATCCGCGCTCACCTCGCGCACATCGGCTGTCCCGTGCTGGGGGACGAAAAATACGGCGACCGAAGTGCCAACGCGCGCTACAACCGCAAGCGGCAGTGCCTTCTCGCCAAAAAACTCGTCGTGCACGTTGGCGGGGTCTTGCGTCCGATCGACGGGCGGGCGTTTGTTTCCGAGCGCGATGTTTTTGCTCCCTTTCAAAGCGATCAATGAAAGGGGCATGCCCTGAAAGAACGGGTTTTTCATTCTTGCTTTACGGACGGGAGAAAACGTCGTTTTTTGCCCCGCCGCATGCAGAAAAAGTGCGGGATAAGGGGAAGTTTTCCGATTTTTCGGAAAAAATTTTTCCATCCCGATTGACGGGCGCGGGGAATTGTGCTATAATGCAAAGAAAAAAGCCGTTCCGTAAAAGCGGACGGAAGAAAAAGAGGAGAACGGGAGAGAAGAGATGAGCAGAGCAGACGACATTTTTGCGGCAAACATGCAGGATATTCTGAAAAACGGCGTGTGGGACACCGATGCCGAAGTGCGCCCCCGCTGGGCGGACGGCACGCCCGCCCATACCGTCAAAAAATTCTGCATCGTCAACCGCTATGACCTGCGGGAAGAATTTCCCATCCTCACCATGCGCCGCACGGCGTTCCGCTCCTGCGTGGACGAGATACTCTGGATCTGGCAGAAAAAGAGCAACAACATCCGCGATCTGCATTCCCACATCTGGGACAGTTGGGCGGACGAAACGGGCTCCATCGGCAAGGCATACGGCTACCAGTTGGCGCAGAAAGCGCTCTATAAGGAAGGGGAGTTCGATCAGGTCGATCGGGTGCTTTTCGATTTGAAGCACAACCCGTCCTCCCGCCGCATCCTCACCAATCTCTATAATTTTCAGGACTTGCACGAGATGCACCTCTACCCCTGCGCCTATTCCATGACCTTCAACGTGTCGGGCAACGTGCTGAACGGCATCCTCAACCAGCGTTCCAACGACATGCTCACCGCCAACAATTGGAACGTGGTGCAATATTCCGTGCTCCTTTGCATGTTCGCGCAGGTCAGCGGATTGCAGGCGGGCGAATTGGTGCACGTCATCGCCGACGCGCATATTTATGACCGACACGTTCCCATTGTGGAAAAGATGCTGCAAAATCCCCGCCATGCCGCGCCGAAATTGGTCATGGATACGTCGATCAGCGATTTCTACCGTTTCACTGTCGACAGTTTTTCTTTGGAGGGCTATCAATGGGAGTCTCTCGACGAAAAGATTCCCGTAGCGATATGAACAGCATGAAAGCCATACTTTGCGCCGATCAAGCCTGGGGCATCGGCAGGGACAACAAATTGCTCTTTTCTCTCCCGACGGACATGCAGTTTTTCCGTCGGACGACCAAGGGCGGCGTCGTGGTGATGGGGAAGAAAACATTGTGCTCATTCCCCGGGGGCATGCCCTTGAAAAACCGCATAAACATCGTGCTTTCCTCTTCGCTCGAACGGACGGACTGCACGGTGGTGCGCTCTTTGGACGAACTGAAAAAAGCGCTGCAAAAATACCCCGATCTGCCCGTATGGGTCCTCGGCGGCGGCGCAATCTACCGTCTGCTTCTGCCCTATTGCGAAGAGATATTGGTTACGCGCGTGGAGGCGGATGGCGGGGCGGACACCTTCTTCCCCGATCTGGACCGGGACGGGCGCTTTCTCTTGGAAACGAAGGGTGCGCCGCAGGAAGAAAACGGCTATACCTTCCGTTTTGACGTCTATCGCAATCTGCAATGCAAAACACTTTGATCTGCCCGCAAAACATCATCGGGCGGGTCGGCGGGCGAAAAGCCCGCTTTTTTTATTGCCTTTGTATGCCGCCTCCGCTGCCTTTGGCTGCCGTCCTCGCCGCGGGCAAAGTCAAAAAGCCCGAAAACGCGGCAAAAAAACGCCGCAAAACCGTGAAAAAATTTTGAAAAAAATAAATTCGCTTCCCCTGCCGTTTGAACGACGGTTGGGGTATTTTTTTGCCTTTTTTTACCGTTGGGGAGAAAAAAATGACGGTTGGGGCAATAGTTCTTGAAAAAAATCCGGACTGTGGTAGGGTGGAAATAAGCAATGATCGGACGGTCTGCCCCAACGGCGGAGACGATAAGGAGGGTGTCCGCACGGACAGACGGGCGATCGGCGGGAAATTTTTTTAAGGAGAAACAAGATGAACAAAAAAAGAAACAGACTTTACTCGCTTTTGCTGGCATTGGTCATGGTCTTTGCATCCGTGTTCACGCTGGCATTGTCCGCCTGCGCGCCGACGGATGAAGACAACAGTTCGGGCAGTCAATCTTCCGAACTGACCGTAACTTCCTTGGTCCTGGATACGTCCGGAGCCAAGACCACGTTTGCCTGGGGCGAAGCCTTCACATACGAAGGGCTGAAAGTCAGCGCGAAGATGAGCGACGGCACGACCCAAGCGGTCAACCTCAGCGATTGCAGGGTGAGCACGCCGTCCATGACTGCGCCGGGACAGCGCCGCGTTACCGTCTCTTACGGCGGCAAGAGCGCGCAGTACACCATCACCATCAACGAGCGCGTATTGCCCGAGATCTCCGAAACTTCGCTTCTGGACATCGAGGGTGAAAACGCGACTAATCCCTACCGCGTCGAGGCGGAAGACTTTGACATGACCACGCCCAAGGCAACGCTGGCGAACGGGTATAAATCCTTCGTCGCAGAGGCGCCGAAAGCCGAAGAGGGAGAGGAAGCCGCCGTCATCAGCGGCAACAAATATCTGACGGGCTACGGCGTCAAGGGCAACTACATCGGTTTCACCTTCACCGCCGATAAAGCGTATACGGGCGTAACGATGGTATTGCGCGTGGCGAACCCTGCCGACGCCCTCATTTCGCTCGCCGACAGCATGGCGGTCCATCTGAACTATGCTTCCGACGAAGAGACGCACGGTCAGATCTCGATGGACGGCAGGTCCGTGGAAGGCGGCGGCGCCTGGACGGACATCGTCATCCGCGACGTATCCATCCCCGCCGGCACGAACGAACTGACCTTTGACATCCTCGGCACGAGCGTTCCCGACATCGACTACATCGATTTCTATGTCGGCTCCCGCTACATTTCCTCCGTTGTGGAACTTACCGGGGTAACCGAAGAAAATGCGCCCGTCATCAAAGACATGGAAAATTTCGACACGGAAAAGGCGAAAGCCCGCGACGACATTGCCGCGGCACACGGTCTGAAAGACGGCGAACTCTTCATTGAAACGATCAACGATCCCGTGCAGGCGGCGAACACCAGCGGCGGCAAGTCGGTCGGTGCGATCGCCAAAGGCTCGCAACTCTCCACGACCTTGCGCCTCGCCGAGGACGCGACGGTTGAAATTTCCGTCAACTGCGCGAGCGTCAACGATTACTTTGTCAAGGACAATTGGCGCTTCTCCATCGACGGGTATGAACTGAGAGGGGTCGAGAGCAAGAACATCAAGGACGGAAACGCCGGAGCGGGAGAATATTACCTGTGGAAGACGACTTCTCTCGGCGTTTACAACCTCAGCGCGGGCGACCATCTCTTCCTCGTGGAAGTCGTCGGTATAGATTGCAACGTCGACTGCTTCAACTTCAACGTCATTTCTTACGGCGAATACGACCAAAGCGGCGTTGACGTGGACAAACAGCCCATCGACCCCGAAGGGACGCTGGCAAAGGACGACCTCCTTCGTCTGGAAGCCGAATCTCTCCGCTATCAGGACGGACTTACGCTGCGCGAAGACTCGAGTTCTTTCACCGAAAATTGGAACAACGACATGGGCAGCGGCGTCTGCCTGAAAGGCTTCACCGCCGACTCCGAGATCAAAGCCGTCGTCGAAGTGGAAGAGGCGACCACCGTCTCCATCTCCTTCATGATGTCTTTCTATGACTCCGAGACCTTTGATTTCAGCAAGTCGGTCATCACCTTTGCGGGACAGACGCTGACGGCGACGCCCGAAGGCGATTTCGGACACCGCGACAGCGGAGATTATTGGAAGTGGAACAAAGTAAACCTTTCTCCCGTCGAAGTGGAAGCGGGCGTCTACACGCTGAGCATCGTCTTCAACGAAAAGGGCATGAACCTCGACTACTTTGAATTCAAGAGCGGGGAAGGGATCACCGAACCGCCCGCCCCGACCTACGATGCAACCCTTTCGGTCGGCGGCAGCGCGCGCGTCGAAGCGGAAAACACCGACCAGAGCGGCTGGGTCGCAAGAGACGATTGGAATGAAACGACCCCCTTCACCGAATCTTGGAGCAACGACATGGGCAGCGGCACTTCCTTGAAAGGGCTGAACAAGGGCAGCGTCATCACTTTCAGCGTCGAGTTGAAAGAGCGCGCGACGGTTTCCCTCAAAGCGTCGATGGCATATTATGACGCCGCGACCTATGACTTTGCGGCAAACACTTCCATTCTGTTCGCGGAAGAGACGCTGACGGCGACGGCAAAAGGCGAATTCGGACACCGCAACCCCACAGATTGGTGGAAGTGGGTCGAGGTCGACCTCGGGTCCGTTACCCTGGATGCGGGAACATATACTTTCACCATGGAGTTTATCAATCTGGGGCTGAACATCGACTATTTCGACCTTACGGCTGCCGCCGTGGCGGAAGCGTAAGAGGGGCATAACTTCGCAGGCATGTTTCCGCCCGCCCCCGCTTGGTCGGCGGGCGGAAAATATGTTAAGGAAAAGTTACAGGACAAAAATAAAAAAATTGTGAAGGAAAGAAATTATGGTGAATAAAAAATTAGTTTATCCCATTGTCGCCGGCGTGGTCAGCCTGATCGTATTGATCGCGCTCATCATCGGCAACGTCGCCTGTTATCTCAATGCCAACATCATCACTTCCTTTTTGTGCGGCTACGGCTTTGACGAGGACGGCGAAGAGACGGTGGCGGCGCGTGAAAGCGGCAATGCGCTGGCGGAAGACGTGGAAGAGGAAGGGGCGGTCCTGCTCAAAAACGAAAACGGTGCCCTGCCCCTCAAAACCAACAAAGTCAACGTGTTCGGTTGGAGCGGAAGCGACAACGGCTTCATTCCCCAGGGCACGGGCTCGGGGACGGGTTCCCGCAACGATTACGTAACCTTCCTCGGCGGTCTGAAAGCGGCGGGCATCGAATACAACACCGAATTGGCGGACGCCTACAACGCGCTCTCCTTCCGCCGCGTCGAGGGCGGCTCGTTCGTCATCGAAGCGTCGACCGAAGAGTTGTATGACAAGTACTACGGCGTAACCGAGGCGGGCGAGGATTTCTATACGGACGAACTCATGAACAACGCCGTCGATTACTCCGATACCGCCATCGTCGTCCTCGGCAGACTGATGGGCGAAGGCAACGACTATTCCAAAAAGCAGTATATCTCCACGGGAGAGGACAACGAAGAGAGGAACCTTCTGAGCATCTCCGAGCGGGAAGAATATCTGCTCGATGTCGTAACGGAGAGATTCGGCATCGTCATTGTCATCACCAACACGACCAACCCGATGGAAATGGGCTTCATCGAAGACCCCGACATCGACGCGGCAATGCACATCGGCACGCCCGGCACGCGCGGCGCGATCGGCGTCGCCAACCTGCTCAAAGGCACCGTTTCCCCGTCGGGGCACCTCGCTGACACCATGGCTTACGACCTGTCCACGGCGGCGTCCTATGCCACGTCGGGCAGAGAGGGCGTCGGCAGTTATCTCGACATCAGTCCGGTTACGACCGTCGCCTACCGTCAGAACAAATATTCCGAATATATCGAGGATATCTACACGGGCTACAAATGGTATGAAACGGCGGATGCCGAAGGCTTCTGGGACAGCGACTACGCCAAGAACAGATGGGGCATACAAAACGGCTATGAAGACGTCGTGCAGTTCCCCTTCGGTTACGGGCTTTCCTACACCACGTTCGATTGGATGATCACCGATTCCAACATTCAGAACGGCACCGTTCTGAGTGCGGACGGCACCATTGAGATCGAAGTAACGGTTACCAACACGGGCGACGTCGCCGGCAAGGAAGTCGTGCAACTCTACTATTCGGCTCCCTATGAAGAGGGCGGCATCGAAAAATCGTCGATCAATCTGGGCGCCTTCAACAAGACCGTCGTCGCGCTCGAACCGGGGCAGAACACCCACTTGACCCTCGAAATGAAGGTCTCCGACATGAAGTCCTATGACTGCTACGATAAAAACAACGACGGGCACATGGGGTATGAGTTGGAAGCGGGCGAATATACCATCAGCCTCCGCACCGACGCGCACACCCTCAAAGACACCCTCGACGGCGTGAACGAATATAAAGTTTCCGTCGCGGCGGACATCCACTATGACGAGGACGACACGACGGGCAGCGCGGTGAGCAACCAGTTCACGACGTACACCAACGCCGCTTCCGGCGCGTCGAGCACCATCAACGAGCCGTTCACCAACAAAGCGCATTCCATCGACGGCGCCGAGAACGACGGGGAAAAGATTACATACATGACCCGTGCCGGCGGCTTTGAGAGCACCTTCCCCGAAGAGAAGGGCGCCAACAAGAACGCAGGTTCGCTCATCAACGACATGCACAACCTGCCGAGTGCCGAAGCCTTGACGGAAGAGGGGGCAGTCGCGCCCGCATGGAATTCCAAAGACACCAATTGGACCATTCAGGATACGTTCGGCGCCGACTACGACGACCCCATCTGGGATGAGATCGTCAGCCAACTCTCCCTGAACCGCGCGGCGCTGCTGATCGCGCAGGCAGGGTTCGGCACAATCGAAATGGATGAGATCGGCAAGCCCGAAACGTATGATACGGACGGTCCCAGCGGCTTCAACACCAACGTAACGGGCGGCAACAACCTCAAAGCGGTCAACTATCCGAGTTCCACCGTTCTGGCGCAGACCTGGAATTACTATATGGCATATCAGGTCGGCAGGGCGATCGGCATCGAGGGGAACGCTCTCGGCATCGACGGATGGTACGGACCGGGCGCCAATCTGCACCGTTCTCCGCTCGGCGGCAGAAACTTTGAATATTATTCGGAAGATCCGCTGCTCGCGGGCATCATGTGCGCCTATCACGTTCTGGGCGCCAAGGAACAGGGCGTCATTGCCTACATCAAGCACATCGGACCCAACGAATCGGATACGGGGCGCAACGGTGCTTATAAGTGGCTGACCGAACAGAGCCTGCGCGAGAACTATCTCAGACCTTTTGAATATGCGGTCAAGATCGGCGGCAGCAACGGTCTGATGGCTTCCGTCGACAGGATCGGCGGCGCGCGCGTCAGCGGTTCCTATGCGTTGCTCACGGCAGTCGTGCGCGACGAATGGGGCTTCCGCGGCACGGTCATCACCGACTATTATCAGGGCGGCATCGTCAACGACATCGACGAGGGCGTGCGCTGCGGCAACACGCAGGTCTTGCACCCCGACATGTCGGAGAGCCTGTTCGACGACAGAACGACGCCCACGGCGCAGAAATATATCCATAAGAGCGCCAAGGACATTCTCTATTCTTACGTCGCGACCAAATATTATCAGATGACGGCGGAAGGGTTGGAGATCGATCAGGTCATCGGGGAAACGCACGACGTGTTTGCATGGTGGATCCCCGTGCTGGTCGGCGTCGATGTGGTCTGCGTCGTCTTGATGGGGCTTTGGATACTCTTTGCGTTCAGGGCGGCAAGCGGCAAGACGAACAAAAATAAAATAAACGGTTGATCCCTTTGACGGGATGACCGGAAAGAGCCGGAACAAAGCAAAAAAGGCGGCGGGGAAGTCGATGATTTCTCCGTCGTCTTTTTTTATGGAGCCGCAATTTAATTGCATGATTAC
>CALVZM010000035.1 GCA_944372515.1 uncultured Clostridia bacterium
TTCTTCTTCATCATCCATCAATCCCAATTCCTTGCAAAGATTTTCCAATTTTAATCCCTTGTCGGGATAGAGGATCCGGTTCATGTCAAGTTCCCCCTCCCCGCCCGTTTCCAGCGCTTCGTCCAACTTGGAAATGTAGGAAGAAAAGGTCTTGACGTCCTCTTCGTCGGGATATTTATCGGCGAGCGCGGCGGCAAGCGTGCGGCAGCGTTCCGCCAGACGGTATATCCCTTCGCGGCGTTCGCGGGCATAGGCATCCGCCGAAGAGCGGATCTCCTTGCCCGTCCTCTCCGCTTCGATCATGGCGTCCGCCACGTCGGTGCGCTCCCGTTCGAGCAGCAAAACGCGCGCCGAAAGGCTGCGGTTTTCTTCCGTCAGTTCGTTGATGCGGCGGCGCAAAGAGGTCATTGCGTTTTCATATTCCTCTTCCAGCCGTTCCACGATCTTTTTTACGCCGGACGCGGTGTATATCTTAAACATTTTTCCCCGAACCCCTCAATTGTTCCATGAGCCTGTCTTTGAGCGCCAGCAGCGCCTCGCTCAGGTCGACTTTATAAAGATGCGGCAGTGCGTTGCGGGTGTATTCTTCCCAGAACGCAGCCGTCTGCTCCCGCGCATACGCCGCCACTTCCCGCAGGGACGGAAAATCATAGACCCGCCTGCCCTGCTCCATGACGGGGATCAGCAGGGGGCGCAGCGAGTAATTTTCCACCGTGAGTTCCTTCCATCTCTCGACGGGATGACGGATGGTCAGCGGCTTGTCCGTATCGAACGTTTCGCCGCGCAGGGCGATCAGGTCGGCGACCGCCTTGCCGCTCTGTTTGTCCGTGATGCGGTAGACCTGTTTGAACCCCGGATTGGTGATCTTGGCGGTGTTGTCCGAAAGTTTGATCTTGGGGGTCTCCCTGTCGCCTTCATAGACCGCCGCCAACTTGTATACCCCGCCGAGGGCGGGCATATCCTCGCTGGTGATGAGTTTGGTCCCCACGCCCCACAGATCGATCTTCGCGCCCTGCGATTTCAGGGACTCGATGGAATTTTCGTCCAGATCGCCCGACGCGCAGATGACGGTATTTTCAAACCCCGCCGCATCCAACATTTTGCGCGCTTTTTTGGAAAGATATGCCAGATCGCCGCTGTCGAGTCGGATGCCCTTGGGTTCATGCCCCCGTTCCCTGAGGTAGCGGAAGGTCCTGATGGCGTTGGGCACGCCGCTGCGGAGCGTGTCGTAGGTGTCTACAAGCAAAAGACAATTGTCGGGAAAGGCGTCGGCATATGCCTTGAACGCCTCATATTCGGAGGGGAAGTTCATGACCCAACTGTGCGCCATGGTTCCCGAAAGAGGCACGCCGAACATTTGCCCCGCCAATACGTTGGACGTGGAAGCGCACCCGCCGATGATCGCCGCGCGGGCGCCGTAAATGCCCGCGTCCGGTCCCTGCGCGCGGCGCAGTCCGAATTCCATGACGCCGCCCCCCTGCGCCGCACGGCAGATCTTGGCGGCTTTGGTCGCGATGAGCGTCTGGTGATTGATGATGTTCAGCAGCGCCGTTTCCAGAAACTGCGCCTGTATGACGGGCGCACGAACGGTCAGGATGGGTTCGCCCGGAAAGACGGGTTCGCCTTCACGCACGGCATAGATGTCCCCCGTGAAGCGCATATCGGCAAGGTAAGAAAGAAAGTCCTCGTCAAAGAGGCGCAGGCTGCGCAGATAGTCCAGATCGTCCTTTGTCAGGTGCAGGTTCTCCACATATTCTATCGCCTGCTGCAACCCCGCCGCAAGCGAATAGGTGATGAGTGCGTTCTGTCGGAAAAAAATATCGAACACCGCCGTCTGTTCGTGCTTTTTCTCTTTGAAAAAGCCATACCCCATGGTCAGTTCGTAAAGATCGGTCAACAGCGTCAGATTGCGCATCCCTTCTTCCCTCCGTGTTTCTCCCGTTTGCCTGCCGGCATTCTTGATCCCCGTTATCTCTTCGAGCCGTCCGCCCGTTTTTCGGCAGTCCCGCCCGCAGACGGCGTGCCGAACAGCCCCTGCGCTTCCTTGATCGCGGTCGCATAGTTAAGGGGCGTATAGCAGGGCTGCTCCCCTTTGCTCGCGGGGATGAACGTTTCCACCGCATAGGGGGAACCTTTGGCGGAGCCGAAGAATTTTCCCTCACGGATCTTATTGACGATCAGCGCGGCGACGACAATGGCAAGACCGATGCCGATGAGGGCATATGCCGCCACGAGCGAGGAATTGAGTTCCACGCCGTTGCCGTATTGATAAGCGGGGTCGCGCAGCGGCTCCATGATCGAACGGACCAGACCGTAAAAGGCAAAGAACAGCCCGGTGATCACGCCGTTCGGCTTTTTGACCAACTTCCACGCGAGCGTGAAGAGCACGACGAACCAGATCAGATTGACCACGCTCTCATAGAAGAAGAAGGCATAGTGCCATTTCCCGTCGCTCTCGATGAGCACCGAGAAGGGAAAAAATTGCAGGGCGGGGTTCTCCACCACGCCGCCGTATACTTCCTGGTTGAAATAATTCCCCCACCTGCCGACGGACTGCGCCAGGGCAAAGCAGGGCGCGATGCAGTCGGTGATGCGGAAAAAGTTCCATTTCTTGATCAGACACAGGACGATCGCGGCAAGGACGCCGCCGAGAATGCCGCCCATGATGGAAAGTCCGCCGTTGCGCATGGAATTGAAATCCAGCCACTTGTCGACGGGCAGCCCTTCGCTCGCACAGGAATAGATGCGCGCGCCGATGATCGCACAGGGCACGCACACGATGAAGCACAGGAGCACCACGTCCGTGGATACGTTCCGACGATGCATCAGAAGGGTCGTGAAACAGGTCGCCAGCGCAATGCCCATGACGATGCACACGGCATAATAATAAATTTCAAGCCCCCCCCCGATGGGCAGCACGAAAGAATTGTAGACGGGGGTCTCGTAAGCAAGAAGACTGACTGCGTTCATAAAACTTTATCACTCCTTTTTTCGCCGTCTGCCGCGGGCAAAGCGTTTGCTCCCCGCCCGGTGCGGCGCACGGCGAACGACGTTTCGCAGACTCGTCCGCGCCCTGTTCTCTCCGCGCGGATACGAAATTCATTATAGCAGAAAAAAGGTTTGCCGTCAAGGCGGCGGCAAGACCTTTTTCGGATTTCTTCATTTTCGTCCTTTTCGAACTTTTTCCGACCCCCTGTGCGGCGCCCATCAGGCGCGCATGCGGAAGCCCTTGACGGCGTTCAGCACGGGCAAAAGCAGGAACACCAGCGCATAATTGACGGCGGAAACGACGGTGGCAACGGCGATCTTCCCCCCGAGATAGACGCCGAACGCCGTCGCATATTCCCGCCCCGCATAGACGACGTATTTCACATACAGATAATTGGACCACGCGCCCAGCCCGCAAGTGATCAGAAGATACATCAAAAGCACGGCGATCAGCGCCTTGACGTATGCCCCGCCGCGAAAAGAAAAGCGCAGATTGGTCATGACCATGCCCGGGATAAACGCCAAAAGCCCCGAACATATCCCCGTCAGCGGCCAATACATGCCGGCGGTGGCGGGGAGCAGAAACGCCACGATGTCCCCGAAAAAGCAGACCGCAAAGCCCATCAGCGGCCCCAGAAAGGCGCCCGCAAAAAAGGCGACCAGATAGGTGAACGTTATTTTCATGCTTTCCGTCAGATCGACGGAAAAGATGTTGGCGATCACCGCAAGGGCGATGAACACGCCCAGGTAAGCCGTCTTTTTCCCGACGGAAAGTTCCAGAAAAAAATCGGAAAAAAACGCACGTTTGACCTTTTCGAGAAACATAAAAAACCTCCGAAAAATTCAAGAGGTCCGAGAATAATATGCCCTGCGGCAAAAATTTTATTGACGGACGCACCGACCGCACCGCAGGAAAGAAATAAAGAGATTTTTCTCGCCTTTCGTCCATTGACAACGTCCCGTTCAATGGCACTTGACGCGCAGACGGTTACTTCGAATTTTACGGACAGTATACCACAAAAATCCGCTCTTGGCAAGCAAAATCAGCCCCTCTTCCGCCCGAAAAGGAAAAATGCGCACAAACCGCATAAAACCGCCCGCCGCGGCGGAAAATAAGCGTATGGGACTTATCTTTATCCGCACCGCCATCATCTATGCCGCCCTCCTTTTCATCCTGCGGCTGATGGGCAAGCGGCAGATCGGGGAAATGCAGCCCTTTGAACTTGTCATCACGCTGCTCATCGCCGAACTTGCCTGCATTCCCATGGCGGACACTTCCATTCCGCTGCTGTACGGCATCGTGTCCATCGTTACCATCTACCTGCTCCATCAGATCGTCTGCCTGTTCGACCTCTACTGCGCGCCCCTCAAATACATCGTCAGCGGCAAGCCGAGCCTCGTCATCAACAAGGACGGCATCGACGAGGAGCAACTCAGAAAAAACAGCCTGGACGTTTCCGACCTGATGGAATCGCTGCGCACGGCGGGATATTTTTCCCTCTCCGCCGTCGATTACGCGCTCTATGAGGCAAACGGCTCCTTTTCCGCACTGCCCAAAGCAAATTTTGAAGAGGAACAGACCAGCCTGCCCATCCTCATCGCCGATAAGGGAAAATACAACAAGAAAAACATCGAATTTACGGGCATGCCCCGCTCTTTCTTTGACGAGATGCTGCAAAACAACGGCATTGCGGACGTCGGAAAAGTCCTTGCGCTCACCCTGGACGGAACGGGAAAGGTTTATTTGCAGGAGAAGGGAAAAAAGCGCAGGATCTTCCGCGTGCCCCTGCCGGAGGAAAAAACATGGTGAAAGCCCTGCTCAGCATTCTGCTTTCCCTGCTGCTCATCGTCGGCGCGGCGACCTTCGAGGGCTGGTATGTGCGGGATACTTTCGACGAATTTTCATCGCAGTTGCAGACACTCTACCGAAAGATCGAAGAAAAAAGCGCGACGCGCGGCGACGCCGAAGCCGTGCGCACGTCCTGGAACGAAAAGAAAAAGTCCCTGCACGTCTGGATCCCGCACAACGACATTTCCTACATCGATTATTGGCTGAGCGAGGGGCTGAGCCTGACGGAAACGGGCAATTTCGACGACGCGCGCGGCAAGATCGAAGTGCTCCTCGAAATCTCCCGCAATATTCCCGCCGCCTATGCCTTTTCCTTTGAAAATATCTTTTGAACGCTGGCATGCCCGCATAAAAGGCAAAAAGGCGGCAGATTGTGCACAAGCGCGAAAAGTGCCGCCTGCCAAAGAAACCGCCCCGCGCCGAAATTTCTTTCGGCGCGGGGCGCTCTTATACATTTGCCGTTTGTCCGTTTATTCGGTGCGCAGCGCGATGACGGGATCTTTCTTTGCCGCCGCCCGCGCAGGGAAGAGCCCGGAGAGCATCGTCAGCAGGAAGGAAACGCAGATCATCACGACCGCCTGCCACCAGGGCAGCGATACCAGGGTATAGATGCCGGTCAGCGAGCCGAGGAGCAGATTGAAGGGAAAGGACAGAAGATAGGTGATGCCCACGCCGAAAGCGCCCGCCAAAAGCCCGATGATGAACGTTTCGGCATTAAAGAGATTGCTCACGTCCCGTTTGCGCGCGCCGAGCGAACGCAGAACGCCGATCTCCTTGGTGCGTTCCACCACCGACACATAGGTGATGACGCCGATCATGACGGAAGAGACCACGAGGGAAATGGACGTGAACGCCACCAGCCCGTATGTGATGATGTCGATCATGTTGTTGATGAGCGTGATGATGAGTTCGAGGGAATCGGTATACGTAACGTTGTCCCGCTCATCCGCCGAAAGGGTGATGTCCTTTTGCGCGCCCACGCTGTAATAGGTGAGAGAACCGTCGCCGTTCCAGGCGTCGAGATAGTCGGTAACCAGGTTTTTGGAATCGAAACTGACGGGATAGAGGCGCAGATTGTTGGGCACTTCCTCGCCGCCCAAGTTGCGCGAGGTGAGCGTCTTATAATCGGACATGCCCCCCGTCTCCGACCCGCTTGCGGCGCCGCCCATGCTGCCCATCATGGACATGAAGAGCGCATATTGCGAATCGAGCCCCGCAAAGGCAAACACGTCGTCATACGCCACGCCGTCATACACATAATCGACGGTATAGCCGATGCCCATTTTGATCTCCACCGGATGATTCGGGTCTGCCGTCGCCATTTCGTAATATCCGCTGTAAAACCCGCTGCCGTCGTTGGCTTTTTGTGCCGCGAGCGCGACCGCGGAGTCCTTGTTCTGCTCTATGGCATATTCGGCGAGCGCCTGTGTGTAATAGATGCCCGCATCGAGACAGCCGTAAGAGATGTTCTCCTTGGGACGGAGCACGCCGACGACTTTGAGGGAGAGCGCTCCTTCCTCGCTCAGCCCTTCGCCGTAAGGCGTATACATATATTCGCAATAGTTGTTGTCCGTGCCGTATGCCGCATTGGGCTTATAGACGGAATCGTTGGGATACCAGGTGAAGGTCTTGCCCATGATCTCATCGAGCGAGAAGGAATCGACTTCCAGACTCTCGTCGTAAGCGGGCGCGTCCGTCGCCTCATAGGCATAATTCATGAATTCGTCCTGCGTGAGATAGCCGAGTTGAGCGAGCATGAGGTCGGTCATTTCGCTGTTCGCGTTGAGCACGATCATGACTTCGTCCGCCTCGTCGGCGACCTCCCCTTTCAATACGTCGTACTGCGAGAGGATGTATTCGCTGCTGTCGGGCGCCTGCGCAAAAATGTCCTTGAACATGGAAATGTAGTCGATGAAGTCCTTATATTCCGTGTGTCCGAGCAACTCGGTGTAAAGCGTCTGGATGGCGGCGACGGACATCTGCCGCGTCGTTTCCTCTCCGTCGAGGTCGGTATAAGTGAAGCCGGTGTACAGGTTATGCAGCACGTCGATGCCGTAACTCACCGTCATGGCGGCGTAGTATTCTTCGGGCATGGAGCGCACGTAATCGACGTATTCCGCCGTGATCTCGTTGTTGACGAGCATGCTCGCCATGTCCTCCCCCATTTCGGCGAGGGAAGAAACGTAAGAATCGACGTACACCAATCCGTCGTCCGCATGCTCCACGGCGTCCTGCGGGCGCATGTTGCCCATCGCATCGGTGAGCGCATCGACGTTATAGCCCGTTTCCCGTATGACGACGGGGTTGCCCGAGAGCATATCGTCCTGCATGCTGACGATATACCCGCGGATGCCCGCGCTGATGGCGAGCACGAGGCAGACGCCGATGATGCCGATGCTGCCCGCGACCGCCGTTACCGCCGTTCTGCCCTTCTTGCTCCAAAGGTTTTTCGCCGACAGGGCGAGCGAAGTCGCAAAGGACATGTTGGTCTTGCCCTCTTTGCCCGCGGCGTCTTTCGATTTCGCGGCGATATACCGTTTGATCTGTGCTTCGGAATAGCCCGCCGCCCGCAGGCGTTCGGTCATCCCCGCGCGCTCCGCGGCGCTGTCATAAGGCGCGCTGTCCTCCACCACGCTGCCGTCCAAGAGACGCACGATGCGCGTGGAATAGCGCATGGCGAGTTCGGGATTGTGCGTAACCATGATGACAAGTTTGTCGCGCGCGATCTCTTTGATGAGTTTCATGATCTGCACGGAAGTCTGCGTGTCGAGCGCACCCGTGGGCTCGTCGGCGAGAAGCATTTCGTGTTCGTTGACGAGGGCGCGGGCGATTGCCACGCGCTGCATCTGCCCGCCCGAAAGTTGGTTTGGATATTTCTTCATCTGTCCGCCCAGCCCCACGCGCTTTAAGGCGTGCGCCGCCTTCTTTTTGCGCTCGGACGCGGACATGCCCCCGATGGTCAGTGCTAACTCCACATTGCCGAGAATGGTTTGGTGCGGGATGAGATTATAACTTTGAAAGACAAACCCGATGCGGTGGTTGCGGTAGGAATCCCAATCCCCGTCCTTATAGGACTTGGTGGATTTCCCGCAGATGACGAGATCGCCGCTCGTGTATTGGTCCAGCCCCCCGATGATGTTCAGCAGGGTGGTCTTGCCGCAGCCCGACGGACCGAGAATGGAAACGAATTCGTTCTTACGGAATTCGAGCGACACGCCGCGCAGGGCGTGCACCGTGCTGCCCGCAACGGAATAGTCTTTCTTGATGTTCACCAATTTCAGCATATTTATCTTAATACCTCTTCGATTTTACTCATTCTTTTCCCTTATTTCTCTGCCCGGCGGGAAGGGCGTGCCGTCAGCCTCTTCCCCCCGCACGGCGCCGCCGCGAAGCATGTCCGTCTTCCGAAGAGGCTCCGTTTTTCCGCTCCTCCCTGACGGCATCGACAAAGCGTTCGGCAAGGGTCAGAAATTCCCGCACCGCGTCTTCCCCCATGCGGGAAAACACGCGCCCGAACAATTCCTTATGCCCCTGTGCGCGCACGTCAAACCTCGCCTTTGCTTCGGGCGTCAGTTCGATGTACGCGATTTTCCTGTCCGTATCGGAAGACGCGCGGAGCACATACCCCGCGTTTTCCAATTTATCCACCGCCTGAGAGACGGCGGAACGGGTAACGTCCAGCCGCTGCGCGATCTGCGCCGAAATGACGCGCGTTCCCTCCGCTTCCGCGCAGCAGAGGATGGCGAGCACGCCCCGTTCGGTGCGGCTCAGCGGCGCCTCGGTCTGAAAACGCGGCAGCAGCGACGCCATTTCCCTGCCCAGACGCAGGATGTGCCTGTAATACTTTTCCGTTCCGTCCATAAAACAAAAAACTCCTTTTTGTCTTGTAATAATCAAAACCGAAAGAAATTATAATGTTTTCAAAGTAAACTTTTTGTAAACGGACGGGACGAGGAAATTCTTTTCACCCGTTTTTCATTTTCCGCCGCCCGTAAAGCAAAAGCACGCCGCAAAAAGAGGCGTGCCGCGAAAGAGCGATTTATACTTTGACATCCCCTTTCTCGCCCAGAAGGGCTTTGTGCTTTTCCAGAACGGGATCGATCTCGTTTTGGATGAACTCCTCCACCTGCGCGGGCGCGCGGCCGATGAATTTCCTCGCGTCCACGATTTCATCGAGACGGTCTTTGACGGCGGCAAACATATCGTCCGCCGCGATGAGGGAAAGCAGGTTGTTCTCTTTGCCTTCGGCTTTGACGTTTTTCGCCGCTTCCATGGAGAGCACGCGGATGCGCTCGTGCAGTTCCTGGCGGTTCCCGCCCGCCTTGACGCACTCCATCATGATGTTTTCCGTCGCCATGAACGGCAGTTCCGCCCCGACGTGGCGGGCGATGACCTTTTCATAGACGACCATGTTTTCGGCGACGTTCATATAGATATTGAGCACGGCATCGACGGCGAGGAACGCCTGCGCGTTGACGATGCGGCGGTTGGCGGAATCGTCCAGCGTGCGCTCCATCCACTGCGTGCCCGCCGTGAACGCACCGTTTACGGGCAGGGACAGAACGTAGCGTGCCAGAGCGCAGATGCGCTCGCAGCGCATGGGATTGCGCTTGTACGCCATGGCGGAAGAACCGATCTGGTTCTTTTCAAAGGGCTCCTCTATCTCCTTCATGCTCTGTAAAATGCGCACGTCGTTGGCAAATTTATAAGCCGACTGCGCGATCTGGGAGAGCACGCACTGCACGTTGTAATCGAATTTGCGGGGGTAGGTCTGCCCGGTTACGCCGTACACCTTTTCATAGCCCATTTTGGCAACGACCCTGCGTTCGAGTTCCTTGACCTTTTCGCCGTCGCCGCCGAAGAGTTCCATGAACGATGCCTGCGTGCCCGTCGTGCCCTTGACCCCGCGGAGTTTGACGTGGGATTTGAGGTCGCACAGGCTTTGATAGTCCATTTCGAGGTCTTGCAGCCAGAGCGTGGCGCGCTTGCCGACGGTGGTGAGTTGCGCGGGCTGCAAGTGGGTGTATCCCAGCGTGGGGATATCCTTATATTGCAGCGCAAAGCGGCGCAGTTTGTCCATGACGTTGACGAGTTTTTTGAGGATGATGTCGAGCGCGTTGTCGATGATGATGACTTCGCTGTTGCAGTTGACGAAACAACTGGTCGCGCCGAGGTGGATGATGCCCGCCGCTTTGGGCGCCTGATCGCCGTATGCCTTGACGTGCGCCATGACGTCGTGGCGCACTTCGCGCTCGTAGCGTTCGGCTCTTTCAAAGTCGATGTCGCCTGCATGCGCTTTCAACTCCGCCACCTGTTCGGGGGTGATGTTCAGCCCGAGTTCCATCTCCGATTCAGCAAGGGCGATCCAGAGTTTTCGCCACAGCCCGAACCGCTTTTCGTCCGAAAAATTGTGCTGCATTTCCCTGCTCGCGTACCGCGTGCAGAGAGGGTTCTGATAAACGGAATAATCTGTCATAATTTCTCCTGCTCTATCCCTTTGCGGAATATTTTGTTTATTTCTTTTCGGGTTCGGGATAATCGACGCCGAAGGTCTCCGCCGTTACTTTGTCGATCTTCTGTTCTTTCAGCGGCTTATCGCGGAAATCGGTGGGAACGGATGCGATGGCGTCCACGGCATCCATGCCCGAGATGACCGCCCCGAAGGCGGCATATTGTCCGTCGAGATGCGGCGCGTCCCTGTGCATGATGAAGAACTGGCTGCCCGCCGAATCGGGAGCCATGGCGCGCGCCATGGAGAGCACGCCGCGGGCGTGCCGGATGTCGTTCTTTTCAAAGCCGTTGGCGGAAAATTCCCCGCGGATGTGATAGCCGGGGCCGCCCGTGCCCCTGCCGTCGGGATCGCCGCCCTGGATCATGAAGCCTTCAATCACGCGGTGAAAAATCAAGCCGTCATAAAAGCCCTTTTTGACGAGAGAGAGAAAATTATTGACGGTGTTCGGTGCCTTGTCGGGGTAGAGTTCCGCCCGAAAGGTCTTGCCGCCCGCCATCTCAAACGTAACGACGGGATTCTGATTCATATCTTTATTCCTCCTCGGGCAAAAATTCCGCCCGTATATTTCATGGATCGATGATCGATTCTTAGTTTCATCCTATACGTCGTTTTCCCGTCCGATTCTCTTATTCGAGAGAACGACTGCCGCCGACGTATTCCGCCCAATCCTGCACGTCCGCATCAAAACTCGTGCCGCCGACGAAGACAAAGGTCGCCATAAACCTGAATTCAAAATTATATTCGAAGGTTTCCTTGCCCTCTTTTTCCCCGCCATATCGGCGCGGTTCGGCCGAATAACTCATCCGCAGGACACAAACGTTCTGCACAGTCCCTCTTTCGGGCGCGGACGGTTCTTCCGGTTCTTCCGATTCGGTCGGTTCGCTCTGTTCGCCGGATGCGGTGGATTGCATTGCACCGTCCGAACCCTGCGCTCCCGCGGCGTTTGCTGTTCCCGCCGCGCTTTGGGCGTCGTCCTCGCCGAAATCCAATTCGGCATTCGCCGTATACAAAAACGTATAGGAATACGCGTTCTCTTCAAAAATATTTCTCGGCGCAAAGTCGGGCAGAAACTCATAGGTCGAGAAGAGCCCGATGCCGCTGAGCATTTCTCCCAGGCGGCCGACGTACAGCCCCTGCGCACGGATGTAATCATAGACCGTTTGGGTGTATTCCGTGAAATAGGCAAAGGAGTCCACCGTGGCGTAAAACTCATTTCCGTTGCAATGTCCGTCGGTATATTCGGGCGCGGGCAGACCTTTAATCGATCTGTCTTCCAATTCTCTTTCGGACAGGAACTCGTTTTCCCGCCAGCCGCCGAACAGACCGAAAATGTCGCAGGCGGATAAGCCTGCCGTCAGGGCCGCCAGCGTCACAGCGGCGGCACAGCAAAAGATTTTCTTTGCCGTCATATTTTTTTTCATCCCCTTTCTCCTTTTTCTTTATTTAGGGTTCGCGTCAATCCCTTTTACGGTTCGAATCAATCACCGCAGACAACATCGAGGCCGTAAAGCGGTGCAACCGTGAGGCGGTCGGCAAGGCGGTCTTGCCGCGTGTTACTCTTTTTCGGGCGCGCTTGCCGCGCCATGGTCTTCATCGACGTATTTTTCGATGACCGTCCCCGCCTCGCGGAAGAGTTGCAGGGAAAAGGCGTCGGGATAGCCCTCGGCATAGACCACGCGGGAGATGCCCGCGTTGATGATCATTTTGGCGCATATGACGCAGGGCTGATGCGTACAATAGAGGGTCGCGCCGTTGACGTTGATGCCGTATTTTGCCGCCTGGATGATGGCGTTCTGTTCGGCGTGCACGGCATAGCACATCTCCTGTTGGGTGCCCGAAGGGATATTGAATTTGCGGCGCAGGCATTCTCCGCGCTCCACGCAGTTGCGGATGCCCGAAGGCGCGCCGTTATAGCCCGTCGTCATGACCCGCTTGTCCCGCACGATGATCGCCCCGACGTGCCGCCCCGGCTGAAAACAACTCGACCACGACCCGACAAGGCGGGTGAGTTCCATAAAACGCTTGTCCCATTTATCCATATTCCGCGCCGTTCTCCTTTTTTCCTGCATGCGAAAAACCTTTTCACGGCGCTTTCCGCCGTGGCGGAAGCGCTTTCCTAATTTATAATAACATACATCGAAAGAAATTGCAAATATTTCCAACTTTTTTCGGAAATTTTGTTTGACTGCCGCAGGGCGGGTTTATAATATATGCGTTGAAAAAAATAAAAACATCAAATCTTTTTGGAGGAGATATCATGAACATCAAACCGTTGTTCGACAAAGTGGTCGTGGAAGCCGTTTCCACGGAAGAAAAAACCAAGAGCGGTTTCATCCTGCCCTCCGCGGCGCAGGAGAAGCCCCAGACCTGCAAGGTCGTCGCCGTCGGCCCCGGCGGCATGATGGACGGCAAGGAAGTCGTCATGCAGGTCAAGCCCGGAGATAAGGTGCTCTGCGCCAAATATGCGGGCAGCGACTTCAAAGTGGACGGTAAGGAATTTACCATCATCAAACAGAGCGATATACTCGCCGTTGTGGAAGACTGATTGCAAGGGAGGTTGAAAGATTATCATGGCTAAACAGATCAAATACGGAGACGACGCGAGAAAGGCGTTGGAAACAGGCGTAAACGTACTTGCCGATACGGTCAAGATCACGCTCGGACCCAAGGGCAGAAACGTCGTTTTGGACAAAAAGTTCGGCGCGCCGCTCATCACCAACGACGGCGTTACCATCGCCAAGGAGATCGAGTTGCCCGATCCGTTTGAAAACATGGGCGCACAACTCGTGAAGGAAGTTTCCACCAAGACCAACGACGTCGCGGGCGACGGCACCACCACCGCCGTCGTGCTCGCGCAGGCGATCATCCGCGAGGGATTGAAAAACCTCGCCGCGGGCGCCAACCCCATCATCATGGAGAGAGGCATCCGCAAAGCCGTCGACGCCACCGTCAAACAGGTGCAGTCCATTTCCCACCCCGTGGAAAACAAGAAAGCCATTCAGCAGGTCGCCGCTCTTTCGGCGGGCAATGAGGACGTGGGCGTCATGATCGCCAACGCCATGGAGATCGTCGGCAAGGACGGCGTCATCACCGTGGAAGAAGGCAAATCCATGACCACCGAACTGACCACCGTCGAAGGCATGCAGTTTGACCGCGGCTATGTTTCCGCCTATATGGTTACCGACAACGAGAAGATGGAAGCGGTGCTGGATAATCCTTACATCCTCATCACCGACAAGAAGATCTCCTCTTTGCAGGAGATCCTGCCCGTCATCGAACCCCTCGCGCAACAGGGCGCACGGCTCCTCATCATCGCCGAGGACGTCGAAGGCGACGCGCTTGCGGGGCTCATCACCAACAAACTCAAAGGCGTGTTCAACTGCGTTGCCGTCAAGGCGCCCGGCTTCGGCGACAGAAGAAAGGCTATGCTCGAAGACATCGCCATTTTGACGGGCGGCACGGTGGTTACTTCCGACCTCGGCATCGAATTCAAGGACGTAACCCCCGACATGCTCGGCAGGGCGCAGCAGGTCAAAGTCGACAAGGAAAACACCACCATCATCAACGGCGCGGGCGACAAACAGGCGATCAAGGACCGCGTTGCTTCCATCAAGGCGCAGATCGGCGAAACCAAGTCCGATTATGACCGCGAGAAATTGCAGGAACGTCTTGCCAAACTTGCGGGCGGCGTTGCCGTCATTTCCGTCGGCGCGGCGACCGAAGTCGAGATGAAGGAGAAAAAACTGCGCATGGAAGACGCCCTCGCGGCGACGAGAGCCGCCGTGGAAGAAGGCTTTGTGCCCGGCGGCGGCGTGGCGCTCCTCTCCGCGGTGCCCGTACTCAAAAAACTCATCGCCACGCTGGAAGGCGACGAACGCACGGGCGCGCGCATCATTCTGAAAGCCCTCGAAGAGCCCGTCCGTCAGATCGCCAAGAACGCCGAACTGGACGGCAGCGTCATCGTGGATAAGATCGTCTCTTCCAAAAAGACCAACTTCGGGTTCGACGCTTTGAAGAACAGATATTGCGACATGGTGGAAGCGGGCATCATCGACCCGACCAAAGTTACCCGTTCGGTTTTGCAGAATGCGGCGTCCGTCGCGGCGACCCTGCTGACCACGGAATCCATTGTAACCGACATTCCCACCCCGCCCGCACCCCCCGCACCCGGCGGCGACATGGGCGGCATGTATTGATCCCTCAAAACACAGCAAAAAAAGAGCAAGGCTTTTGCAAAAGCCTTGCTCTATTTCCTTTATTCCCGCCCCGCTCTCCCTCTCCTCGAAAAATTCAATTTCCGAGAAAAAGAAGGGCGGCATGCCCGAGAAAAATACATTTTTCAAAAAATCGATCTTCCCCTATATCGCCGCGAACACTTCGCCGATGGGCGCGTTGATGACGAGGTCTGCCCGCGCGTCCGCCTGCGTGGGCGTCTTGTTCACGACGACGAGATGCCTGCCGCGGAAGAAGTCTAAAAATCCCGCCGCGGGATAGACGACCAGCGACGTGCCGCCCACGATGAGCGCGTCTGCCTTTGCGATGACGCCGACGGCGCCCTGCACGGTCTTGTCATCCAGCGGCTCGCCGTAAAGCACCACGTCCGGCTTGACGATGCCGCCGCATTCGCAGCGCGGCACGCCTTTGCTCTCCGCAATATAAGACAAGGGATAAAATTTACCGCAGCGCATGCAGTGGTTGCGCAGGACGCTGCCGTGCAGTTCATACACTCTGCGGCTGCCCGCCGCCTGATGCAGTCCGTCGATGTTCTGCGTTACGACCGCAGAAAGTTTCCCCTCCCGCTCCAACCGCGCAAGCGCGAGGTGGGCGGCGTTGGGACGGGCAGCGGGAAAGAGCATGCGCTCCCGGTAGAAGCGGTAAAACTCCGCGGTGTCATGCAGGAAAAAATCGTGCGAAATGATCGTTTCGGGGGGATAGTCGTACCGCTGCGCATACAGCCCGTCCTTGGAACGGAAATCGGGGATGCCGCTCTCCGTGCTCACGCCCGCGCCGCCGAAAAAGACGACGTTTTCGCTCTCCGAAATGATTTTTTTCAATTCTTCCGTTGTACCCATGCCCGAAAATACCCTCCTTTTTCAATCTTTGAGTTCCGCGACCGTGCGGGCAGGAAAATCGACGTAGAACGTGCTGCCCTTGCCCACTTCGCTGCGGACGCCGAATTTGAAATGATGCTTGGTCAGAATGGTCTTGACGATGGAAAGCCCCAATCCCGTGCCTTTGACGGGACGTTTGTGCGTTTCGCGCGAACGATAATACCGCTCCCAGATGGTGTCGATCTCTTCGGGCGGGATGCCCTTTCCCGAATCGCTCACCGAAAAATGCACGACGCCGTTTTCGCCGTACAGCCGCACGACGACCGTCTTATCCTCTCCCGTATAATTGACGGCGTTGCCGATGAGGTTGTAGAGCACCTGCCCGATCTTGTCCTTGTCCGCCTCCACATACAGATCGTCCGCGATGTCGGCGACAAAACGATAGCCCGCCGTCTCGGCGAGGTAGTCGAAACGGCTGACGACCATGCGCAGATAGTCGGAGAGGTTGAACAAAGACGTTTTGAGGGCGTCCAGCCCCGCGCGCAGTTTGGAGAGATCGAGCATATCGTTCACGAGGGAAGCAAGACGGTCCGCCTCGTCGATGATGACCTGCGCATGCTTGTTCCGCTTGGCGGGGTCTTCGCCCGAAAAGTCCTGGATCATGGAAGCATACGCCTTGATCATGGTCAGCGGCGTCTTGAAATCGTGGGAGACGTTGGCGATGAGTTCTTTCTGCATCTGGTCGGCTTTGGACAGTTCGCTTTCGGCATAGTTGAGCGAATCGGACAGTTCGACGATCTCCTGATAACCCGCGCCTTTTTCACGGGAAAAATCGACGCTCAGATTGCCCGCGCTCATCAGACGCGCCTTCTCGGTCAACTCGGCGATCGGACGGGAGATGTACATGGAGATGGCGCCGGAAACCACGGATGCCGCGAGCAGCATGATGAGCGCCATATAGACGGTTTGAAAAATCATGACCGCAAAGACGGCGGGACCGAGCGTGTAGACGTCCGTGATGTATAAATACGCCTCGATCGGAACGCCGTCCGCCAAAATGTCTATGCGCAGAGCATAGGCGTATGTGCTGGAATCCACGGTATAGATGCCGCCCTCGTTTTCACGCATGGCGGCTATTTCGTCGGCATATTCCCCGCCGGAAGCGCTCTCCGCGTCCCCGTCCCCGCCCGATCCGCCGTCTTCCAGACGGGGAAAAAGCAGATCGCCGTCCGCGGAAACGATTCGCGCGTTTACGTCAAATCTCTCGGACATGGATATAAGATAAAAACTGATCTGCGTTTCTTCCATCACCACGCCTTCACCGAAGCGCAGATCTGCCACGATGCTCTTTGCCGCCTCGGAGAGATTGCGGACGGTGCGTTCGCGCGAGACCTGTTGCAGCACCGCCATTTCGCCCAGACCGAAAACCACCACGGTCAGGAGCGCAAAGAAAAAGAAACTGAGCCAAAGGATCAGATTCAGGCTTTTGGGCTTTTTGTTTTTGCGTATTTTTTCCTTCATAACCGCCCCCCGCCGACAAAACGACAAAAAGCGCGGTCATAGTCCTGCCCGCGCCTTCGTTCTTCTCTTATGCGTTTGTGCGCTCTCCGCCCTTGTCCGCTCCGCTGGGTGCGCCCGAAGGCGATGCGCCTGCCGGCGCTTCAAACTTATAGCCCACGCTGCGGAGCGTAACGATGAATTTGCGGTATTCCCGCAGGCTGCTGCGCAACATCTTGACGTGCGTGTCCACCGTGCGGTCGTCGCCGTAAAAATCGAATCCCCACACTTCATAGAGCAACTTTTCGCGGCTGAGCGCGATGCCGTTGTTCTTCGCCATGTAAAAGAGCAGTTCGTATTCCTTGGGCGTGAGATCGATGCGCGCACCGTTCACATAGACGTTCCTGCCCGCCATGTCGATCTCCAACCCTTCAAATTTCAGAATGTCCCGCTGCGCGGCGTCCTTCCCCGCCGTCCTGCGCCGCACGATGGCGCGCATGCGCGCCGTTACCTCTTTGGGCGAAAAAGGTTTGGTAACATAGTCGTCCACGCCGATCTCGAAGCCGAACAGTTTGTCGTATTCCTCGCCGCGCGCGGAGAGCATCATGACGGGCACGTCCTTGCTCTTGCGGATCTCTTTCACGGCGGAAAACCCGTCCAGACGGGGCATCATGACGTCCATGAGCACAATGTCATAGTCGTTTTCCCGACACTTTTTCACCGCTTCCATGCCGTCCGCCGCTTCGTCCGCCCGATCCCCTTCAAACTCCACGTACTCTTTGAGCACGTTGCGGATCATCTCTTCGTCGTCCACTATCAATACTTTCATCTCTTTCTCCCGATTCGGAAAATTTCGTTGTTGTTTATATTATAAACCCTTTCTATGTCGGGATAACATAAAATTGTGAAAAACAGATGAATTTTTTCTTTTTTCACTTTCTTCTTTCACTTTCTTCAAAAAAAGAAAGCCAAACGGTTGACTTCTTACGCAAAGAGAGTATAATAAAAATATAAACAAATGTTTTCAAAAATGCCGAGGGATACGGAAATGATCGATGCGGACAGGCTGAAAATACTGACAAACGGAGCAAAATACGACGTGTCCTGCTCCTCTTCGGGGTCGGGGCGCAGGAATGCGGGCGGATTGGGGAACGCCGCGCCCGCGGGAATATGCCATTCCTTCACGCCCGACGGGCGGTGCATATCCCTGCTCAAAATCCTTTTGAGCAACGACTGCATCTATCACTGCCGTTACTGCGTGAACCGCGCGGACAGCGACATCCCGCGGGCAAGCGCGACCGCCGAGGAGATCTGCGAACTGACGATCGCCTTTTACAAGCGCAACTACATCGAAGGGCTCTTTCTGTCCTCCGCCGTACACGTTTCCCCCGACCGCACCATGGAAGAAATGGTGCGTGCCGTGAAACTGCTGCGCACCGTGTACCGTTTTCACGGGTACATACACCTCAAAGGCATCCCCCACGCCGACCCGGCGCTGGTGCGCGAAGGCGCAAAGTACGCCGACCGCATGAGTTACAACATCGAACTGCCGTCCGAAAAGAGCCTCAAACTGCTGGCGCCGCAAAAGACAAAACAGAGCCTGCTGCTGCCCATGCGCGAACTGACGGCATTCCGCCGCGAAGGAGCCGAACGGAAAAAGGGACATATCCTCCCCGCCGGGCAGACCACGCAACTCATCGTCGGCGCTTCGCCCGAACCGGACGGCAAGATCCTGCACCTCGCGCAATCGCTCTATGACCGCGTCGGGCTGAAACGGGTATATTATTCGGGCTATGTACCCGTGGTGCACGACGGACTGCTGCCCGAAAAGCCCGCGGGTGCCCTGCGCGAACACAGGCTGTACCAAGCCGACTGGCTGCTGCGCTTTTACGGGTTCACCGCCGACGAACTGCTCTCCGAAAGCGAAAACCTGGCCGCCGAATATGACCCGAAATGCGCCTGGGCGCTCAAAAACATGCACCTTTTCCCCGTGGAGATCAACCGCTGCCCCGCCGAACTGCTCCTGCGGGTGCCCGGCATCGGCATGCGCGGCGCAAAGCGCATCCTCGAAGCGAGGCGATATGCCGTCCTGCGGTATGAAGACCTGCTGCGCATGCGGATCGTGATGAAACGGGCAAAGCATTTCATCACCTGCGACGGAAAATTTTTCGGAGCGGAAAAACCCGCCCGCATCCGCCGCAGTCTGGTCTTGCAGGGAGCAGCGGAAAACGCCGAACAACTTTCTCTTTTTTCCTCGCCGGAAACGGCGCTGACTTCTTTGACGGGGGAACTGTAATGCACTTTTATCTCTTTGACGGCACGGCGCAGGGGTTTTATACGGCGGCTTTTCTCGCCTATGCCGACGAGCAGGCGTTCCTTGCCTGCGAAAATACACAGATAGGATTAAACGACATGACCATGCCCGTAACGAACGACAAAGACAAGGCGGAACGGGTCTTGAAAAAACTGCGGGAATATGACCGTGCGGCGGAAGCGGAGATCGACGCCGTCCTACGCAGTCATTTTTCCGACCGCGCACAGCGCGCCTTTTTGTATCTGCGCCTTTTGGTACGCCGCCGCGGTCCCGTCAGACGGATGCACGCCGAACCCGCCGTCGAAGGCGCGCTTGATGCCGTGCGGAAAGTTCGGGGCGAAACGCACAACATGACGGGATTTCTGCGATTCACGGAAACGGCGGGCGGCGTGATGTATGCGCCCTGTTCGCCGGACAACGACATCATCGAATATCTGTTCCCGCATTTCAAAGCCCGCTTCGGCGCGCAGCCCTTCGTCATCCACGACCTGCGGCGGGAAAAAGCCTGTCTTTATAACGGAAAGGACGCCGCCCTCCTTCCGCTCGGCAAAACCGAACTCGTCTTGTCCGACGACGAAGAAACATTCAAGAATTTATGGCGGGATTATTATGCCGCCGTCAATATCCCCGAACGCCGACGGCTGCGGCAGATGCGCGGGTACATGCCCGTGCGCTATTGGAAATTCTTGCCCGAAAAACAGCCCTGACCCGCCCGCAAAGAATAAAAAATCTGCCCGCTTTACAAGTTATAAAAGGCAAAGGCGGGAATATACGGAACATGAAAAAACGGACGGGGAAAACGCACATACGCTCCCCCGCCCGACGCTGCCCGTTCCCGCCGCCCGCCAAACTCATTCATCGTCGCCGAACACGCCGCGGGACGGGCGGGGCATGCCTCCGTCCTTACCCGCATAGCCCGCACAATGTTTGGGCGGCTGCGGTTTGGCTTCGGGACGCACTTCCACCAAAATGGCGTCTTCGCCGATCTTGACGATGCTGCACAGGTCGATGAACAGGTTGGGGCGGAAAAATCCCTTGCCGCCGGGGACGACGATGCCCAGCGTCTTCCCCTCCGGGAAGGTAAAGACCACGTCGCACACTCTGCCCAATTTCTTCCCGTCCCTGACGTTGACGACTTCCTTTTGTTTGAGTTGACAATATCCCGTTTCCATACTTTCAGTCTATGCACCTCCGCATTCAGAATGTTCCCGCCGCCCTCTCATTTACCGTGAAATGCTTCCCAAAGGAAGATCCCGCCGAAGACGACCATGCCGATCCCCGAAGCCACGAACGCCCACGCCGCTTCTCCGCCGTCGTTGAAAAACAGCAAAACCGCCGTCAGCAGGCAGGAAACGGGCAGGGCGCAGCGAAAACAAAGTTCGCCCGGCGGCATGCAGCCCCTGCCTTCCCGCAGCCGCGTGCACAACAGCCATATGCCGAAGAGGCAGAGCGCCGCACCGAGCACATACAATACCGCGCCGACAATCAGCCAGCCGAACAGTATGGCAGCCGCGCCGCCGGCAATTTTCAAAAGCGCGCCGTCCGCCCTGCGGTCAAACAGGTCCAAAACGCCCCATACGACGAGCGCCGCACCGAGCAGGGTTACCGCCACGCTGACGACATCCCCCTGCAACGCAACGAACAGCAGCCCCAAAAGAACGGCAATGATGCCGCACACGACCTTTTCCGATGATTTCATGTTCATGTCTTCCCGTTTTCGCCGACCTACCGCCGACTCCTCCCGGTTTAAGATATGCGCCGCCGCCTGTCCCGTATTCCGCCTTTGATGCCCGCTGTTTGATTATGAATTTTTAACCCATGCTCCATTCGTTTTAGTTCCCTTTTGTTTCTTGGTATGGTATAATTGAACAGTTTCGAGAGAATCGAGGAGCAGAGTTTTAGTTCCCTTTTGTTTCTTGGTATGGTATAATTGATTTAAGAAGAGAAGCACACGACGGCAGGTTTTAGTTCCCTTTTGTTTCTTGGTATGGTATAATTTATACTTAGCCGTAGAAGTCGAAAGCGCCGTTTTAGTTCCCTTTTGTTTCTTGGTATGGTATAATATTTTTGTCGCCCTCGTCATAACGGACATCGTTTTAGTTCCCTTTTGTTTCTTGGTATGGTATAATATGAACGTTACCGTTTTCTTGCAATTCAGGGTTTTAGTTCCCTTTTGTTTCTTGGTATGGTATAATAAAAAGGTTTTCAAGCCCGAAGCCGTTGCAGTTTTAGTTCCCTTTTGTTTCTTGGTATGGTATAATAATTTTCGGGGCAATAATTTCCGTCATTGTGTTTTAGTTCTCTTTTGTTTCTTGGTATGGTATAATAAAGCGGAACGAGAATTTATCGTATATGGCGTTTTAGTTCCCTTTTGTTTCTTGGTATGGTATAATAATAAAAGAGATATTGTAACCACTCCATTTGTTTTAGTTCCCTTTTGTTTCTTGGTATGGTATAATAGTTTTGCAGGCGGTTATACTTATTCATTGGTTTTAGTTCCCTTTTGTTTCTTGGTATGGTATAATAATGCTTAAATACTCCTTGCAAGCTCTACAGTTTTAGTTCCCTTTTGTTTCTTGGTATGGTATAATAGAGGGAATGAAACAGAGGCAAAAAAGTGCTGTTTCGCAAGAAAAAAGCCTTATTCTTATCTTTTTCTGATGAAAATAAGGCTTTTTTCTGTTTTTATTTTTTTGAAAAATCAATCCGAAAAGAAAGAAATCTGAAAATTTTGCGCGTTTTTTTCTGAAGGCAGTCTTTTCCCTGCGATGATCTTGATGGAAGCATATTGCTTTTCCGTTACCGTCAGAACGCGAATGGAGCCGCTGAGCGGTGCATTGACAAGCAGCCTCTGCACATGCTTTTCCGCCGCATCCGTTCCGTTGCACAGTCGGGCATAGACGGAAAATTGCAACATATAATATCCGTCCTTCACCAACCATTTTCGGAAGGCGGATGCTGTGCGCCGCTGTTCCTTGGTGCGCACGGGCAAATCAAAAAATACCATCAATCTCATATGTCTACTCATACAAATGCGCGCTTGTCCCGATCAGGCGGGGCATGACGATATCGCTGCGCTCCCCTCTGTAAAAAGCAAGCAGGCTCTCTGCCATCCGTTCCACGGCGTTGGACAGACTGTGCTTTTGCCCGCCGCTGTCCACATCCAGATTGACGATGCAAAACAGTTCTCTCTTACGGGATGCATCCAATATTCCCCGCATCTTGCTTGCCACGAAACAATCGACAATCGGACGAAACGGTTCGATCATGTCATCGGCGAGGTTGAAAGCATTGAATTGATTTTTATGAAAGATACCGTAAGCGCACTCAAAACCGCGTGCCGACAAATGCCGCGCGATCAGAGAGCGCACAATGGCATAGGCATAATTCAATGCCCCGTTTATGTCATTCTCTTCCCCGCGTGTGAACCCGTCGCCGAAGAGTGCGGGAAAATACAGCCGAGCGCCCTCCGCCTCCTTGTTGTCCGAATCGTTGCTGCCGACCTGTAAAGCGAGGTTTTCCAACCTCTCCGCAATTTCCGTTTTTCCGAATAAACGCAGGCATGCCCCCTGTCCTTCCAACTTTCGTCGCACGATCATTTTCCAAAGTTGCTTCCTTTTCGGCTTGGACAATGCGGCTTGCGTTTCGAGCACGGACAGACGCTTATAATATCCCGCATGAGGCAGCAATACGCTCGACGGCGTGTGTTTTTCATCACACAAAATGACCGTCGCGCCCGCCGCCGACAACTGTTGCAGGGCATAGACCGAAAGCGTCGTGCGCAGATTGTCCACCATCACGCAATTGACGTCCTCCAACGGAAAAGTCTCCCGCCCTTCCTGCACGAAAAGTTGCCCGTCTTTAACTTTGACGAACTGTTCGCTTCCGATAAAAATATTTATGTATCCCATTCCGTATTCAACCTCTTTTCCTTGCGGACGGGATATTTTTCGCCCAGCACGTCTACCGTGTACTTTTCCAAACGTAAAAGCGTTTTCAGTCCTAAACGAGTTTCATAACTATGATCGTGTGTTATGATCGATGCATTTCCCGTTGAAATATCAATTCCCTTATAATAGAAGAAACCTTCAGACTTATCAACCGGCTGCTTTTCCTCTTTATCCAAAGAAATAAGATTAAATTTCTTCTTCGCTTTGACATAAATGAGATCGTTGGCAAAGAGCGCGAACAAAAATTCAAACGTTTCGTCGATTTTTGTCCAATCGCTATACTTTTTCCCTGCCGTGATGGCACGGTCGGGCAGATGTTTGGCGTAGACATCCTTGGTATATACGGGCACGCAGAAATATTTCCTGTCTATGCGGAACACGTCAATGCGCACCATGCCGCCGTTATCGGCAACGCTTTTACCATCTTCCAGCACCATGCCCGCGTTGAAGGCGGAATCGATCCATACCTTACGCACCAACGGACCTTGCCGTCCGTCCTTGGTCGGTTTATAAAACGGCTCGGAAAAGGCTTTTTCCCCATCGCCGTCCGCCGCCTGCAAGCGGGCAAGCAAAGCGTCATATAGCAGACGATCGTCCCGTTTTGCTTTTTCGTTGTACCCGAGGATTGCCGTTTTGTCCTTGGTCAGTTTCAATTGCGCCAAAGGCGTCTTGCCGGACGTTACGCCCTCGGCAAGGGAGCGTGCCGAACGGATGGTCGCCTTATGAATGGCGCCCTTGGCTTTGCGGGAAGGCATGCGGGAAACGAATACGGGGCGAATGCCGTCGATCTCTTTGTCGGAATAACCGCGCGATTGCAACAGGGACAGGTGCGGCTGTATAAATTCCTGCGGATTTTCCATCAGGCGGAACTGCAATTCTTCAACAAACTCCTCATAAGGCTGCTTATGATAGCCGTTCCGCTCATCGTATTCATCTTCGGTGAGCACAACGCCGTCCCCGTCCGCAAACAGATATTTTTTCTGTTCTTTGTCCCAATGGGCGGAAAACTCCTTGATTCGATTGAACTTCGTGATCCTCTGCACGGCGCCGTCGGTAACGCAGGCAATGACGGCTGCATCCTGGGCATGGTGCTTGTCTCCCGCGTTTCTATCTTTGCGGATACCCCAGAATTTGCGCAAGTATGCCGTGATCCTGCCGTTGACCGTCCCGACCTGTTTTTTCTTCCCCGCGATCGGATCGAGGCGCAGAAAATCATGAATGAGATGATAGACGGCACGGCTGATATATTTTGTATCGTTGAGTGCGCGTTCCTTCCACTCCCTTTCGTTTTCTTCGGTGAAGGAAGTGCGCAGCAAATTGTCGCGTTTTTTGCGGTTGCCGGCATAAGTCGCCCGAACAAAGGACTCAAATCGTCCCCATTGCGCGGCGTCCGCGCCGAAATATTCAAAAGGCGTCCTGTTTTTCTTTTTCTGATTTTCTTCGGAAAGGACGAGCACCTTGTTGTTATAACTGTCGTCGAAAGAACGGCTGTACGGAAGAATGTGATCGATCTGCACATAGTTTGGCTCAAAGAGTCTTGTGCTGTCGATGGTTTTGCCGGAATAGGGACATTTCCCGCCCTGTTCCTCATACAGGCGCAGTTTTACGGCATCCATGCCCTTGGGCATCGGCAAATGGAATTCACTCTGTAAACGCTGCAATTCCGCCTGGTATTTTTCTTCCCGGTTCTTGTTATCGCGCAGAATTTTATTCCGCTCGTCAAAATTTTTGGCGAGTTCCCGTGCCAACTCAATGTTGACGCCGCACGGCGCGCCGTATTTATCGAGATATGCGTTCAGCACCTTGACGCTCTGCGCCACGGCGCGGCGCACGACGGGCACGCGGATATCTTCAATAAATTCCCGCACTTCCCGCCCACGCAGACGAAAATATTTCTGCTCATCGTTCCTTTCATGCGCACGGAAATCATACCCCGCCGCCGCACAGGCTTCATTGTATTTTTTTCCTTCTTCCAGCCACGGGATTATTTTTTGCAGTGCCCGGACCGAAAGGTTCCCGAACGTGGAAAAATCCTTTTCGAGCAGCAAAGATTTTTCCTCTTCGGTCAACACGGCGCATATTTCACTGTCTGCGAATGCCGCCAGACGGCGCTCGTCGCTCTTATAGAGCGAAAGGATGCGGGCGATCTCGTCCAAGAGCGGGAAATTTTCCCTATGTTCTTTCGACAATGCCGCGCGGATCTCGAAACTTTTTTCCATTTTGAAGAGTTTGGTCTTCTTTTCTATCTCTTCGGGCGTTTTACCCGCCCCGGAAGAATAGGTAACCAGGTTGAAGGATGTTTCCGCAGGCAAAGAAAGCAATTTTTTTACCTGCGTAAAAGTACATTCCTTCTTTTCACATGCCGCCTCATACAATTTTTTCCGTTCTTCCGCCGTGAGAAACCGCTCTTTCCCGTCAACGGTTACTTTCAGATTGTTGATCTTCTGCAACGCCGCGCTGTATTCAAAAGTATAGGACGCCTTGGGTGCCCGCTTTTCCGTCTTTTCAAAGATGCAGTTGCCGACGTCATACCCCTCCAACCGATACGGACTCGGCGCGGCGGGTCCTTCGTCGAAAGAACGCTGCGAAGAAAAAATATCAAGATATTTCCTGACAAAATCACCATCGACAAGCCCGCCTTCCGCCTGTCGCGTCAAAATCATCTCGGCTTCCCGCCGTATGTCTTCCCGCGAAAAAGATTTACTGTAATCGCCGTCGCCGTTTCGGGTATTGTAGATTTTCCGCCCTTCGACGATCTGAAAATATTTGGGATCGCGGTAAAGCATTTCCCCGACGGTGGCAAAGCCGCGTTCCTGCATATACCTTTCGTTCTCGCGAACGGCATTGAGCATTTTGCCCGTTTCTTTGTCCTTCCCCTCACTCTTGCGGTTGGAACGGAACCCCCTGTGCTTGGCAAAATATATGAGCACGCGGATCAGTTCCTCATCGCGCAACGTCTGCGAAAGTCCCGCAAAGCGCAAGCGGAAAATATCTTCCTTATTCCCCTCCGCCCGTTGCAGAACGTCGCCCCCGAACTGTTCCAGACAAAGACGTCTGACCCGTTCCAGACGATGCGCGCGGCGGCGCAAACGACGGCGCATCCCCCGCGCCGTGCGACGGGGCAAAGCAAGCGACGCACCCGTCTTTGCGTCTTCCGCCTTATCAAACACACGCACGCTCAATTCGAGAATGCGAACCGGTTCTCCGTTTTCGTCGCACTCCATGGCGCAGCCGCCCACGGACGAAATGCCGATGTCCAGACCGATGCGATATTTCATACTTTCCTCCTTATGTAAAAAGATGTCCCCATGGCAAAATTCCACAGGGACAGAGCTTTACGGGAAAAACTTTCCCTTATTTCAGTAACCTCTTGTTTCTTGGTATGGTATAAAAAGTTACTGTATTCAATATACCATATCTTTTTCCGTTTGTCAATATCATTTCTTGAAATTTTTTGGATAAACCGTCAATTTGCAATAAAAAGAGTAACGCCCCGAAAAAAGTGCGGCACGGTCGAAACCACGCAGAAATTCTTTTCATAAGGTCGTTACTCCCGCCCATCCTCCTGCTCTTCCCGTTCATCCCGTTCTTGCACATCCGTCTGCTTTTGCGGCGGCTTGCCGCAGGCATGCCCTTCACCACTTGACCTTTCACCGCAGGCATGCCCTGCACATGGCATCCCGCCACGGCGCATAACTACGTATAGAAAAAAGAGCACCGCCATCGGTACCCCGCAACTCAGCATCTCTCCGTACGGCGACGATATCTCATGCCTCGGCTCCG
>CALVZM010000036.1 GCA_944372515.1 uncultured Clostridia bacterium
GCCTCTTCGGTCTTTGCCGTACCCGTCATGCCCGAAAGTTTTTTATAAAGACGGAAGTAGTTCTGGAAGGTGATCGTCGCATAGGTCTTGTTCTCGTTCTTGACCTGCACGCCTTCCTTCGCCTCGATCGCCTGATGGAGCCCGTCCGAATAGCGCCTGCCGATCATGAGACGACCCGTGAACTCGTCGACGATGAGAATTTCGCCGTTGTTGACGATGTATTCTTCGTCCTTATGGAAGAGCATGTGCGCTTTGAGCGCCTGCTGGATGTGATGATTGAGTTCGGCGTTTTCGATGTCGGCGATGTTGTTGAGGTTGAAGAATTTTTCGGCTTTCCTGGCGCCGTTTTCCAAAATCTGCACCGTCTTGTCCTTGCGGTCGATGAGGAAATCCCAGCCCATGGCTTCCGCCGCGGCAAGGTTGCGGTCGCCGAGGAGAGAGGTGTTGCCGCGCTTTGCCGCGTCTGCCGCCTTTTTGGCTTCGCGCTTGTCCTCTTCGTTCGTCGGCGTCAGATCGATCTCGTCGTCAAAGCCGCCCGACAGCGTGCGGACGAACCGGTCGACCGATTCATAGAGCGAGGAGGACTGTTCCCCGGGTCCCGAAATGATGAGCGGCGTTCTGGCTTCGTCGATGAGGATGGAGTCCACTTCGTCCACGATGGCAAAATTCAGTTCGCGCATGACCATTTTATCCAGCGAGGGTTTCAGATTGTCGCGCAGATAGTCAAAGCCGAATTCGTTGTTGGTGCCGTAAACGACGTCGCAGGCATATGCCTCTTTCTTCTCCTTGTCGCTCATGCCCGAGACGATGACGCCCACGGTGAGCCCCATAAAGCGGTGCACTTTGCCCATCCATTCGGCGTCGCGGCGGGCAAGGTAGTCGTTGACGGTTACGATGTGCACGCCCTTTCCCGTCAGCGCATTGAGGTAGGCGGGCAAGGTCGCCACCAGCGTCTTGCCTTCGCCCGTGCGCATTTCGGCGATGCGCCCCTGGTGCAGACAGATACCGCCGATGATCTGCACGTGGAAATGTTTCATTTTCAGAACGCGCCACGCCGCTTCCCGTAAGGCGGCAAAAGCGTCATAGAGAATGTCGTCGAGCGTTTCGCCCTTTGCAAGGCGGGCTTTGAGCACGTCGGTCTGCCCTTTCAGTTCGTCATCGCTCATCGCCTGATACTTCGGTTCAAGCGCCTCTACCTGCGTCGCCATTTTATCAAGTTTTTTCAAACTCCTTCTGCCGTCGCTTCCCAACAAATAACTGATCAATCCCATAAAATCAAAAAACTCCGCAATAAATCTTGTTTTGAAAGAGAGACGTCCGTCTGCCGCGCCGCAGAAGACGAATGCACGGGTGCACTTGCGCCGCGCATTCCCCTGACACGCCTCATTCTTCTATTTTACAATATTTTCCGTAAAAATAAAAGTATTTTACATGCAAAGTCGTATTTTTTTTGTTAAAATACGGTGAAAAATTATTCTCACCCTTGCCAAAAACGCCGCCGCGCCCTGCATTCCCCTTGCACCGAAGCATCTGCCCGCCCCGCGCGCCCCGCTCCCCGCAGGGATACGCGCACAAAAAGCCCCCGCCGAAAAAAAGACGGCAGACGGCGAAGAATTTTGAAGTCTGCTTCCCCGCCGCGTCGAAAAAATTATTTTACGCAATATATTTCTTTTACGAAAAGCCCGTTTGTTTCATAGGTTTTACAGCATTTTTCCTTTTTTGAAAGAGCAATATATTTCTAATTTGACTTTTACAAAAAATCCCGAGCGATCGGCGATCGCCCGGGATTTATACAAAACAACGATTTTAGAAAGATTTTTACTTTCGGAAAGGAGCGCCCGTCTTTTCGGCGCACCTCATTGCAGGTCGGGGGAAGCGTCGTTTGCCGCCGCCGCGGCGCGCTTGTTGCGCACATCCATCACGACGGAGACGACGAGCATACCCGCGCCGACCGCCGTCAGCGCACCGAAGGTGCATTCCATGACGAGCAGGAGAGTCTGCCACCAAGGCGTTATTTTCTCCATGATCGAAAGTTCCGTCAGACCGTTCATGGCGTTGGTCCGCGCGACGTTATAGATGACCCGCTTGACCGACAGGCGCACCGCCTGTGCCAAGGAAGCATTGTCCTGATAGGGCATGAGCACGTCCACGGGGTTATTGCCGTCGAAGGTATCCGTGCCCGCCATGACGCCGTCCACTTTGGACATGGCGCTGCCGTCGTGATTCCAATCGGAAATGACCAATCCGTCATAGCCCCATTCGCCGCGCAGTATCTCGGTCATGACCTCATAACTCGCGCCGAACCAGGTCGTGCCCAGACGGGTATAAGAATTCATCGTCGCGCTCGCGCCGCCTTCTGTGAATACGATCTCAAAGGCGCGCAGGTAGATCTCGCGGCTGGTCTGTTCGTTGCACCAGATGCCGCAGTTGACGCGGTTGGTCTCCATGTCGTTGAGGGCGAAATGCTTGGCATAGGCAAGACACCCCTTGCTTTCGATGCCGATGCACTCGTGCGCTTCGATCATACCCGCAAGGAAGGGATCTTCGGAGGGATATTCAAAGGCGCGTCCGCCGTAAGGCGAGCGGTGCAGATTGACGCCCGGTCCGTAAATGCCGTTATAGCCGAGGTAGAGCATGTCTTCGCTCTTGTGCTCGCCGATCATTTCCGCCACTTCGTTGTTGTAGGAAGCCGCAATGATGCCGGCGCAGGGATAGGACACCCAGATCCAATTGGTGCCGCCCTTGATGGTTTCGTCGTTGGGCAGAGAGAAGTAGAGTTCTTCGCGCTTGGTGATGCCGACCGGTCCGTTCTCCTGACGGGATTCGGGCAGGGATATGGATGCCGCACCCTGGATCCAGTGATAGGAATTGACGACGATGTTCACCTGTTCTTCAAAACTCATCTGATCGAGCAACTGATTCCAGCGGTCCTCCCAATCGCCATAGGTGAGCCCGTCTTCCTCGTTGTAGACTTCGTTCGGATTTTCCGCATTTTCGGGATAGAGCGGCGCGTTCATGAATTGGATGGCGACCACGTCCCCTTTGTTGATGTCGGGCTTTCCGGTGGTCGACCCGCTGACGAACGTTTCATATTCGGGCATTTCGTCGACGTTGAGAGGCGTGTTGTCATATCCGAGGTCGACCGCCATCTGCACGCTGCCGATCGAAAGAGCGGGCGCCTGCGTGGGATACGTTTTATCCCAATCCTCGCGGGACAGCCAGGTTACGCTGTTGCTGCCCGCGCCCTCATACTTGTTGATGTCGCCCGCATCGAGGCGGTTATAGATGTCCTCGCCCGTCTGCGTGGAGACCGAATAGGTGGTGAAATCCTGCGCCAGCGCGATCTCTTCGACAAATCCGCTGCCGAATTCCGCCGGTCTGGTGTTCGCTTTCCCGCCCATCACGGACGTGGAAAGACCCGTTTCCCCGCCGTAGGCAAGGATGTTGTTGATCGCCGTGTGCGCATCGGTGGCAGCGGTGAGATAATAATCCCCCGGTTCGACGATGTAGGTCCCCTGCCCGTCGGCGTCATAGGTCTTGAAATATTCCTCGGGCACGGTGATCGTGAGCGTTTCGTAGCCGCCCGGCTGCAAAGTGGGAGTCTTGTCGTAGCCGACCAACTCCACGGCGGATTTTTCGATGTGATTGTCTTTGTCGTAAGCCGTATACGGCTTTTGCAGGTATACCTGCACGACTTCTTTCGCCGCGACGGAACCCTCGTTTGTAACGGTTACTTTGACGACGTAATCGCTGCCGTTCTTCTCCACAGAGAAATTTTTATAGGAAAATTCACTATAAGAATCGCCGTAACCGAAGGGGAAAGCGACTTCCTCGTCGTAGTTCCACGCCCCGGAGGAATGCTTGGCGCCCTTCGTCGAATCGGCGTTGCCCTCTCCCGCGATCAGGTCGGCATAGCGGGTCTCGTAATAGCGGTAACCGACATAGATGCCTTCCTGATAGACGATGTATTTGCCGTGATACTCCAACTTTTCTTTGAGTTTGCTGGAAAGGATGTTGGTGTTTCCATACGTATAATTGCCGTCGTTGACCGTGGCGGGCGCGGAGTTGTTGTCATACACCCAGGTATCGGTCAGCCTGCCCGAAGGCGACAGGTCGTTCCCCTGCATATCCTTGCCCTTCAAAAGGTCGGCAACGGCGTTGATGCCCGTGGAACCGGGCTGCCCGATCCACATGCAGGCGTCGATGCCGTCATAATATTTTTCCAGATCCTGCATTTGCAGGGGATTGCCCGTGTTGAGCAGGACGACGACTTTTTTGAACGTGCCGTCGGTAATGTTTTTCAGCAGGTCCTCTTCCTCGTCGGTGAGCCCCAGATACCCGCCTTCCGCGGAAGTGTTTTCAAACTTGCCCCTGTCATTGTCGCCCGTCGTATCGTTGGAACCCGAATAGTTATAGTGCAGGTCGGAATATTCCCCGCCCGAACGGGAGATGACGACGATGGCGGCGTCATCGTACTGCGCAAAGGAATACATGACGCCCGCATCGGCGCTGATAACGTTCCATGTCACTTCTTTGACTTCACACTGCTGCCAGGGTTTGCACT
>CALVZM010000037.1 GCA_944372515.1 uncultured Clostridia bacterium
TGTGCACCTCCCAGTCGGTCGATTTGCCGCGGGAGATGAGGGTGTTGAGCGCCCAGGTCGCCGTCCACATGATGTTGCTGCGCGCTTCATAATCCCGCGGATCTTTCAGCGCGATCGTGGAACTGTACACCAGCGAACGCATCAACCCCTCCATGATATAATCGGATGTATTGTCGTCGTCCCCCGAAAAATACTGTTCCAGAATGTGCGACATGATGTCGAAAAATCCGGAAACCATCTGATATTGCGGGACGGTATACGTAACCTCGGGATTCAATATGGAAAATTTCGGAAAGACCTCTTCGCCGAAGACGTGTCCGATCTTCAATTTCTCATCGTGATTGGTGATGACCGACCCTCCGTTCATTTCGCTGCCCGTGCCGACCATGGTCAGAATGCAGCCGACGGGTATGATCTTGCAGGAAGGCTCTTCAAAACGGATATAATATTTCTGCCAGGGGTCTTCTTCGCAATGCACGGAGATCGAAACCGCCTTGGCATAATCGCACACGGAACCGCCACCGACCGCAAGAATAAAGTCGGCGTTTGCCTTGCGGGCGCGCTCTACGCCTTCATAAAGTTTTTTGACCGTCGGATTGGGCATTACTCCCCCGTCCTCGAACACTTCTTTGCCGTTGGCTTTCAAAATTTTCAGGACCTGATCGTAAATCCCGTTCTTTTTTACGGAACCACCGCCGTATACCAGCAAAACATTCTTTCCGTATTTGGGCAACTCTTCGCTCAATCCTTTCATGGCGTCCTTACCGAAGTACAATTTCGTCGGATTGCAATAAGTGAAATCCCCTAACATGGCAAAATCTCCTTTTTTATTTTAATATTTTTATTTTCCGTAAAACCGTCTGCATACGGACGTTTTCATGGGGAAAAACGTCGTTTTTTCGCCGCAAGATCTTTTCGGTGTAAGAGAAAATTCAATTTTCCGCGCCGAGCGTTTTCATGATCTTTGCCGGCACGCCGCCGACGACGGCATTGCTCGGTACGTCTTTACTCACAACCGCCCCCGCCGCGATCACGGCATTGTCCCCGACGGTAACGCCGGGCAAAAGAGTAGCGTGTGCGCCGATCCATACATTTTTTCCGATCTTTATGGGCGCGGGCAACATACTGCCGCGGTTTTCGGGCGTTAAATCGTGATTGAGCGTCGCCAGAACCACCTGGTGCCCGATCAGACAATCATCGCCGATCTCAATGCCGCCTTGATCCTGAAAACAGCAGCCCGAATTGATGAAAACGTGCTTGCCCAATGTTATGTTTTTGCCGAAATCGGTGTAAAACGGAGGAAAAAGCCCGAACGCATCGTCCACCTCTTTACCGATCAGCCGTGAAAACAATTCCCGCAATTCTTCGGCGGTATGATAGCCCCCATTGATTTCCGACGTAATTTTCTGCGCATCGCGCGCTGCCCGCGTCATCAATTTATGTGCTTCGGAACCTGTCGCAATGTATTCCCGCCGCAGCGTTTTTTCCTTGTATTCTTCTATGGTCATTTTTTCCCTCCAAAACTGTATTGCATACCTTTATTATAAGACCGATAAAAATTTATGTCAAATATCTATATTGCATGAATGAGTATGCTCTGCGGTTATGAAAAAATATATTTTGCAAGGCGAAAAACCATTATTATGTTATACATAGTACTTTATATTTGTAAAAATTTCTCCAATATTTCCAATTCTTCAGGATAAATACAATGCAAGAAGGCATTGTCCGACACTTTCTGCCGGCAATCTTCAAACTCGGCCCAAACGACCCGTTCCGTCTCTGACGGATCCAAAAGAAAATCCGCCGCGTCCCTTTCGCTGCGAAAAAGATAGACATCGCTCACTTGATCGTCAATAAACGGACGCCCGTCTTTCCCTTTCCCCCGAAAGCAGAACGCACGTCGCCCGCAAAAACAAAGATCGTCCGCGTCGGCTATAACGCCGAGTTCCTCTTCAAGTTCGCGCAAAGCACAAGCCAAGGCACTTTCCCCTGCATGCAGATGTCCCGCCGCGGAAATGTCATAACATCCGGGATAATCCCTGCTTTCCGCCCGTTTCTGCAACAATATCTCCGCCTTGCCGTCCTTTTTGCGCCACAGCCAGACATGCGCCGTGCGGTGCCGTATCCCTTTGGCATGCGCCTCTTCCCGCCCGACCGTCTCACCCGTGGGAACGCCGTTTGCATCCACAACGTCGAACACCTCTTCCGCATTGAGCACGCAAAGCATATCCTCTATGCCGCGCTCGTCGATGTCCTCCCGCTGCGAGGCGAGTTTGCCGTATACGGTCTTGTCGTGATGTATGGTCATATCTTTTAACGCCCCCTTCTCCCTTTCGCTGTCCGCGTTTTAGTCCTGCTCTCAAAAAATAAGCAATGTCATTGTAGCACACTTTCGCGGTTATGTCAACGGCGGCGCCTAAATTTTCACTCTACCATCATAACCGCTTGTCCACGCTTCGAATGGATTTTAAGTTATCCGTTTCTCTCTTCGGCACAAGTTATTTTTACCGCCTTTTTTGACATAAAAAAAGCGCCCTTTGAGAGCGCTTTTGCTTTTTGTAATTCAAAACCCGCGGATAGTCCGCGCTTGCTTCTACTGTTTTCAAAAAATCATCGTAAAAACGTCTTGTTTTATTTTTGTTGTTTCACCATAAGACCATACGCAACTTTTAGATGAATCAATGCTGCCTTTAACTCTTCGGAAAGTCCTTCCTCTGCTTTTTTCAGTTCTTCACCCTGTAAATTATAAAGACGCAAAAATTCTTTTTCCGTCAAGCCATAACGCTTATTAAAATCAGCCATCACTTGTTCATAATATGCACGCCTGTTGATCATACTTCCTCCAAGTAAATTATACTCTCCCATCGTTATCAGTTTTTTTATCGACTACTTTATATCGGCTCTCCTTGGAGGCAATAACTTCATTTTCTCCGCTTTTGAGAGAGCTTTTGCTTTTCTTCGTTTTTCTGTTTTTTTTATCTCTTGGGCAACGGATCGCCCCAAATGTTTTTCCCTTCTGATACAAGTTTCTTGGCTTCGTTGATTGTAACAGGATTTGAAGTTTCCGTATCGTTCCCATCAAGTTCATCTTCCCACCCCAAATACGTCCAATCACAATAAGGGCAATTATCAACCAATCTGTCCCCCTTCAAACTCTGTTCCCCAAACGTTCCCCAAAACCGCAAATAAATATACAAAACAATACCTAAAAAATCATAAAAAAAACGGGTTTTTAAGCCATTTTTGACCTAAAAACCCGCTTTTTTGGTGCGAGAGATGGGGGCTTGGTTTCGCCAAAGAAAAATCAAAGATTTTTCCGAACCCGACGCTTTCTCGTTTGATATCCCGCGCACACGAAAAAAGGAAGGCTTTTCTGCCTTCCCTTTTTTCGTGGTGCGAGAGATGGGACTCGAACCCACACGGAAAATCCATACGCACCTCAAACGTATGCGTCTGCCAGTTTCGCCACCCTCGCGTGCGTTACAAGCGTTTATAATCATAACTTATTTACCGTCATTTGTCAAGTAAATTTTTCGATAATTCCAATAATATTTTTCTATTTTTTTTACATATCTTTCCGTTTCCGAATACGGAATGCAAAAAAGCCGAACGCCGTCCGCGGAATAATCTGCATTTTTCAGCCATTGCCGCACCGTTCCCTCTCCCGCGTTGTATGCCGCCAGCACCGTCGTGCGGTCGGAAAAACGCTCTTCCAGGTAACGCAAATAAAGACAGCCCAGGCGGATATTGTCCTCCGCGCGATACAAGTCATACCCCTCGATGCCGTTCCTTTGCGCGATAAACGCCGCCGTCGACGGCAAGACCTGCATGAGCCCGCACGCTCCCGCATTGCTCGTTGCGTCCGCGTCAAACCCGCTTTCCGCCTTTATGACGGAGAGTACCAGCCGCCAATCATCGTGCCAGAGCCGCGCCGTTTCTCTGTAAGTTGTCGGATACGCCCGCAAGAGCGCCGCACCGCAGACGGCGCAGACCGTGAACAGGATCGCCACAACGGCGACCATGCTAACCAATAATTTTCCGAATCGCAAGAGCCACCTTTTCACGCAGGGACGACATATCCCCGTCGTTATATATTACAGTATGCCCCTCTTTGCGTATTTTTTCGTAATCTGCCTGATTTTTTATCCGCGAAAGGACCTGTTCCCTTGTCAGAACATCCCGCGCGCAAACGGAACGGATGCGTTCCTCCGTCGGACGGTACACCACGATGACGGCATCAAAATCTCCCTGCCGCCCGCTTTCAAACAAAAGCGGCACTTCCCCGAACGAAACGGGGTAGTCCGCCATGGCGGCGTATAATCGGCGCATGATCTCGGGATGGGTCAGCGCATTGAGTTTTTCCAGCGCTTCCCGAGAGGAAAACACGATCGAGGCAAGCAGGGATCTGTCAAGCCGCCCGTCCTCTACCGCAGCGGGAAACGCTGTCTGCAATGCGGCGACGAAGGTCGGTTCGGTCTGCATCTGCCGATAGATCGCATCGCAGGAGAACACGGGATAGCCCATTTCCCGCAGAATACCGCAGACAGCGGATTTTCCGCTGCCGATACCGCCCGTTACCGCAATTTTCATCTGTTTTTCCCGTCGGGCGGGACGGGCGTTTTCACTTTGCATAACCATGCCCCCTGCGTCTTTCCGCGTCGCCGAAAAAAACGGCTCCGACGCTTATTTCGCCTCAAACCAACTCCTGCCGCGGGAAATGTCCGCCGTCAGCGGAACGGACAGTTTTGCCGCGCCTTCCATGCACTCTTTGAGCAGTTTCGCCGCTTCGTCCGCCTCTTCCTCGGGCACGTCCAGCACCAATTCGTCGTGGACCTGCAAGATCAGACGGGAGCGCATGCCGCGTTCCCGCAGCGCCTTCCATACCGCGATCATGGCGATCTTGATGATGTCCGCGCTCGAACCCTGCAACGGCATGTTCATCGCCGCGCGCTCGCCGAACTGACGCACGTTGTAATTGGGAGACCGCAACTCCGGTATCTCGCGTTTCCTGCCGAAAAGCGTGGTTACATATCCGTTTTCTTTGGCAAAAGCAACCGTGCCGTTCAGATATTCCCTGACCGCCGGATACGCCTCGAAATACCGCTGTATGAATTCTGCGGCGCGGGCGGAAGGTATGCCGAGCGTCTGCCCGAGCCCGAAGGCGCTTTCGCCGTAAATGATGCCGAAATTGACCGCTTTCGCGCTGCGGCGCATGGCGGGCGTTACTTCCTCTTCCCGCACTCCGTATACCTTTGCCGCCGTATCGCGGTGGATGTCTTTCCCCGCGCGATAGGCATCGATCAGTTCGTGGCAGCCCGACATGTGCGCCAGCAATCTGAGTTCGATCTGCGAATAATCGGCGTCGAGAAGGACATTGCCCTCTTCCGCGACGAACAGTTTGCGGATCTCCCGCCCTTCCTCCGTCCGGATGGGGATATTCTGCAAATTCGGGTTTTTGCTCGACAAACGTCCCGTGGCGGTGATGTTCTGCATATACGTCGTATGCACGCGCCCGTTTCTCAGACAATTTTTCAGCCCTTCCACATATGTGGAATTCAATTTCTGGATCTTCCTGTATTCAAGGATCTCCCGCACGATCTCATGTTCGGGCGCGAGTTTTTCAAGGATGTCCACACTGGAAGAATAGGCGCCGTTCCTGCCCTTTTTCCCGCCTTGAATGCCCATTTTTTCAAAGAGGACGATCCCCAACTGACGGGCGGAATTGATGTTGAAATCATGATCTCCCGCCAAATCGTGAATGCGCCGCGAAACTTCTTCCAGCCGTGCGGCATATTCCGTTCCCAAACGGGAAAGATACGCCTCATCGATGCAAACACCCTTTTTCTCCATGTCATAGAGTACCCTGCAAAGAGGCTTTTCTATGGAGAGATATAACGCCGTTGCGTCCGACCGCGCGGATTTCTCCCGCAGGCGGTCATACAGAACGGACAAGGAACGGGCAAGATGTTCGCTGGGCAGCCCGTATGCATCCAATATGAATGCAAGGTCCTCCTCCCGTCCCGCATAGTCGGTCAGATATTTCAAAAGCGCCACGTCCTCATAGTCGGCGGTCATGAAAAGCCCCATCCCGTCGAGAAGGTGCATCATGTCTTTGGCGCCGTACAAGATCACGGTGTTGTGTTCGTTGCAGAAAATGGTTTGCAGGATGGCGCGGACGTCATCCGCCGATACGCCGCCCGAGAACAGGTCAACCATCTCGGCGATCTCATATTCCTCTTCCGCCTTCAAATCGTCCTTTCCCTGTCCCCGCGCTCCGTCTTCCGCCTTCAAGGCGCCGCTCTCCCGCGGCAGGTATATTTGTTTTTTCTCCCCCCATACCACCGAAAACAGACGATGAGATTCCAACACGTCCCGAATCTCGGCAAAAGAACGCACCTTCCGCGTCTCCACGGGCGGAAGCGGCTGCCCCGAGAACGTCGGATCCTGCGCAGCGGCATCCTCTTTTTCGTACAGGTTTTCATCGGCATAGAAGATGCGGAATTCCAGCGAGGCAAACTTACGGCGCAGCGCCGCGGGAAAAGGCGTCTGCACGCGGCAATCTTCCAAGGCGATATCGAGCGGCACTTCCGTATCGATGGTCGCCAGCGCGGAAGACATCTCCGCCAATGCACGGTTTTTCTCCAATTTATCGTGCGTCGCCCCCCCGATCTCGTCCAGATGCGCATATATATTCTGCAAATCGCCGTATTCCGTCAACAATTTCTTTGCCATTTTTTCGCCGATGCCGGGCACGCCGGGGATATTGTCGGAAGAATCGCCCATCAGCGCTTTCAAATCGATGATCTGCGGGGGACAAAGCCCTATTTCCTCTTGAAAATTTTCATTGCTTAAAAGCAATATGTCCGAAACCCCCTTGCGGGTGAAACAGACCGATGTGTGTTCGTTGACAAGTTGATACGAATCCCGATCGCCCGTATAGATATAACTCGATACGAGAGGAAATTTGCGGGAAAGCGAACCGATGACGTCATCCGCCTCGTACCCCTCTTTTTCGCAGATCTTCACACGCATGAGCGAAAGGCACTCTTTGAGCACGGGCATCTGCACCGCCAATTCTTCGGGCATCGGTTTTCTGGTCGCTTTGTATTTGTCGTACATCTTATGACGGAACGTGGGCGCGCGCAAGTCAAACGCCACCACCGCATATTCAGGATGCAGGTCGCTTAAAATTTTGAGGAACAATTTGATGAATCCGAATACGCCGTTGGTCGGCAAGCCCTCTTTGGTCGAAAAATGCGGCGTCGCAAAGTACGCGCGGTTCAACAAACTGTTTCCGTCGATAAGAATCAATTTTTCCATATAAAAGCCCCTCAGACAGTCTTTCAATCAACGCTATTATGACACACATAGTACTCTTCAATCTTCCGAAAAATATCAATATCCGAAGAAAAAAGAGTCTTTGCTCTTTACATTATTATATATCAAAACGGGGAAAAAAGCAAGTTCAGAAAAGACCTCTTTCTTGATAAAGACAAATATACCGTCAAATCGGGCACAAAAAGAAGGAATAGAGAAAACAGACACCCGAAAGATCTCTCTTTCGGGTGTCTGTTTTTCAATATATCGGAGGAATTCAAGAATCTTCTAAAAATAAACCTTTCTTTGAACACCCCTTTCGGGTGAGCGGGGAACTTTTACTTTTCCCAACTCTTGTTGGAACCGCCTTTGGGTACGATGTAAGAAGGATCGACCTTATCGACGTGCAGGACGGTGATGTTGTCCTTCAAATCGCCGCTTCTGACTTCGATTTCGTTCTTGTCCAGCATCGGCAAAGTGAATTTGAACACCTTGTCCCCTTTCTTGGTCACGACGAGATTGCCGTTCTGATAGAGGCTGACTTCGGATTGGTTGGAATATACCTTGATTTCCAACTTTTTGCCCGTGCGGTTGACAAAACGTCTGCCGCAGAGGTGCACGAACGGTTCATCCGACCAATACGCCTTGTAGAGGTAGAACGAATCTTTGCAGGTCTTTCTGTCAAAGGTAACGAGACCCTTATGGTTCATGCCGGGTTCGCCGCCCTGGTTTCTCGCGTCGGCGGCAAAGTCGAACATGTTCCATACATGCGTCGCCCACAGGTAAGGACGTTTTGCGAAGAATTTGAGCATATACTCATGATAGATCGCCTGATATTCTTCGGTGTTGTCCCCGCGGCGAGTCTTGACGCTGTGCAGGTTGGTCATTGCCTCCGCGCCGTATTCCGACATGCCGATGCAGCGATGAGGATACAGGAAGCGGAAGAATCCGAACCAGAGATCGTTGAGGAAGAGCCCGGGAACATACCAGCCGAGATAGAGATTCCACGAAACGATGTCCGTGATGTGCGCCGAACGGTTCATGGGCGTGCACATGGCAAAGCAGGCAAGCGTCGTGAGGCGGGTGGGATCGAGTTGATGGCACAAATCGTTGAGCCGCCTGTGATTTTCCAGCATATCCTCTTTATGGACGTGGAACATGGTGATCTCATTGGACACGCCCCACACCACGATGGAAGGATGGTTATAGTTCTGCGCGATCAGTTCACGCATCTGCGTTTCGGTGTTGTCGTTGGCGGCAGGCATGTGCTTGGAGATGTAAGGAATTTCCGCCCAGATGACCATGCCGTATTTGTCGCAGAGGTCATAGAAATACTGATCGTGCTGATAATGCGCCAGACGAATGGTGTTTGCGCCGATCTCGCGGATGAGCGCCATATCTTCGTCATGCTCTTTTTTGGTGATGGCATTGCCGAGTTTCGGACGGTCCTGATGACGGCAGACGCCGCGCAGCGGATAGGACTTCCCGTTGAGGAAGAAACCTTTATCGGGATCGACTTTGAAGGTGCGGAATCCCGTCTTGCACTCCGTGCGGTCGACGACTTCGCCGTCTGCGGTCAGTTCCCCGACTACCGTATAAAGATACGGGTCCTTCACGCCGTTCCAGAGATGTACGCCCGCAACTTTGATCTTTTCACCCGGCTTGCCCGTCGCAACGACATTGCCTTCGGCATCCAGCAGGGAGATCTTCACCTCCCCTTCGCCGCCGTGCACATTGGCTTCGACGAGCAGTTCGCCGTCCTCGCCCTCGACCGTGGGCGTAACTTTCAGATGCGGCGCGGCATATTCGCCGTAAGCAAAATGGACCTTCGGCAGAATTTCCAGCGTTACATCCCTGTAAATACCGCCGTAGAAGGTAAAGTCGGCTTTCTGCGGATATACCTTGTCGGTGGGCGTGTTGTCGGCAACGACTTCAAGTTTGTTCTCCGCTTCCAGCGCGTCCGTCAGGTCGACGATGAAAGTGGAGTAACCGCCCTCGTGGCGGGCGAGATGTTTCCCGTTGAGGGAAACATCCGCTTCGGAGTTGACGCCGCGGAACACCGCGATGCATTTCTCCCCTTCGCCGAGTTCGGGTTTTGCAAAGTTCTTGGTATAGGTGCAGGGGCAGCGCTTATAATCGTCGCCGCCGTCCTGTCCGTCCGTACCGTTCCATGTGTGGGGCAAGTCCACGATGACGGGCTGTGCGCCCGGCATCGTGAATTCCCAACTTTCATTGAATGCGATTACTTTTCTCAAAATTCATTTTCCCCTTTGTTAAGATTCGGAAGAATCATCGTTCTTCTCTTCCGTCGCGGTTTCCGTCGTTTCCGCAGGCACTTCATCGGCTTCGGCAGTCGGTTCCGCCACTTCCGCCGTTTCCTCGGCGGGCGCGGCAGTGCCGTTTGCCTTGGCGTCCGCCTCGGCGATCATCGCGCGCACTTCATCGGTGAGATATTCTTCGGGAATATCGATGGCATTGGAGGAAGCCTCGCCCGAAACTCTCTCGCGGCGCGTGAAGATGAAGTTATAAATCTTGTCGAGAATGTTTTCTTTCTCTTCGATCACTTTGCCCGTCTTTTTGTCAATGCGCGGAGGCTTGTTGTAGACGAACGCGGCGGGAACCTGGTCGATGGTCTTCCAAGTCTCCATCGCCTGTTCCATGCTCATACCGCCGGAAACAGCCGCTTTGCGGACGGCGTTGACCGCCTGGATCTCCTGCAATCTCTTGCCGGACAGACCGTAACGGGTCATGGCGAAGATGGTGATCGCCCAAGCCGCCATGGGCAGCAAGCAGAAGCAGATGATGGCGGAAAGTTGCATACCTTCCATGTAAGGCGTACCTTCGGCAGGCAGTGCATTCAATCCGGGTACCAACAAAACGATGAAGAGTTGCAAGAGCAAGGTCTGCAATGCGGAAATGAGTTTATCGATGAGCGAGAAGATGGTGCCCATGATGCCGGGCAGATAGTTGCCCGAACGATAGGTCTCGTAGTCCGTGCAGTCGGCGACCATGGGGATGGTCAGGTTGTCGCAGCAGTTGAATGCGCCGTAACCGCAGCCGTACAGGATGATGAAGATGATGGTGTAGGCATTGATGGTCAGGTGGAATCCGCCTTCCATGGAGAAGAGGGACAGGTGGGTCGCAGGATCTTCATGGTTGTAGATGCACAGCATGATGAGCACGCCGATGTAGAACAGGAAGGCAAATGCCGTAAACTGTGCCACGCCGCGCTTCTGTCCCTTTCTGCCCGCCGTGATGGAGCCCCACATAAAGAAGATGCCCATGAATACGAAGCAAAGCGCATAGAAAGGTATGTACAGTCCGTTGTAGTCCCCCATCAGACAGCCGTAGACCAGGAAGGCGACGGCACCCGACGTCGAAACGGTGGAAGCCAACTTGTTGAAGCCCGAGGAAAGCACCAACCAGCGCATTTCCTTGTTGTTTTTGAGAATGTCGACGTAGTCGCGGAATTTTGCGGGTTTTTCGGTGCTGACGCCCCAGAATTCGGGTTTATCTTTCTCCGCGATCGCCGCAACCGCCATGACGGTATAAATAGCCGAAACAATGATGACAAACGGAACCATGATATAATAGAACTGTTTGCCGTATGCAGCACCGCTCAGATATGTATACGTCTTATTGGGATCAAGTTGATCTGCAATGTTCGAGTAATCGATGTTGCTCTCCGTCCATCTGCTGATGAGTTCGGCAACCGTCAGACCGCCGTCGGCAACGGAAGTTTCATACACGATAAGCCCCTTGGAGCAGATTTCGGGAACGGTGAGGATACCGTTTGCCATAACGTTGACGAGCACGATGGAACCGATCATGCCGATCATGTTCCAGATAACGAACTGCGAACGCTGCTGCGGGTCGTTGGTGAGACAGGTCTGCCCCGCCTTGGTAACCGCGCACTGGCAGGTATAGCCCAAAACGTAGATGATGTAACTGATACAGTACAGGAACCACTGCAAAGGCGCCAGCGAGTTGGGAACAAATTGCCCGACGATCATCATCAGGAGAACGGAGAACGCCAGCATAACGTTACCGATGACCATATACGGACGGAATTTGCCGAACCTGCTTTTCGTCTTGTCCATGATGCCGCCCAGAATCGGGTCGGTGATACCGTCGAAGATACGCATGATGGGCGCATAGATACTTGCGAAGGTGCTGACGCCGATCGCCAAACCGGATGCCGCGATAACACCGCCGATAGACGCCCAAACGTTGCCGGTCAGATACAGCACTGCCCAATAAACAAAGTAGTTGTAGAACGCAAAATATACGTTCGTCGCCGCATTATTAAACGGGAACAGGGCGATCTGCCATTGTTTCGCGCGGTTGACGGCAAGACTGCTGCCGCCCGCGCTTGTTGTTGCTTGTTGTGCCATAATTTTTATTCCTCTCTTTCCTTTTTTTTACCGATAGAAAAACCATCGGAAAATTTTTTTCGATTTGATGAGCCGAGAGATATTCCCTGTTATCTCTGGACTCTGCCGCTGCCGCTACCGCCCGCAAGCGCATTGACTTCCGCCACGGAAACCATGTTGTAGTCCCCTTCCACGGAATGTTTCAGGCAACTTGCCGCGACCGCAAACTCAATGGCTTTCTGTTCGTCATACCCGCTGCGGAGCGCGTAAATGAGCCCGCCGCCGAAACTGTCGCCGCCGCCCACGCGGTCAACGATGTGCATGGCATATTTGCGGGAGAAGTAAGCCTTCTTTTCCTTGCCGCTGTAAAGCATGGCGGACCAATTGTTGTCGTTTGCCGAAATGGATTCGCGGAGCGTGATGGCGACGTTGCGGAAATTAAAGCGGTCGGTGAGTTGTTTGGCGACGGAAATGTAACCCTCGCGGTTGAGTTTGCCGCTGTCGATGTCGGTGTTCTCCGCCTCGATGCCGAAGACGTCCTTGGCGTCCTCTTCGTTGGCGATGCACACGTCGATGTACTTGCAAAGTTCGCTCATCGTTTTGTTCGCCTGCTCGCGGGACCACAGTTTCTTGCGGAAGTTGAGGTCGGCGGAAATGGTGATGCCCTTTTCCTTCGCCTTCTTGCACGCTTCGATGCAGATCTCGGCGGTTTCGGGCGAGAGCGCGGGCGTGATGCCCGTGAAGTGGAACCAATCGGCGCCGTCAAAAATCTTATCCCAATCGAAATCCCCTTTCTTCGCCGTGGCGATCGCCGAGCCCGCGCGGTCATAGATGACCTTGCTGGGACGCTGGGACGCGCCCTTCTCGCAATAGTAAATGCCCACTCTGTCGCCGCCGCGGACGATGTTGGACGTATTCACGCCGAACTGACGAAGGCTGTTGACAGCCGCCTGTCCCACTTCGTGGGCGGGCAGTTTGGTTACGAAATCGACGTCGGCGCCGTAATTCGCCAAAGATACCGCCACGTTTGCTTCGGCACCGCCGAAGGTCGCTTCGAGTTGATTGCTCTGCACGAAACGCAGATATCCGTTGGGCGCAAGGCGCAGCATCAATTCACCGAATGTTACTACTTTCATTTCTTTATTCCTCCTACCAGCGCAACGGCGCTTCTTGTTTTCGCTTCGATCTCTTCGGGCGTGCCCTTGGTCATCCAACTGCCGCCGCAGGCATAGATCTTGTCATACGAGAGAAATTCGAGCACGTTCTCTTCGCTCACGCCGCCCGTGGGCATGAACTGCACCTGCGGGAATGCCGCGCAGATGGCTTTGATGGTCTTCAATCCGCCGAAATTGGAAGCAGGGAAGAATTTCAGTTTGTCCAATCCCAGATCGAGCGCCTGAATGACTTCGGTCGGCGTTACGAGCCCGGGGAAATAAGGAACATTCTTCTCTTTGCAGACCTTGGCTACCGCCGCAGAAAGACCGGGGCTGACGATGAACTTCGCGCCGCAGGCAATGGCGTCTTCGCACTGCTCTGCCGTGATGACGGTGCCCGCGCCGATGAGCGCCTCGGGATATTCCTTGACCGCAAGGCGGATGGCATCCGCCGCACATGCCGTGCGGAAAGTGATCTCCGCCACGGGAAGCCCGCCCCGCACCAATGCACCGATGGTGGGAAGGGTGTCTTCCAATTTGTTGAGCACGACGACGGGAACGATTTTCAGTTCCCTGAATTTTTCAACAACATCCATAACTTTTTACCTTCTTTATTGTATTTTATTTCAGAGTTTCAGTAAATTTTTAATGTTATAATAACTGATGTTTTTCACCAGCGTCTTGGCATCTTCCAGAGGGTATTCCCCTTTGTCCACCTTCTTGCCCACGAACGTGCAGAGAATGCGGCGGAAGAAATCGAAGCGGGAATAACTGGAGAACGACCTCGAATCGGTCAGCATGCCGAGGTTGGTGCCGAGGCATGCATATTCGGAGATCCAATCGAGATTGCGGGAAATGCCGTTCACGGTATCGTTGAACCACCACGCCGCGCCCATATACACGCCGCGGAAAGCGCCGCTGATGCACGCAAGAGGCGCCACCGCATTGGGATTGAGCGTGTAGAGGATGATCGTCGGGCGCTCTTCATCGGGCATCTTGTCCAGAAAACGCATGACGTTTTCAAGATCGGGTTCCTTGCCGATGACGTCGAACCCGGCATCCGCGCCGAGTTTTTTGAACATGGGCGAATTGATGTTGCGCGTTACGGAAAAATGCAGTTGCACGACAATGTTCCGCTTTTTGTATTCCCCCATCAGGAACAGGAGAAGATAACCGAACGCCGCATCTTTTTCCGCCGCATTCAGACTGCCGCGGCGGGCAAAAAGCCCCTCCATCTCCGACTCCGTAGCATACGCCGCGGGAAAATCGGCAAAGCCGTGGTCGGAAATGCGGCAGCCCTTGGAGGCAAAGAAATCGATGCGTGCACAGAGCGCCTGTTTCAAGTCGGCAAGCGTTTTTATCTCCACGCCCGCCGCTTTGCCGAGGTCGGCGATATAAGCGGGGTCGAGGGAATACAGTTTGTCGGGACGGAACGTGGGAGAAACGGCGATGCCGTCGTATGCGCCGTGCGAAGCGAGCGTTTCCGTCGGATCGTTGGTCGTCGCCACGAACTGCACTTTGAATTTTTTGAGGAGCCCGCGCACCGTTACCGACTGCAATTTTTTGTTGGCTTCGTCAAAAATTTTGTCCGCCGTGTCCTTGTTGAGCGGTTCATAGATGCCGAACACCTGCTGCAATTCGAGATGCGTCCAATAATAGAGCGGATTGCCGATGAGTTGCGGCACGATTTCGGCATACTTTTCAAACTTTTCTTTCCACGACGCGCCGCCCGTTATGTAATATTCATCCACGCCGCACATGCGCATGGCGCGCCACTTGTAGTGATCGCCGCCCAGCCACAGCGTGCCGATGTCCCCGACGGGCGCGTCGGATGCGATGAGATCCTGATTGAGATGACAGTGATAATCGATGATCGGGAGATCTTTGACTTCCTTATATAATAAGGCAGCGCTCTCCCCTTTCAGGAGTATGTCGTCTGCAAAAAAGCCTTTCATCTTTTCCTTCTCCGTTCCTCACACCCCGCTGTAAGCGTTGAATCCGCCGTCGACGGGAACGACGACGCCGGTAACAAAACCGCTCGCTTCATCGCTCGCCAGCCACAAAAGCGTGCCGATGAGGTCGGACGCCTCGCCGAACTTCTTCATGGGCGTCGCCGCCAGGATCTTGCCCGTGCGGGGCGTGGGCGTGCCGTCGGGATTGAAGAGAAGGTCTTTGTTCTGTTTGGTTACGAAAAATCCGGGCGCAATGGCGTTGACGCGGATGTTGCAGGGAGCAAAATGCACGGCAAGCCACTGGGTGAAGTTGGAAACGCCCGCCTTCGCCGCACTGTATGCGGGGATCTTGGTCAGAGGACGGAATGCGTTCATGGAAGAAACGTTGATGATGTTGCCGCCCGTCTTCACCATATCTTCGGCGAATACCTGCGTTACGAGGAAGGTGCTGACGATGTTCAGGTCAAAAACAAAGCGCAGTCCGCTCTCTTCGATCTTGAAGAAATCCTTGATCCCTTCCGTGTCGGGCGTCATATATTCGTTGTCCGTGTTTGCCGTCGCTTTGTTGCCGCCGGCGCCGTTGATGATAAAGTTCACCTTGCCGAATTTTTCGTTGATGACTTTCTTGGCGTCGATGATGCTCTGTTTGTCCAGACAGTTGCACTTGATGCCCACGGCGTTCGCGCCGATTTCGTCGGCATACTTTTTGGCTGCATCCTCGTTGAGGTCGAGCAGGGCGACCTTCGCGCCGTTCGCCGCCATCGCACGGGCAAACTCGCTCATCAGAACGCCGCCCGCACCCGTGATGGCAACCACTTTGTCGCTCAGATCTACTTTGAAAGGTGTTTTCATGATTCTTGCCTCCATTAAATATATATATTGAAAAAATACCGATAAGCCCTCACCGCCCGAAAAGGGCGGGATTACTTTCAAATTTATTTTCCGAGCGCCTTTTCCGTCGCTTCAAACAGCCCGTTGAGGTACGCCGCGCCGAGCGCACGGTCGTAGAGCCCGTAACCGCCCTTGCCCGTTTCGCCGAAAATGCTCCTGCCGTGGTCGGGACGGACATAACCGTCAAACCCGTTCTCCACCAATGCGCGGACGATGGCAGCCATATCCAGACTTCCGTAAGAAGAGCAGTGCCCCACTTCGCAGAAGGAGTCGGCGTCGTCCGTCCAGAGCACGTTGCGCAGGTGCGCGAAATGCACTCTTCCCTGTGCGGCGTATTTTGCCGCCATGTGCACGAGGTCATTTTTCCTGCCAGCGCCGAAGGAACCGGTGCAAAGCGTGATGCCGTTGCACTTGGAAGGCACGGCGGCAAAGAGTTTGTCCAGGTCGGCTTCGCTCGAAACGATGCGCGGCAGACCGAACACGTCCCAAGGCGGATCGTCGGGATGGAGCGCCATCACGACGCCCGTCTCCTCGCATACGGGAATGATCTTTTCCAGGAAGTATACGAAATTTTCAAAAAGTTGTTCGTGGCTGACGTTTTTGTAAGCTTTGAGCAGCCCCTGCAACTCTTCGGGCGTATAACTTTCGTCCCAGCCGGGCAGATGCAGGTTGGTCGGATCGATCTTCTTGAAATCTTCCGCGGAGTAGGCAAGAGACGTGCTGCCGTCCGGATTGACGTGCGCCATCTCCGTGCGCAGCCAGTCAAAAACGGGCATAAAATTGTAGCAGACGCACTTCACGCCGTGCCGCGCCACGACGCGGATATTCTCACAGTAGTTGGCGATGTATCTGTCCCTGTCCCCTCTGCCGAGTTTGATGTCCTCGTGGACGGGTATGGATTCGATCACCTCCGCCTTCAACCCCTTCGCCGCGGCAAGGTCTTTGAGTTTCTGCATGGAAGCGTCGCTCCACACCTCGCCGACGGGCACGTCATACACAGCCGTTACAACGCTCTGTACGTTCGGGATCTGACGGATGTATTCCAAAGGAATGCTGTCTTTTTCGCCATACCACCGAAATGTCATTTTCATCTTTCTGGCACCTCTCTTTCGTTTTTATTCGGATCCGATTTTTATAATTTTTCAAAAAATGTTATACCCGAACAAAAACATCTATTTTTCTTAACTATAACCATTATATCACAAAAAAAATCAAATATCAATTGCATTTGTTTCCCAAAAAACATTGCATTTTTTCCATTATGGTGTTATAATAGTGTCATGGAATACGATTTGGTTTACCCGAACATGAATTTCGCGCACAAAACGGACTGCGGTCCGGACTACGGCGAGACCTTTGAAGAGCACTATCACATCGTCTATGAAATGCTCTATCTCGTGGAAGGAGACGTGGAACTCATCCTTGAAAACAAAAAATTCACGATGGCTGTCGGCGACCTCGCTTTCATCCAGCCGGGACAGCATCACCACATCAACCCTCTTTCGGACAAAAAGTACGAACGGTACGTCATCAAATTCCCCGAATATGAGATACCGAAAGATCTTCTGCCCGTACTCAAAGAGAAAAATAGCTGCTGCTCCGTCCTGCAAACGGTCATTCCGCAACTCTTCGAGCGCATGGACTGGCATTGCCGCAATTACACGGGGAACAGCCTGAACTATCTCATGGAAAGCGTCCTGCGGGAGATCATCACCTATTTTTGCAGCAAAGAGATTGTCGATACCAAAATCGTCTTTTACAGTAAAAAAATGGCGGACGTCGTTGATTATATCAACGAAAACATCGCCCTGCCGCTCAAAATTTCCGATATCTGCGAACACTTCCACTATTCAAAATCGTACATATGCAAGGAATTTTTGCGGTGCATGGACGTGCCCATCATCCAATACGTGCGCACCAAAAAAATCCTCCTCGCCGACTCCCTCATCAAAGAGGGCGTCAAACCCACCGTGGCGTATAAGCAGTGCGGTTTTTCCGACTACTCCACGTTCTTCCGCGCTTACCGCAAAATCATCGGTATCCCCCCTTCCGAAACGTGATCTTTCGGAAAAATCATCAAAAAAACGTCTTTTTCCGCGCAGAAAAATGCCTGCGCGGTTTTTTCTTGCTCTCATTTGCATTTTTCAGGGAGAAAATCTTCTTGTTTTAGTCCTTCATCCCGCAAACCGCACTTCCTGCAACCTGATCTTTTTTCTTTATTGGAAAACTCCTCTTTTCTTCGCCTCCTTTTCCTCAGCCGCCGCGCATATCGGCGCACTTGTCGCGGGCAGGCGTCTGCGCATTCTGCCCGACAGGCAAAGTGCAAAGCCGCACGGCGAAAATTTGCCTCGTAACCTCGCAAAATTCGCCGCGAAAATTTACGGCAAAAATTTTATAAATGCACCCCCTTCGGCTGAAAAAATAAAAACCACAGCCTCTTTGACGGCAAAAAGAAAACACCGTATGCTTCGGCTAAAAAAAATGAATGCCGCAACACCCCTTTCGGCGGCAAAGATGCAACGCCGTCGCTCGCCAAATAATGCCCTTTTTCTAAGAAATCCCTGCCAAGAAATGCCTTTCCTGATCGCATATTCCTTTGATTTTTGAAAAAAATTTCCCCCGCCTCCGTTCATTTTTCAAAAGGAAGCGCTCCCGTGAAACGTCGTGAAACACCATGAAACGCTGTGTGAAACGTGTCGAAAAAGGTTGAAACGTTCTTCATTTCATCAAACCAATAGACAAATATTTTACCGCGAACAAACAAAAAAAGAGGGCGTTCCCTCTTCTTTGCGCCCTCTGCTTCTCTTTTTTCGGGGCTTTGTTTGCTTTTCGGATTTCAGATCGTTTTTCCCGTTTTTTATTCCGATTTTCAGCAAAATTCTCATGTTTTTTCATATATTATGCCAGACATAGTACTTTATATATTGATTATATATCGGCTTCACAGTCGAAATCATCCATCACATAGCCGTTGCCGATGTCCCGCACGACGGCATCGACCACACGGAAGCCGAATTTTTGATAGACGGCAATCGACGAAGCGTTGTGTTTGTTGACGCTGAGCGCGATTTTCCGCACCCCTGCCGCCCGCGCCTTCTCTTTCAGAAAATCAAACGATTTCCTGCCGTATCCTCTGCCGCGGAAATCCCGCAATATATAAAACTTGGAAAGATAGAGACGGTCGGAATGCAATTTGATCCCCATATAGCCGCCGACGGCACCGTCGACTTCGATGAAATAATATTCATACCCTTCCCGCGCCTGCTCTTCAAACGCGCGCAGGCTTTGGAATTTTTCGATCATATATTCGATCTGCTCTCGACTCAGACAGCAGGGAAAATATTCCCGCCAGACCTCCCCCGCCTTTTCAGAGAGAAGTTCCCACTCCGCTCGGCTTTCCACCCGTTTGAATTTTACCATCGTCGCATTCTCCTTTGTCTGTTTTCGTTATGATTTTCTTTTTTACCCATTTCTGCTTCCGTCAAATTCTTCGCGCAACAGGGAATACATTTTCATATCCTCCGTCTTTCCGTTTTTAACGGCGTTGGCGCGCAGCGTGCCCTCGCAAACAAAACCGCATTTTTCCAATACGCGGCAGGATGCCGTATTGCGCGAAAAAGGCTCCGCAAATATGCGCACGACGTCGCTTTGCGCAAAGACGATGCCGCATACCTTTTGCACCGCCTGCGACATGATGCCGCGATTCCAATACGGTTCGGCGAGATAATACCCGAGTTCGGCGGTAAAACGGTGAATGTTACCCATTCTGCTCACCCCCACACTGCCGACCGCCCTGCCGTCCAGCGTTACGGCGAACATGAAATGTTCGTCCGGATCGGCAGAAAGCGCAAAAGAAATAAATGCCTCGGCGTCCTTTTTGGTATAAGGAAAAGGCAATCCGTCCCGCAAATTGTCCTGCACGCTCTTTGCATTGAGCGCGGCGGCGAGGTCTTCGGCGTCCGAAAGCCACCATTTCCTTACGGAAACATTTTGTTTTTCCATCCCCCATTTCTCTCCTTACAATAATTTTTCCAAAATTTTTGCAAGCGCGCATTTGCAGTGTTCGTAAGTCAATCCGCCCTGAAAATACGCCGTATAGGGCTTGCGGATGGGCGCATCGGCGGAGAGTTCGACGGAGGCGCCGCTCACAAACGTCCCCGCCGCCATGATCACTTTATCGTCATATCCCGGCATATCCCACGCTTCCAGATGCACAAACCCGTCTACGGGCGACGAATCCTGCACCGACTGAATGAAATCGCACAGTTGTTTTTCGGTATCGAAACGGATGGCACGCGTGATATCCGCCGGCTCTTTGTCGAGTTTCGGGAAATTTTCATATCCGAGTTTTTCCATACACTTTCCGATCAGCAGACTGCCTTTGAGCGCCTGATCGACGACGTGCGGCGCAAGAAAGAACCCCTGATAAAAATACTGATATCCGAACGCATACGAACCGATCTCACCGCCGACGGAAGGCGCGGTCAATCTTCGTTCGACCGCCTCGATATATTCCCTCTTTCCCACGACGTAACCGCCCGTCGGCGCCAGCCCGCCGCCGGGGTTTTTGATAAGGCTGCCCGCCATAACGTCGCAGCCGACGTCCGTCGGCTCCCGTTTTTCGACAAATTCTCCGTAACAGTTGTCGGTAAAAATACAGCCCTTGAACCCTTTTTCGCGGACATAACCGCACATCTGCCCGATCTCGCCGACCGAAAAGGCGTCCCGCAAT
>CALVZM010000038.1 GCA_944372515.1 uncultured Clostridia bacterium
CGTCCCCGATGACGGACATTTTTCCCGCAGGCAAAATTTTTTGCGCCGTTCGGAAGACGGCGATGCATAAAAAATCCGAATATTCAATCATTTATGCATCGTTTATACAAATAAACGGGAAAATATGCGAAACGCAGGTGAAAAAAGATTGAAAATAAGGAAAAAGTGTGATAGAATAATAACGACGTACAAAGAAGAAGCAACATTCTCCTTTCCGTCCCGACGGGTTTTCCGCCCGCGGATTATTTTTTCAATAAGGAGTTAAGAAGATGAAAAAGTTATTGGCAGTTATTTTATCCGTATGCCTGCTTGCAGGCAGCACGATCGCCCTGACTTCTTGCGGGAAAGACGGCGATAAAGAGACGCTCACGATGTATACCAACGCGGCGTTTGCCCCTTGGGAATACATGAATGACGACGGCGAGATCGCAGGCGTTGACGTGGACATCGCCAAAGAACTCGGCGAAATCCTCGGCTATAACGTGGTCGTCCGCGACGTGGACTTCGGTTCCATTTTCACCAACGTGCAAAACGACGAAATGGCGATCGGCGCGGCAGGCATCACCATCACCCCCGAACGCCAGGAATCCGGTCTGTTCTCCATTGAATACGCGACCAGCACGCAATATGTCATCATGCCCGAATCCATGAACACCGCCGAAAACAAGACGGCGGACGGCAAACTGCTCCTCTCGGCGCTGGCGGGCAAAAAGATCGGCACGCAGGAGAGCACGACGGGCAACATCCTCATCGAAGACGCCATCAACGGCACGACGGACGAGGATACGGGCGAACATGTAAAGGGCGAACTCGAAGGCACGCAAGCGTCTGTCGTTGAATATCAAAACGCCATTCTCGCGGGACAGAACCTCGGCAAGCAGATCGATGTGGTCGTCATCGACGAACTCCCCGCAAAATCGGTCGGCGGCGACATGGCGGGTTACGTCGTCATCGAATTGGATGCCGAGCCCGAATCTTACGGCATCTACATGAACAAGAACGCGACCGAACTCAAAAAGAAGATCGACGCGGCGCTCGAAGTCATGGTCGAAAACGGCGTCATCGATTACTTCGTGCTCAAACACAGCGGATCCATCATCTGAAAAAACGCAACAAAGGCAGACCGTGTGAAAGAGTATACGGTCTGTTTTTGCAAAAAAGGAGATAAAAAATGCCGGGAAGTACAGAGAGAAATGTCTTTGAAATGCTGCTGAGCGATGCGGATAAATTCGGCATGGCGCTGCTCGTTACCCTGATGATCGCCGCCGTTGCCGTCCTCATCGGGCTGGTAATAGGCGTATTCTGCGCGGCGGTCCGCATCGCGCCCAAGACCAATATATTCGTGCGCGCGCTGGACAAAGTCGTGGGGCTGTACATAACGGTCATCCGCGGCACGCCGACGCTGTTGCAGTTGCTGATCATCGCCAACATCATCCTCATCGGCGTATACAGTTCCAGCGCAAACATCTTCGTTCCCATGTTCGCCTTCGGCGTGAACAGCGGGGCATACATGGCGGAGATCTTCCGCAGCGGGTTCAATTCCGTGGACGTCGGGCAGTTGGAAGCGGGGCGTTCGCTCGGGCTCAGTTGGTTTGCCACCACGCGCACGGTCATCATCCCGCAGGCGGTCAAGACGGTGGTGCCGACCATTTTCAACGAGATCATCATTCTCGTAAAGGAAACTTCGGTCGTCAGTTATCTGTCCATTCTGATGCCGTGGGGAGAAGGCGGCGGCGTGATGCAGGTCTATGACCTTCTGGGCATCGCCGACAAACGCGGACAGGCAACGGGGGAGTGGATGGCATATCTCATCACCGCCGCCCTCATCTATCTCGTCGTCGTGCTGCTGCTCACGCTGGTCCAGAAAATAATAGAAAGGAGATTCAGCATCAGTGATAGACGTTAGGAATCTGTATAAGAATTTCGGGCGCACGGAAGTGCTCAAAGCCGTGTCCGTCAAAATCGAGAAGGGCGAAAAGGTCGTCATCATCGGTCCGTCGGGGAGCGGCAAGAGCACGCTGCTGCGCTGCATGAACCTCCTCGAAGAGCCGACTTACGGGGAAGTCTGGATCAACGGGAAACTCATCACGCCCGTCGATCCCTATCTGCACCCGGAGATCATCCGAAGTTCCCGCACGTTCAAAAAGATGTATGAAGCGCGCGGGGGCGCCGCCGCGGACGGCGCGGCAGGGGAAGAACTTGCCGCCGAAATCGTGGCGGAGATCAAGAAAAAGGATCTTCTGCGCCGCTTTGAAGGGGCGGAATACAATAAAAAGATGCGCGAACTGTACGCAGCGAACAGCGAAAACGTGGACAAGGTGCGCCGCGGCATCGGCATGGTATTCCAGCACTTCAATCTTTTCAACAACAAGACGGTCATCGAAAACCTCATGCTTGCCCCCACGCTCCTCAAATTGGAAAGCAAGGAAGAGGCGCGGGAGCACGCCATGCACATGCTGCGCCGCATCGGGTTGGAGGACAAAGCCGACGTATACCCGTCCACGCTGTCCGGCGGGCAGAAGCAGCGCATCGCCATCGTGCGTGCACTGTGCATGAACCCCGAATATATGCTCTTCGACGAGCCGACCAGCGCGCTCGATCCCGAAATGGTCGGGGAAGTGCTGCAACTCATGAAGGAGTTGGCGGATGACGGCATGACCATGGTCATCGTTACGCACGAGATGGGCTTTGCCCGCGAAGTGGCGACGCGCGTCCTTTTCATGGACGACGGAAAGATCGCCGAGGACGGCACGCCCGAGCAGGTGTTCGGCGCGCCGAAGAACGCCAGACTGAAAGAATTTCTCGGCAAGGTCCTGCACTGAGCGAAGAAAGGGCACTTTTTTCTCCCGTAAGGGGCTCCGTCGCGGCGGTTTGCCGATGCGGTCTGCATGAAAAATTAAAGTACGGGCGGCGGGAATTTTTTCCCGCCGCCCTGTTTTTTTGCCGCGCCGCGCATAAAAAATGCCGCCAAAGGCAATAGTACGGATATCTCATTATTTTTCATCGGGAGGTTATCCGGCATTGAACCCTTTTGATCTCAGACCCAAAAAGATCGATTCCACCTACGAAAATTGGCACGAACTCACGCCCAAGGCATACGACAAATATGAAACCGATCCTTACACCAAGACGCGCATCATTCTGATGAACGGCGCGGAAATGGAAGCGGTGCGCTTTTCGCATGCCTTTGCCCGCGCCTGTCCCAACAACGACGTCCGCCGTATGCTGGCGCGCATGCGCCGCGGGGAAGCGCAGCAGCAGAAAAAGATCCAGGCATTGAAGCCCAAGGACGAAAACATTCTGGAAACCACCATTTCCTATGAGCAACTTGCCGTCGACCTGACCGCCATCATCGCACAGAAGGAAAACAACGCTTCCGTGCGCAACCAACTCAATTTTGCCCTGCTGGAAGATTTCGATCATCTCTACCGCTTTTCCGACTTGCTCCAACAGGACGACGGGGAAATGTTTGACCTCCTCATCGGGCACTACACGGAGATCATGCCCGGGCGCCCGACCATCGCTGAACACCGCCACCCGGACGACGACGTGCGCTATCCCCTCGACTTCCATACGGCGGATATTTTAAGCCGCCTGCACGTCAACATCATCACAGCGGCAGAGCAGCAGACGATGAACTATTACATGAACGTCGGCGCCTTCTATCCGACCGACCAGGGGCGGCGGCTCTTCAACGAGATCGCCATGATCGAGGAACAGCACGTGTCGGGGTATGAGAGCCTGCTCGACCCTGCCTGTTCCTGGTTTGAAAACCTTCTCATGCATGAATATACGGAATGCTATCTCTATTATTCCTGCTATATGGACGAGACCCATGCCCGCATCAAACGGATATGGCAGGATATGTTTGAAACGGAAACGGCGCACCTGCACGCCGCGGCGGAACTGTTGAAAAAATACGAAGGAAAGCATTGGCAGCAGGTCATTCCGCAGGGCGACTTTCCCGCGCTTTTGTCCTTCCGCGAGAACAAGCGGTACATCCGCGAAGTACTCGGTTCCGTGCGTCTGACGGCGCGGCGGGAGGGGTATTGCAACGTGGACGACCTCCCTGCCGACGCGGGCTTTTTCCGCTATCAGAAGGCGGTCTGTCCCGAAGAGGACAAGGTGCCGTCGCACAGTTTCATGTCCTTATACATCGAGAAGAACGGGCAGGATCTGCGCTATGAGGAAAAGCCGCACCCCATCCCCGAACTGCGCCGCCGCGACGAGGACAACGCCGACATCGCCCGCAAGAAAAATGCATAATACACACCTTCCGATATGCGCAGATGAACGAATGCGCAGCCGAAAGATTGCATAAAGCACGCCGCCCGTTTCAGGAAAACGGGCGGCGTTTCATGTATTTTTTCCGTATGCGGCAATCTTCCTGCCGTCAGAAAAAGCGCTCAACTGTAATAATAATCCTCGGCGACTTCATCGTAGATGTAGAATGTATAGCCGTCTTTGCCGAGCGTAACGGAAAATTCATACACGTCGTGCAAATGTCCGGAGGGATTTTGATAGACCGTCTCCTCTTCCGTCTGTTTGACGAGATATTCCTCCGTCATCAGCGACGCGGGGTCGAGGGATTGTGCTCTTTCGCGTATCCAGCCGAAGAGGTCTGAAAGATCGTAAATTTTCCCGTCCAAATTTTTGAGCGGATCGGTCAGCGTCAGCGAGAGAAAACTTGACCCGCCCTCGTTTTGCGTCAGGTGCAGGACGGCGCTCGCCTCGTCTGCCGAAACGGTATAGCGCGCTTCCTGCTGCGCCTCTTCGGTCCGCGCCGCCGTTTCTTTTGTTTGGCTCTGCTCTTCCCCGTCCGCCGCGCGGTATTCCCGCTCGTATGCAAATGAGTACTCTGTCAGAAAGGTTACGATCTCTTCGTCGACCACGGAAAACGACCTTCCCCATGCAAAGTAACCGTCGATAAAACTGCCTATATCGCAGGCGGTCAAGCAACAGACGCCCAGCGAAAAAAGCAAAAACGCAATGATAAATTTACCGATTTTTTTCATGTTGACCTGCCGTAAAAATATGTTTACAATATCGATTTATATTTTTATTATAGTACACTCGTTATAGTACACTCGCCGTATTTTGTCAGGAGCGGTGGGGGAAATTTATAAAAAACAGCCATGGTGCCGATGCCGAAAGGGGTGCGGAAGGACTTTTATGCGCGGGGGACGAAAATATCTGGCTTTGTCGGAAAAATTGTGCTACAATTTGAGAGAATATGAAAACTTTACTGTTGCAAGCGGACGAAAGATCCGTCAAATATGCGGGAGAACTGCTGCAAAGGGGCGAGATCGTCGCCATACCCACCGAAACGGTATACGGCATTGCCGCCGACTGCACCGACGGGGATGCCGTGGCAAAGATCTTTGCCGCCAAGGGTCGCCCGCAGGACAATCCGCTCATCGTGCACATCGCTTCGCGGGACATGCTCGAAGGGGTGGTCTCTTCCTTCCCGCCGCAGGCGGAAAAATTGGCGGCGGCGTTCTGGCCGGGTCCTCTGACCATGATCCTGCCCCGCGGGGATAAATTGTGCGACGCGACCTGCGCGGGGCTGTCCAGCGTGGGCGTGCGCTTTCCCGCCCATCCCGTCGCGCAGGCGGTCATTCGTGCGGCGGGCGTACCGCTCAGCGCGCCCAGCGCCAATTTGAGCGGCAAACCTTCGCCCACCAACGCGCGGGACGTGTTTGCCGACATGCAGGGGCGATTGCCCCTCGTTTTGGACGGCGGGGACTGCAAGGCGGGGGTGGAGTCCACCGTCGTCTCTCTCTTGGGCGATATTCCCGTAATTTTGCGCCCGGGGTACATCACAAGGGAACAGATGCAGGACGTGCTCGGCACGGAAGTGCTCGTCTCGCAGGCGATCACGCACGCCGTCAAGGCGGGCGAAAAGGTGCTCTCGCCGGGGATGAAATACAGGCATTATGCCCCCGACGCCATGCTCACGCTCGTCAAGGGCGATTTTGCGTCCTTTCGGGAATACGTGCGGGGCATGCCCGAAAAAAACGTCTTTTGCCTTTGTTTCGACGGAGAGGAAAAAGACCTGCCCGTGCCTGCGATTTCTTACGGAAAGAAAGGGGACGGCGCCGCGCAGGCACATGCTCTTTTTTCGGCGTTGCGCGAACTTGACCGTCGGGGGGCAAAGACGGTGTATGTCCGCTGTCCCGAAGAAACGGGGATATCCCTTGCCGTCTACAACCGTCTTTTGCGTGCCGCCGCCTTTCGCGTGATCGATCTCGGCGGGGACGGAAAAAACAGATAAAAAAACCACGGAGGAAATTCAAATTTATGGAAAATACGCTGAAAGTCAGGGTCAAAAAACTGCGCGAAGGGGCGAAACTGCCCGCTTACGGTTCGGCATATGCGGCGGGTGCCGATCTCTATGCCTGCACGCAAGAAGAAACGCTCGTTCCGCCGCACGGCACGGTGTTCATCCCCACGGGCGTGGCGGTCGAATTGCCCGCGGGCACGGTCGGGCTGGTCTATGCGCGCAGCGGGCTTGCCTGCAAGCGCGGGCTGGCGCCCGCCAACAAAGTGGGGGTCATCGACTGCGATTACCGCGGCGAGATCATGGTCGCCCTGCACAATCATACCGATGCGTCTGCCGCCGTCGCCGCGGGGGAACGGGTGGCGCAACTCGTCATAACGCCCTTTTTCACCGCCGAATATGAAGAGGCGGAAGAACTTTCTTCTACCGTGCGCGGCACGGGCGGGTTCGGCTCGACGGGACGGATCTGAGCGGGGACAAAAAGAGGAAAAAGATCATGCGCATGCATCGCAAGAACAATCTCGAAGAGCGGCTGCTTCGCTGCACGGACGTGGCGCCCGTCATGGGCGTGCCCGACCGCAACCTCAAAAGGCTGCTTGAAAATTACAGGGAATATCTCGATCTCGCCGCGATTTTCGGCAATGAAAACCCCGTTTTTCTGGAACTCGGCTGCGGCTGCGGCGGCTTTTGCATCGAATATGCCCGCCGTCATCCCGAAATCAATCTGCTCGCCGTCGAACGCATGAGCAACGTCATCATCACCGCGCTGGAAAATGCAAAAAAGGCGGCGCTGCCCAATCTGCGCTTTCTCAACATCCCCGTGGAAGTGCTGCAATGCTATCTGAAAAGCGGCGCGATCGGGCGCATATTCCTCAACTTTTCCACCCCGCTTCCCGAAAAGACGCGGGAGCGGCAGCGCCTGACCTCTCCGCGCTTCCTCAACATCTACCGCGACCTGTTGCCCGTCGGGGGCGAGGTGTGGCAAAAGACGGACAACCAAGCCTTTTTTGAATATTCCCTCGAACAGTTCTCTTTGCACGGGTTCCGCCTCAAAAACATCAGCCTCGACCTGCACAAAAGCGCCTTCGCCGCCGAAAACATCGTTACGGAATATGAACGCAGATTCTCGGACATGGGTATGCCCATTTATCGTTTGGAAGCGGTGAAAGAATGAGCGCGCTCACACAGAAAAACGCCCGCAAAGAAGAAAACGACTTTCCGCTGCCTTGCTATCTTCTGCCCTGGTTTTATGCGAACAAACGGGACTTGCCCTGGCGTCGGAACAAGGACGCCTATGCCGTCTGGGTCAGCGAGATCATGCTCCAACAGACTCGTGTGGAAGCGGCGAAGGAGCACTATGTCCGTTTCATGCGCGCCCTGCCCACCGTCTTTGACCTTGCCGCATGCGACGAGGAAAAACTGATGAAACTTTGGGAAGGATTGGGCTACTATTCCCGCGCCCGCAACATGAAAAAGTGCGCCGATCGGGTCGTGGCGGAATACGGCGGCATCTTTCCGCGGGACAAAGCGCTCCTGCAACAACTCCCCGGCATCGGGGAATATACGGCGGGGGCGGTCTCTTCCATCGCCTACGACGAAAAAAATCCCGCCGTGGACGGCAATGTTTTAAGGGTCTGCGCGCGGGCGGAAGGGGATTTCACGCCCGTCGACAACGTGCGGCGGCGCCGGGAACTGACAAAAAAATTGGCAGCGGTCTATCCCGAAGCGGCGGGGGATTACACCCAGAGCCTGATGGAACTCGGTGCCCTCGTCTGCCTGCCGGAAAGCCCCAAATGCGGGGCATGCCCCCTGCGGGGACATTGTGTCGCCGAACGAGAAGGCTGGCAGTCCCGTCTGCCCGTCATGCCCGAAAAGCCCCAAAAGAAGCGGGAACGCCTCGCCGTGTTCCTCCTGCGCGCGCCGCAGGGAACGGCGCTGCGCAAACGCCCCGCAAAGGGCGTGCTGGCGGGCATGTGGGAGTTTCCGAATCAACCCTTTGCGGGGTTTTCCGCCGCGGAAAAGGAGGCAGAAGGGGCGTTTTTGCGCACTTCTTTGCTCGATCTCGGCATTGAAAATTTCACGCTTTGCTTCAAAAAAGAACACACCCATGTCTTTACCCATCTCGTGTGGGAGATGACGGCGTATGTCCTCGATATTCCGGACATGCCCCCGTCTCTTCCCGTCTTTTCTCCCGAAAAAATCCGCGGAGAACTGTCCGTTGCGTCCGCCTTCCGCTGGTGCCTGGAATTGCTTTGATTTTTCCCGCCTTGGTTCAGGACGCGGGCGGCGCGGGAGTATACGGCGCCGCATATCGACAGGCGCAGTGCCGCATAGAACCGATAAAATCAGAAAGAACGCTTTCCGCAGAAGGCGTTTTTTTGTTTTTATCAAAAATACGTCCTTTCCCTCTTGCTTTTTGCCGTCGGTTGTACTATACCGAACGTACCACGCAACCGAATAATTTTCCCAAAGGGGTACGAGCAGGCATTTCGTATCTCTATATTCCCTTTGGGATTGGTTGCGTGGTAACAATCAGGGATACAGGTGCAGGGCGTGTCTTCGGTTGAAGACACGCTTTTTCTTTGCCCTGTAAGATCAAACGCCAAGGAGGATATAGAAAAAATGAAATGTTCCAATTGCGGCAGCGAGTTCCAAGGGAACTTCTGCCCCGTGTGCGGCTTTCGTGTCGCGGAAGTCGAACAGTGCCCCGTGTGTGGCTTTCCCCGTTCCGGGAGCGAAAGTTTTTGCCCGCACTGTGGCTTCAATTATGCGGCATACACCGCCGTGCCGCCTGCGCCCGCTCCGTTCACGCCCGCGCAGCCGCAGCCTGTGCAGACGCAGCCTATGCAGCCACAGCCCGTGCAGACGCCCATCGCGCGGGACAAGCGCGGCAGACCCGTTCTGCCCGACATTCTGCGGGCGTTTGATTTTCGCTTTGCTTTGGTTTCATGCATGAGCGGGTTCATTGCTATGCTCTATTTCTTCGCGACTTTTCTGATGCAGATGCTGACTTATCCCACGGCAAACGATTATCTCTTTGCGCTCGCCATATCTTTGGCGGCGGAAGTCGCTTGTTTTTTGTATGCAATGTTTTTGGGAAAACCCGAAATGTGGAGACAGCGGAGCATCCGCCGCTTTGAAAAAAAGGGAAACAAGCCCTATCGCTATCCCGCTTATTGGGTCGCCGTTTCGCTGGCGGGCATTCTCATTGTCGTGGTTTATGTAGTTTTAATGGTGGTTCTTTATGCGATTATCGGCGCGGTTACCGGCATGGATGCTCTTTCGATCTTCATCGATGGTCTTTTTTCGATGACAGCCCATGTGCAGATTCATCCTTTGACCTGGGTCGGCGTCGTTCTCTTTTTTGCCCTCGCCGTCCTCTTCTTCGGCATTGAATTTGTCCGCCAAAGCAAATACAAAAAGCGTTTTCAAAAGGCGTATTGCGGCAAGGCGGCTTCCGCAGGCGGCAAAAAGTCCGCCGTTACCTATGCGCAGGTGGGAAAGGCGCTTTCCGATTACCGCATCGCATGGGAGCAGTATTGGCTGGCGCCCCGCCGCAAAAAGTGCGAGTCGCGCGACGTCGCCCTCTCGGGCGTCGAAATGACCGCCATCGTCGGACTGCGCACCAAGATTCTGCCATCTGTGTTCGGCGTTTTGATGGCTATCGTGATGTTTGCGTCGATGTTCGCCCCTACGCTTTTCAGCCGGAATATTTTCCGCGCCGATAAACTCGCCCTCGTCGAGGTCGGCATGACGGAAGAAGAGGTGGAAAAGAGGTTCGGCTCGCCGTATCGGGGAGAGACGGATGACATGACTTCGAGCGATCTCGTGTGGAAATATTACGACGCGGACTATATGAAACTGTTGGAAAAGAACGACAATTTCGACATCGGCGACATACAGGACGAAGAGGACCCGGAAGGGGCGTTCGAGGATTCCGCGGCGCTGGAAACGAAGCCGTTCCGATATGTGGAAGTTACCTTCTCCGTCAGCGAGACGGAAGACGAATACGGCAATTTCGTCGAGGAAACAACGGTGCAGAGCATCCTTTACGACGCCCGCCGCACCAGGCAGCACGCGGGGACGGGCAAAAAGGCGGTCGAAAGCCAACAGATTCTGACCGCCGAAGTCGTGCTCGGCACGAACAGCGTCAATCTGGTGTGCGAGATCGTCTGCGAGGACGGCAGTTTCTTCAAGGGTATGCCCGCTTCGGCGCGGCTCGCCTATGACGAAACGGCGGACGAAGCGGGGAAAGAGGTCGAAGTGGAGTGGAACGACCCCTTCGGCACCCTGTTCACCGCCAACGCGACCGTTGTCGAGGCGTAAAAATCATCAAAAGCGGCGGGGCGTCCCGCCGCTTTTTTCGCCGCCGAAGGTAAAAGAATATCGCCCAAAGCGCTGTTTTTAATTGACTTATTTGCCGAAATAAGGTATTCTATTACATGGAAAAAGTTACAAAAAACGGGGTGCGCCGCACCCCTTTTATCCAAAGGAGCGATTTTTAGTTATGCCGAGCACTGTATACCGTACACATACCGCTTGCAGCGTGGGCGAAAGCGACGTGGGCAAGACCGTAAAAATGGCGGGCTGGGTGGAGAACATCCGCGATCACGGCGGGGTCTCTTTCATCGATCTGCGCGACCATTACGGCGTGATGCAGGTCGTCCTGCACGACGCCGCGCTGTTGAAGGGCATCGTCAAGGAAACCTGCATTTCCGTCGAAGGGGTCATCGAACACCGCGACGAGGAGACGTATAACCCCAAGATCGCGACGGGGACCATCGAACTGAACGCAAAGGCGCTGACCGTTCTCGGAAAGGTGAGCGAGACCGTACCCTTTGAAGTCGCCGCTTCCCGCGAGACCAAGGAGGATCTGCGCCTGAAATACAGATTTCTCGACCTGCGCAATCCCAAGGTGCACGAGAACATTGTTTTCCGCGGACAGGTGCTCCGTTTCCTGCGCGAGAAGATGAACGAACTCGGCTTCACGGAGATCCAGACGCCCATTCTTTCGGCGTCCTCGCCCGAAGGCGCGCGGGATTACATCGTGCCCAGCCGCAAACACAAGGGGATGTTCTATGCCCTGCCGCAGGCGCCGCAGATCTATAAACAACTTTTAATGGTCTCGGGGTTTGATAAATATTTCCAGATCGCGCCCTGTTTCCGCGATGAGGACGCCCGAGCCGACCGTTCGCCCGGGGAGTTCTATCAACTCGATTTTGAAATGAGTTTTGCCACGCAGGAAGACGTGTTTGCCGTGGGGCAGGAAGTGCTTTCCGCGACCTTTGAAAAGTTCGCCCCCGAAGGCAGCACGGTAACCAAAGCGCCCTTCCCCGTCATCTCTTATAAAGACGCCATGGAACAGTTCGGCACGGACAAGCCCGATCTGCGCAATCCTCTGCGCATCGTGGACGTGAGTGAATTTTTCTCCCGCTGCAATTTCGGCGCGTTCAAGAACCGCACGGTCAAAGCCATCCGCGTGCCGGGCATCGCGGGCAAGCCCAACCAGTTTTTCCACGCCTTGGAGGACGACTATGCCAAAAAGGTGCTCGGGCTCGGCGGGCTCGGCTATTTCAAGGTCGCCGAGGACTATAAATATCTCGGACCGATCGATAAGTTTATTCCCGAAGAACTGAAACCCGAACTGCGCAGGATCGCGGGGCTGGAAATCGGGGACGTCATCTTCTTCATCGCCGACGAAAGGAAGAAAGCGACGGACGCGGCGGGGAAAGTGCGAAACGAATTGGCGCGGCGGCTGGATCTCTATGAAAAGAATGCCTTCCGTTTCTGTTTCGTCAACGACTTCCCCATGTACGAAACGGACGAGGAAACGGGGAAAATCGGATTCACGCACAATCCTTTTTCCATGCCGCAGGGGGGCATGCAGGCGCTCAACGAAAAGGACCCGCTGGAAATCCTCGCCTATCAATACGACATCGTTTGCAACGGCGTCGAACTCTCCTCGGGCGCCGTCCGCAACCACGACCCCGAGATCATGGTCAAAGCGTTTGAGATCGCGGGGTACGACGAAGAGGTGTTGAAGACCAAGTTTTCCTCCCTCTATAACGCCTTCCGTTACGGCGCGCCGCCGCATGCGGGCATGGCGCCCGGCGTCGACCGCATGATCATGCTGCTGCGCGGGGAAGAGAGCATCCGCGAGGTCATTGCCTTCCCGATGAACAGCAACGCGCAGGATCTTCTGCTCGGCGCACCCAACGCGGTAACCGAACAGCAACTCCGCGAGGCGCATGTCAAAATCAGATAATGGTCAGGTAATCATATGATCACAAAACAGGAAGTGGAAAAATTAGCCAAACTTTCCAAACTTCGCTTCACGGATGAGGAGTTGGAGAGTTTTACGCGCGACATGTCGGAGATCATCGAATTTGCCGACACCATCAACCGCAACGTCGGTTCACTCGCGTCCGAACCGGAAGGGGAGCGCGTGCTGGACATGGAGTGCCTGCGCGAGGACGAGGTGAAACCCTCTTATCCCAACGAGGACATCCTCTCCAACGCCGAAAACAGCAACGGATTTTTTGTGGTGCGGAGGAACTGTACGAAATGAAAGAAAGAATATCCCGTCTTTCCGCACTTCTCCGCGCGGGAGAAATCTCCTCCGCGGAATTGACGAAAAAATACATTGCGGAAATCGAAAAAGCCAATCCCGTCCTCAACGCCTATGTGCACACGACCTTTGAAAGGGCGCTTGCGCAGGCGGAGGCGGCGGACAGGCGTCTGCGCGCGGGCGATGCGCCCCTTTTGTGCGGCATTCCCATGACCTTGAAGGACAATATCTCCACAAAGGGGCTGGAAACCACTTGCTGTTCAAAGATCCTGGAAAACTATAAGCCCTTTTACGATGCGACCGTCTGGGAAAAGTTGCAGACGCAGGGGGCGGTGCTCCTCGGCAAGACCAATATGGATGAGTTTGCCATGGGTTCGACCTGCGAAACGTCCTGTTACGGCGGCGCGCTCAACCCGCGCGATCTCTCCCGCGTGCCCGGCGGTAGTTCGGGCGGCGGCGCCGCGGCGGTGTGCGCGGGGCTGGCGGCGTATGCCCTCGGCTCGGACACGGGCGGTTCCATCCGTCAGCCCGCGGCGTTCTGCGGCATCGTCGGGCTCAAACCCACTTACGGCGCGGTGTCCCGTTACGGGCTCATCGCTTACGGCTCTTCCCTCGATCAGATCGGACCTCTGACTTCTTCGGTCAAAGACGCCGCCATCGTATTCGACGCCATCTCCGGGCACGATGAAAGGGACAACACGTCTGAAAACGTAACCATGCCCGCGATCACGCCCCTGCTCGGCAAGGACGTCAAGGGCTTGCGCATCGGCGTCGCGGCGGAATATTTCGAGGGCATCAAGGAGAATATCCGCCGTCCCATCGAACGGGCGCTGCAATTTTTTGAAGACAACGGCGCCGAGATCGTGCGCTTCTCCTTGCCGGCGCTCAAACTTGCCCTGCCCGTCTATTACATCATCGCCTGCGCGGAAGCGTCATCCAACCTCGGGCGCTATGACGGCATCCGTTACGGCTATCAGGCAAAAAAATATACGACGGTGGACGACATGATCGTGTCCGTCCGTTCGGAAGCGTTCGGCAAGGAAGTCAAACGCCGCATCATGCTCGGTTCTTATGTGCTCAGTTCGGGGTATTACGACGCCTATTATAAAAAGGCGCGTTCCCTGCGCGCGGCGATCGTCGGCGCGTTCGGCGGCGCGTTTGAAAAGTGCGACGTCATGCTGGCGCCCACCGCGCCCGACACGGCGTTCCCGCTGCATTATTCGGGCGAGAACATGATCGAGACCTATCTTTCCGACGTCTGCACCGTGCCCGTGAACATCGCGGGGCTCCCTTCCGTCAGCGTGCCTTGCGGCACCGACGAGGCGGGCATGCCCGTGGGAATGCAGTTCATCGGCAAAAAATTCGGCGAGGCGGACATCCTGAACGCGGCGTATTACTACGAGCAGAACGCCGAAAGCGGCGTTTCCGATCCCGAAGGAGGGGTAACGCTATGAGCGAACAACGCAGATATGAAATGGTCGTGGGGCTGGAAACGCACGTCGAACTCTCCACAAAGACCAAAATATTCTGTTCCTGCACGACGGCGTTCGGCGGGGCGCCCAACACGCACTGCTGTCCCGTCTGCACGGGCATGCCCGGCACGCTGCCCCTTCTGAATAAACAGGTCGTTGCCTATGCCGTCCGCGCGGGGCTCGCCACGCACGGCAAGATCAACAACCTCTGCCGCATGGACCGCAAAAACTACGTCTATCCCGACCTGCCTAAGGCATATCAGATCTCGCAGTCCGACATGCCGATCAGCGTGGGGGGATATGTCGAACTCGACAGCGGCAAGCATATCCGTTTGCATCACATCCACATCGAAGAGGACGCGGGCAAATTGGTGCATGAGAACGGGTCGACGTACATCGATTACAACCGCGGCGGCGTGCCGCTCATCGAGATCGTCTCCGAACCGGACATCTCTTCTCCCGAAGAAGCCAAGGAATACATGACAAAATTGCAGATCCTGATGCGCTACATCGGCGTTTCCGACTGCAAGATGCAGGAAGGCTCCATGCGCTGCGACGTCAATGTGTCCCTGCGCCCGTGGGGGCAGAAGGAATACGGCACCCGCGCGGAGATCAAGAACATGAATTCCATGAATTTCGTGGTCAAGGCGCTCCATTACGAATATGAGCGGCAGTCCGATCTTCTGGACAGCGGGGAAAAGGTAACGCAGGACACCCTCCGCTATGACGAGGAGACGTCCACGACCGTGCTCATGCGTCGCAAGGAAGACGCGCAGGACTATCGCTATTTTCCCGAACCCGACATACTCTCTTTCCGCATTTCCGATGCGTACATCGAGAAAGTGCAGGGGGGCATGCCCGAGTTGCCCATGGAAAAGAAGAAGCGCTATCTTGCAAGCGGCATTTCCGAACAGATCGTGGAGGATCTCTATAAATACAAGCGCGTTACCGATTTTCTCGACGAGACCGTGCGTTTGGGCGGCAACATGCAGAAGGCGGCGACGCTCATCACGGGTACCGTTTATGCCCTCCTTGCCACCGAGGAGGAGAAGGAAAACTTCGACATTCCCGTTTCGGCGGAGGACTTTGCGCAGTTGGTCAAATATGTCGACGGGGACAAAGTGGATTTCACCGTGGCGAGAAAGACCTTGCAGAAGATGGTCGCCGAGGGCGGCAGGCTCTCCGATTATATCAAGCCTTCCGATCTTGCGGATATTCCCGAAGAAGAATTGCGTGAATACTGCGCCCAGGCGATTTCCGAGCGGCCGCAGGCAGTCGTCGATTTTAAAAACGGCAGAGATTCCGCCGTAACTTCTTTTTACGGCTTGGTGAAAAAGCGCTTGCAGGGCAGGAATATCAACATCAAAAAGATCGACGCCGTTCTGCGCGATCTACTTTCAAAAATGTAAAAAGAAAAGGGGCATGCCCGCGTTTCATTGCGGTCATGCCCTTTTGCTTTCAAAGAGGGAAAAGGTATGTACGGCATTCTTTTCGATTTCAACGACACCATGTTTTTCGATGAAACATTGCAGCGCCAGTCATGGGAATGCTTTTTGTCGGAGCGGCTTGGTCGGGCGGTCGCGGATGAGATCATTGCGGATTATACGCGACCCGACGAGATTTTTGAAAAGATCGGAATGCCGTAGCGCGCTTGCGCCGTCCTTGCGGGGAAGGGCGGTGTTTTTTTTATGCGCGGCGCAATCGTTTTGCTTTTCGCATATTCTGACAATATGGAAAAAAGTCCGCTTCTCTCCGTCTGCCTCATCGTCAGAAACGAACAAGCCGTCCTCGCCCGCTGTCTTGCCTGCGCCCAAAAATTTGCCGATGAGATCGTCGTCGTCGACACGGGCTCGACGGACGAAACTGCCGACATTGCCCGCCGCTTCACGCCGCACGTCTGTTTCTTTGCCTGGCGGGATGATTTTTCGGCGGCGCGCAACTATGCCTTCTCCCGTGCGCACGGGCAATATCTGATGTGGCTGGACGCTGACGACTGCATCGAACCTGCGGAGATCGAAAAGATCTTTCGGCTCAAAGAACGGCTGTCCGCCGCGGATACGTTCATGTTTTATTATCGTTCGGGCAGTTTGTCCTATTACCGCGAGCGCATCCTGCGCAATTGCGAAAACGCCGTCTGGCAGGGGCGCGTGCACGAGGCGATCGTGCCTTTCGGCAGGATATCCTTTGAAGAAATCACCATATTGCATTGCAAGGAAAAATCGGGCATGGGTGGCGCCGATGAGCGCAATCTCAACATTTATCGCAAGATGGAAAAAGAGAAGGCGCCCTTTTCCCCGCGGGACGAATTTTATTACGCGCGGGAATTGTTTTATCACAAGGCATATGCCGCGGCGATCGAACGCTTTCAATCTTTTCTTTCCCGTCGGGACGGCTGGGCGGAGAACAAGATCGCGGCTTGCGAACATCTTGCGGACTGTTTTCTTGCTACGGGCGAACGGGAAAAGGCAAAATCCGTCTTGCTGCAAAGCCAACTTTACGGCTTGCCGCGCGCCGAACATCTTTGCAAACTCGGCCGTCTGTTTTTTGAAGAGGGGAATTGGCGGCACGCCGCCTTTTGTTATCAAAGTTGTCTGCTCTGCCGCCGTGCGGAGCGGACGGGTGGATTTTATGTGCCGGAATGTTACGGCTTGATCCCCTGTTTGCAACTTTGCGTCTGCTATTCCCGCATGGGGGACGACATGGCGGCGGAAAAATACAACGAGATGGCGGGAACGTATAAAAGCGACGATGCGGCATACCTGCATAATCTGGAATATTTCCGCGCACTGCACGCAAAGAAATGAGCCGCCCATGCCCGCGTTTTCCGAAAAAACAAAAGGGCATGATCTGACAGCGCCGCGGCGGCACGGTCAAAAAAATCCGCCCCCGCAGCCGCGGAGACGGAAAAAGGATGCGACCCGGACGGAAGAAAGACCCAATGCCGCAAGGACGGATGTTTTGAAAGGTTTTTTCTTCCGGTCGGGATATTTTTTTATTCGATGACTTCGATCCAGCCCTTCGGCGCTTCGATCCTGCCCATCTGGATGCCGGTGAGCGTGTCATAGAGTTTCTGAATGACGGGACCCATTTTTTCCATGCCGGAAGGGAAGCAGATCTCTTTGCCGTGGTCGTAGATTTTCCCGACGGGGGAGATGACGGCGGCGGTGCCGCACAGACCGCATTCGGCAAAGTCTTTGACTTCCGAGAAGAGCACTTCTCTGTGCTCCACTTTCATCCCCAGATAATGCTCGGCGACGTAGCACAGGGAGCGGCGGGTGATGGAGGGCAGAATGCTGTCCGACTTGGGCGTAACGACGGTGCCGTCCTTGGTAACGAACAGGAAGTTCGCGCCGCCCGTTTCCTCCACTTTGGTGCGGGTCGCGGGGTCAAGGTACATGTTTTCGGCAAAGCCTTCCTTGTGCGCGGTAACGATGGCGTGCAGGCTCATGGCATAGTTGAGCCCCGCTTTGATGTGCCCCGTGCCGTGGGGCGCCGCGCGGTCGAAGTCGGAAACCTTGATGACAATGGGCTTGACGCCGCCCTTGAAATAGGGTCCGACGGGCGTGGTGAAGATGCGGAACTGATATTCGTTGGCGGGTTTGACGCCGATGACGGCGTCGGAACCGAACATATAGGGACGGATGTAGAGGGTGGCGCCGCTGCCGTAAGGCGGGACGTAGGCGGCATTGGCTTTGACGACCTCCCTGACGGCTTGCACGAACTTATCTTGGGGGAAGGGGGGCATTTCCAGCCGCAGGGCGCTGTCGTGCATCCGCTCGGCGTTGAGGTCGGGGCGGAAACAGACGATGTTGCCGTGCTGCGTGGTGTAGGCTTTCAGTCCCTCGAAGCAGGTCTGCGCATATTGCAGGACACCGGCACATTCGGTGATGACGACTTTGTCGTCTTCGGTCAGTTTTCCCTCGTCCCAAGCGCCGTTTTTATAGTCGGAAACAAAGCGATAGGGGGTCTTGATGTAACCGAAACCGATATTTTCCCAATCGATACGGGCTTTTTCCATAAAAACTCCTTCGGGTACGGAAAACGGAATGGCTCGCCGTATCCTGTCATGTGATAATATAGATTTTTTTCTATTTATTATACCCCCGCCGTCCGTTCTTGTCAAGAGTTCTGCAAAATAATATTCCGTAAAAATGTAAGAAATGGACGGAAAAAGCGCAAAAAAACAGTTGCTAAAAGCCAATGCGTTTGCTATAATATATGGGTATGCGGAAATGCATCGAGGCGTAGCGCAGTTTGGTAGCGCGCTTGGTTCGGGACCAAGAGGTCGTGGGTTCGAATCCCGTCGCCTCGACCAAACCGAGGATAAGGGCGCATCTTGCGCCCTTTTTCCTGTCTCGGGCTTCGGTCATTTACGTCTTTGTAAACTCCCTCGCCCTCGCATTTGAAAGGACGCAATCTGCAACCTTTCTGCTCGGGGCGGAGGGGCGCATTTTTATCCACGAAACCCAAAATTGAAAAAAGCGGGCAAAAACCCGCTTTTTTGTTTTTTTCACCGCTCTTCCTCTTCAAAGCGGATGCGGCGCGGCTCGTCGTAGGCAGACGGCTTTTTTTTGACCCGCTTTTTTTCGACCAGGTAATAGACGGGCGCGGGAGCGCTTTGCCGCGGTTTTTGCCGCGGGGCGTCTCCTTCTTTCCCGCCTTGTCGGTTTTGGCTTTCCTCGTTTGGCTGTTTGCTTTGCTCTTCTTTGTAGATCGCCAGCCCCTTGCAGGACAGTTTGACGGCGTGCACGACGACGAAACAGAGTAGAAACAGAATACAGACGGCAACGCCGCCCCATGCCTGCGTTGCGCTGAGCAGGCAATGAAAGGAAAAAAGAAGGATATTCATAACGTATTCTACTATACAGTTTTCCCGCCGTCGTAAAAGGACGTATTTTTTCCCGAAACGCCGTTTTCTGTCGAAAGGGAGAACGGAAAATTGCCGCGTTTTTCCGCGCATCGTGCTCAAAAATTTACGGAACGTTCGGTCGAAATCCGCAAGGGGGGATGAATTTTACCCCGAAAAAGTATCTTGACAAAAGAAGGGCGGCGATATATAATAACAATAAATCATGGATCCTTGCATTCCGGAAGGTGCGCGGTGTAAATTTTTTGCACAGGGGGAGAAAGGCAATGAAATTCGATATAGCGATCATAGACGACGAACCGCGGGAACGGGAACACCTCAGATATATGGTCGAAAAATACTTCGCAGGGAGCCGGGATACGTGCGAGATAAAGACTTACACGAGCGCGGAGGCATTTTGCGAGGGTTATCACGCGGATACGGATATCGTCTTTTTCGACATCGACATGCCGGGCATGAACGGCATGGAAGCGGCGCGCTTCATCCGCGAACGCGACAACAAAGTCGTCATCGTGTTCGTTACGAAAATGATGCAGTTTGCGATAGAGGGATATACGGTGCAGGCGTTCGATTTCATCGTAAAGCCCATCAACGAGGGAAGTTTCGTCATCAAATTCGACCGCATCCTCAACATGGTCAGAAAGGTTTCCGACGAGGCGATGGTAACGCTGAACGTGGTCGGCGGCAAAAAGCGCGTGTTCGTCCGTGAGATCGTATACGTCGAAGTGCGCAATCACTATCTCACCTATCATATGTCGGACGGGGAATATGTCGTCCGCGGGACGATGGGCGAGGCGGAAAAACTGCTTTCCGGCTACCATTTCGGCAGGTGCAACGCCTGTTATCTCGTCAACATGAAACACATCAGCGATTTCAGGGGCGATTGGATCACGGCGGGCGGGGACAAACTCAAAATATCCCAGAGCAAAAAACAGGAATTTCTCGGCGAGTTCGCAAAGTACCTCGGAGGCGGATCATGTTAGAAACCTCTGTGTCCCTCGTCCTCATGATCGCGGAACTGATGATCGCGGAATACATATTTGCCTCGCGTTTGTCCAAAAAAAGTCTGTTTCCGCTGCGGCTCTTCGGCTCGTTCGTCATCTGCGTCGAGGCGATCTTCATCGTCATCGCCCTGTTTTACAGGTCCACGGATATATTGTTCTCCTATTCCGAAACGGACAATTGGGAGAACTCCCTGTTCAAACTGTTTTTGTATATTTTTGCATTCGTGCTGACGATCGGCGGCATGAAATTCTGCTTTGACGCTTCGATATGGCTGATCATGTTCTACTGTTCGGGGGCGTATGCAACGCAGCACATGGCAAAAAACATAGCCTCGCTGATCGGCTTTTTCACGGTCGGAACGGAGGGACCCGCCTATTGGCTGATCGAGGCGGGGGTATGCGTTTGCACGTTTGCGCTCGTATGGCTTTTGTTCGTGCGCAACCGGACGCAGCCCGACGACCGGCAGGAAGTGTATAAAAAGGTCCTGCTCTCCTTCGCCGTGATCTTCATCTGCGTTTTGCTGTCGCGCTTCACCGTGGACAACGGCGCGCGCGGCGTGATATCGTTCGTGGTCGAAACGATCTACGGCGTCGTATGCTGCGTCCTCGTGCTTGTCGTCCTTTCGGGCATCAACAAGATGGACCGCATCCGCAATGACCTCGTCATCACCGAGGAGATATTGAAGCGCGAACGCGAACAGTATAAACTCTCCAAGGAAAAAGTGGAACTCATCGATATGAAATATCACGATCTCAAACACCAACTTTCGCAACTGCGCGAAGGCTGGTCGGAAGAGCGCATCGCCAAGATCGAAGACGCCATCATGATCTGCGGCGCCATCGTGCGCACCGGCAACGACGTGCTCGACGTGATACTGACGGAAAAAAGCCTGCAATGCGAGAAAAACGGCATATCGCTGACGTGCACCTGCAACGGGGAAGATTTGTCGTTCATGGATAAGTGCGACATCTATGCCCTGTTCGGCAACGCGTTGTCCAACGCGATCGAGAGCGCGGGGAAGATCGAGGACGAGAGCCGGCGCAGCATCGTGATGGACATGCGTTCGGTGGGCGGCATCCTGTCCGTGCATATAGAAAATTTCTATGCGGGCAATCTCGTCATGAAGGACGGTTTTCCCGTAACCGACAAGGACAAGGCGCAGCACGGGTTCGGGATCAAGAGCATGAATTATATCGCCGCGCAGTACGGCGGACATATGAGCATCTCCGCACAGAACGGAAGGTTCTGCCTGGATTTCATCTTCCCGGTACGGGAGAAGGACAAAAAGGCGGCGCCTGCGGGCAAAACCGCAAAAGATCCCGCCCGATAAAGCGGGGTGCGGCGGCGAAAAGGATAAAAAACACAATCGGACGGAAGAACGTTGTTTTTTCTGTCCCTTTTCTTTTGCTTTTTTTAAGTTACGCCAGCCTCGGCACGAGTTAGGACACCTCTATTGAAAAAAGTTTTTCGCTGTGTTATGCTGTTCTCGGTTAACCGTTCAGGCATATGCCGAAAATAAGAAACAGAAGGAGGATCTTATGAGGGGCGTAAAAAATTTTTTACGGAAAAAGACCGTCGGATATTGGCTGTCGCTTTTCGGGGCGGTGCTTTCCCTGATTACCGCCGTGGTCTATGCCGCGGCATACGCAGGCTCCAACTATATGAGTTGGCTCTCGTTTGCCATGCTGCTTTTTGCTTTCGCGGCGTTTCTGCTGCTGTCGGCGTTCGATATTTCCGCGCCGTTCGCACCCGCGGCGGCGGGCATATTCGATCTCGTCGCCATGTGTCTTTACATCGACGGGATATACATGTATCTCACCGAGGTGTTTTACGGCGGCGTCAATGCGGCGTCCATGGCGGAACTTGATCCCGCGTTCGTTTTCTGTCTTTTGGCGGAGATCGTCTGCGTGGGACTTGGAATTGCGGGCGTGTTCATGCGGCAGTGCAGACCCGTTGCAAAAAAGAAATCAAGCGCCGTCCGCAAAGCGGGCTCGGCGATGAAAGGAGGGGAAAGATGAAAAAAGCCAATGTTGCGGTCATCTTTAAGATATTCACCGTTATCTTTGCGCTGTCCACCGCATTGCTCCTGACCGTCGGTTCGATCGTGATGGAAAATCAATCCGCCGTCAACGGCTTTCTGAATGCACAGACGCAGATCGTCTATGAAGAAGAGGACGGCGAAGAGCGGGACAGCACCTATTTCAAAACGGAATTTAACTCCGTGGCGGAAGTCATCGCCAACGGAGAGGCATTGTGTGAGGAGACGGTCGCGGAAGGCGCCGTGCTGCTCAAAAACGAAGCGGGCGCTCTGCCGCTTGCTTCCGGCAGCAAGATCAGCCTGTTCGGGGCGGGTTCGGTGAACATCGTCGTGGGCGGCGGCGGTTCGAGCAGTACGGGGGCAAGTTACGTCGATTTCAAGACGGCGTTTGAAGACCCGTCCGTCGGGCTGGACGTCAACGACGAACTTTGGAATTGGTACGCTTCGCATCCCGAATACGGCAGGAAGATGGGTTCGGGCATCGGTGCGCGCAGCACGATCGGCGAAGCGCCGTGGAGCGTCCTGCCCGAGGCAAAGAACGCCGCCGCGGATGCCGCGGTCTTCATCGTAACCCGCGTGGGCGCGGAGGACGGCGACGTGCACCTGAATTCGGGCGACAATAACGACATGACGAACGGCAACTACCTTGCCCTCTCCCCGCAGGAGCGGGACGTCCTTGCCAATCTCAAAAAACTGAAAGGCTCGGCGTTTGACAAGATCGTCGTCGTTTTGAACACCTCCAATCAGGTGGAACTCGACTTTGCCGACAGCGAGGAGTTCGGCATAGATTCCATCCTCTGGTGCGGCACGCTCGGTTCGACGGGTTCGCGCGCGGTGGGGGACATCCTCGTCGGCAACGTCAACCCTTCGGGGCGGCTTTCGGACACCTTCTGGATGCAGCACCGCTATAACCCCGTCAACGCCAACTTCGGCGACTATACCTTCGGGGGCAAAATGGCGGACGGCGGCGATCCCTCGGGGCTCGCCATCTACGATTACGGCACGACCTACCGCGTCGGATACGTCGTCTATCAGGAGGGCGTATACGTCGGTTACCGTTACACCGAAACGCGCTATGAAGATTATGTAACGGGACGGGAAAAGACGGGCGATTATATCTATTCGGACGTCGTTGCCTATCCCTTCGGCTACGGAACGGGCTATTCGACGTTCGCATGGTCGGATTTTGACTGCGTTTACGACGCCGAAACGGACGTGTATACGATCAGCGTGAAGGTTACGAACACGGGCGGGACGGACGGCAAGGAAGTCGTGCAGGTCTATGCACAGAAGCCGTACACGGCTTACGATGAAACATACGGCGTGGAGAAACCCGCCGTCGAACTGGTCGGCTTTGCCAAGACCGACCTGCTCGCAGCGGGCGGCAAGGGCAGCGAGACGGTAACGATCACCGTTCCGGGCGAATATCTCGCTTCTTATGATTCCAACGGCAAGGGAACGTACATCGCCGAAGCGGGCGATCATTTCCTGACCGCCGCGCGCGACGCCCACGAGGCGGCGAACAACATCCTCGCCGCCAAGGGCTATACGCCCGAGACGACGGACGGAAAAATGACGGCGGAAGGCAATGCCCTGATGACCGAGAAAATCACGTTCGCCGCGGGCATGGATGGCTTCTCTTTTGATTCCGACGGCGTGGACGCGGAGAAATATTCCGTCGCGGACACGGGCGCGGACATCGTCAACCGCTTTGACTATGCGGACATGAACCGCTATGAATACAAGGGCGAAAACAGCGTGGCATACGTTACCCGCAAGGATTGGAACGGCACGGTAACTTACGGCATCGGCGATAATAACGCCGTCCTTTCCAACCAGGTCAGGCTGACGCTCAACGCCGAACTCGAAAGCGACCTGCGGGAAGAGGAATACCAGGAAGCGCCCGCCGACGACGTTGCCTATCCGACGTACCGATCGACGGAAACGTCGTATATGCTCATCGACATGCGCGTCCGCGACGGCGGGGGCGATGATCCCGAAAACGAAGAAGAGATCCCGTATGACGACCCGATGTGGGACGATCTTCTGGACCAACTTTCGTGGGAGGACACGGTGGGGCTTCTCTCCTGCGGCGAACGCATGACGAGCGCCATCGATTCCATCGCCAAAATGCGCACGATCGATCACAACGGCGCCGTGGGGGTCAACCAGACCTTCAACAACAACGAGGGCAACAACCGCGGTTTTGCCGTTCAGAACAACGACCCCGACAAGGGTAAATCCCCGAGCGCCTATCCCTGCAACGGCATTGCCGCCGCCACGTTCAACACCGAACTGATGGAGCGCTACGGCAAAGCGTGGGGCGAAGACGCGCTCTGGGCGGGCTATGCCGGGCTATACGGACCGGGGCTGAACATGCACCGTTCTCCCTATGCCGGGCGCAACTTTGAATATTTCAGCGAAGACTCCATGCTGGCGGGCAAGATCTGTTCCGCACTCTCCGAAGCCGTGCAGAGCAAGGGGATCTATGTCTATCTCAAACACCCTCTGCTCAACGATCAGGAAGCGGGGCGGCGCACGATCTCCACATGGGCGAACGAACAGTCCATCCGCGAGATCTACCTGCGTCCCTTTGAGATCTGCATCGAAGAGGGCGGCACCCGCAACATCATGACGGGGCTCAATAAAGTCGGTCCGACCAACAACATCTTTACGGGCTTCGTTGACGACCTTCTCCGCGGCGAATTCGGCATGAAAGGCTTTGCCGTAACCGACTACATGCACAACGCGCAAAGTCAGGTCATGCCCGTGGCGCACCTCTACGGCGTCGACCTTCCCGACCGCGATTACAGCCAGATGAACGCCTATGCAAGATACGAAAAGGGGCACGGCGCGTTGGCATGGGCAATGCGTGAGAGCGTGCACAGGATCCTCTACACCGTCGTGCACAGCGCGGCAATGAACGGCGTAACTTCCTCCACCCGCGTGGTTTCCCTCACCCCCGATTGGCAGTATTGGCTGAAAATGGGCACGCAGATGTCGGCCACGCTCCTGGTGGCGAGCGCCGCACTGCTCATCACGGTCTATGCCTTCCCGTGGGCGGTGGACGCCGCAACCGGGCGGCTGCGCAAGGACGGCGGCAGACCGACTTCTTCGGGCGGCGGGAGCGTTCCTCCCTCTTCCGGCGAGGTAAAAAAGGACCTTCCCGCGCAAAAGCGGCAGGAACAGACGGGCGGCAGGCAAAGACCTTCCGTCTCCATGGACGCCTATATGGCGAGAAAAGAACCCCCGTATGTCTGGATCATACGCGCGGTCATCAGCCTTGCGCTGGCGGCGGTGCTGATCGCGGAGATGGTCGTGGCGGCTTCCGCCGTCGGGTCCAATCACGCGCTCATCGAAAGCCTGACCGCCTATAACGCGGGCAGGGTCTACGAACAGAACGGCGGCGCCGGCGTGAAGAGCAACGTCTTCGAGGCGGAAGAACTTGCCTTCTCGGGCAGCATCTATCAAGACGGCAAAGACACGGGGCATGCCTGCACCGCGACGGCATTCCGTGTGGGTATGTACAGCGGCGGCATAGCGCTCGGCAACCTTGCCGTTCCCGCGGACAAAGCGAAAAACACGCTGACCCTTTCCTTCAATTCCGATAAGAAAGCACGCATCACCATGGCGGTGCGCGTGGGCACCATGGCCGCGGAAACGCCGTTTGCCGAAGGGTATACGGTGCGCGCCAACGGCAAGGCGCCGCGCAACATGGAAGACGCCGTCGTTCCCGCGGCGGCAGCGGCGGGGAGCATGGCGGAGGTCGGGCTCGTCATCGACATAGAGCCCGGTGCAAACACCGTCGTGTTTGAAGCGGAAGAAAAGGCGTTCCTGTTTGACAGCGTGGATCTGCAAACTTCCGCGGCGCTCACGGAGTTTTCGGGCTATGCGTGGGAGAGTTCCGGCATCGCCCTCACCGCCCCGCCGACCGACGAAGAGGCGGGCATGCTGACCGTCTCCGACGCGCACGGCAGTGCGGTCTATGACCTGCCTTCCATCTTCGACGGCGTGGCAAGCGGCGTTTACAAGGCGGTCCGCACGGGCGAGTCCGTCTCCGTGCGCCTCGGCATCACTTCGTTTGAAGTCGGCTCGAAATCGGCGGCGGCGCACACGCTGACCCTCGGCGGAGACTATGTTACCTTCGCGGGCGGCGAAAAAACGGCGCAACTCACCGTATTCTCGCTCCTGCCCGAAACGGCGCTTTCCCTGCCTGCGGGCGCCGAACTGCTCGGCTTCTATGAAGCGGAGGATTGGACGAAAGTCTACGACAGCGACGGATTCGTCATGCCCGATTACGACGTCGAACTCATCCCGATCGTCGATGACGGCAGTTATGCCGCGGCGGTCTCGGACGAATTGCAGCAGGTCTGCCTGCTGCCGGCGTCGAGGGATACGCTTACGCCCATCCGCGTGGAACTCGGCAGCGGATTCGACATGGTGAAACTGCGCGACGGCATGACCAAAGAAGCAATGATCGGCAACGGCGCAGGGGCGCCCGGCGCGGTGTACAATTGGTCGGGCACGGTCGGACAGGGCTGGTCGTTCGTAACCATGAACGCCTGCGATTACATGGAAAACGGCGTCAAGTCCCTCGTGTATGTCTATCAGAACATGGGCAGCGAAACGGTGTCCTTCGACATCTGGCAGACTTCGGTTTCCTCGGCGCCCAAAGCGGAGGGCAATCCGCACAAGAGCATCACGCTCGAACCCGGAGAGTTTACGCGCTTTGTCCTGTCCTTCTCCTTCCAGAACGGCAATTTGCTGACCTATTATGAATTTACGTCGCAGACCAAGGATCTGAAACTTGCAAGCGCGCAGTATATCATCCGCGGCGCATACGACATTCAGCCCGATGAGGATTCCGTGCTGACATCTCTGACGTATGAAGGGAAATACACGTCCGTCTATACGGAAAACGACACCTTCGACCCGAGCGGTCTGACCGTCAGGGCGGAGTTTTCGGACGGCGCGTCGATCACGCTCACCCCCGGGGATTACACCGTCTCTCCCGAACGGCTCACGCTCGATACGAAGCACGTTACCCTGTCCTACACCCACGGCGGCGTAACCAAATCGCTGCAACTTCCCGTGAGCGTGTTCAAAGAGGGTGAAGGGTATCACGTAACCATCACGGGCGGCGCTCAATTTACGGACGGCAACACGGAGACGAAGGTCATGCCGGGCACCCCCATGCCCGCGGTGGAACTGACAGGCGAAAATGCGGAAACGGGCAAGAAACACCTCGGCTGGATCGTCAACGAGGGCGGAAAGATCTCCTATGTCAAGACGGATGATTTCGTCATGCCGCAGGCGGATGTTACCGTAACGCCGTATGTCGTGCTCGGCTGGAAATACGGCACGCAATACGGCGGCGGCGTGCTCGACTTCTCCGAGAACCGCAATGTCTATGTGGACGGACAGGTCAATCCCTATGCACAGAGTTTCATCTCCAACATCACGGTGGATTCCGCTTCCATCACGGGGCGGTACGTGCTCAACGGCGAACGCGTCGGCACGGTGTATTCGTTCAGCGGCGACGCGAATGAACATTTCCGCATCGTGCGTGCCTGCACGGTGCGTCCCGAAAACGAGCGTACCGTCAGATACACGCTCAAAAACGTCGGCGATACCGATGTTTCCTTCACGGCATATCAGGTCAATTCGGGCACGAACATTGACGGTGTGCCGACGAGCGGGAACATCACGATTGCCGCGGGCGAAGAGAGGACGATCGAATTTACCTTTGCTTACAACAACGAGAATGTCATGCTGCTCATCCGGCTCGATGCGGCGGCGACAAACGCGCAGTTGTGGCTCAGCGGGGAAATTTCCGATTGAGCATGTCCGAAAAATAATATCTGAATCAGGAGGAACAAAAAATGGAAAAGAAACAGTTTGAGCCTTGCGAAATGGAAGTGAAAGCCTTCGCGGACGTCATCACCACTTCGACCGAGTACAGCGGAACGAACGGATATTACGACGAAAAAGGCTATTGGGTAACGCTGGAAGGCGACGGACAGGCATGAAAAAATCTTCCAAGGGCGCTCTTCTCGCACTGCTGTTTGCCGCCGCGCTTGCGGCGGCAGGCATGCTCTGCTCCTGCGCACACACTCCGCCTGCGGACGGCTCCTCGTCGTTCTCGCAGACCTTCTCCGAACCATCTTCCGGCGACGGTGTGCCGTCGGAAGATGAAACGGGGGACGGTGCGGGCGGACTTGTCAACGGCGGCAACTATGAGCAACAACATTGAAAAAAAAGAATAAGGAGAGAAAAAGATGAAACAGAAAACGAGTAAAAAGATAGCATGGGCATTGGCTGCGGCGCTCTGCGCGGCAGTCGCCGTTCCCGTCGCCTCCGCGTTGAGCGGCATGGCGGGAAAGGGCACTTCCCCCTTCAACGGGGTGTACGGCAGCACGTTCACGGCGTTTGCGGAGGAAGCGGAAACTTCGCCCGGGACGGACGCGCCCGCGGCGGAAGAACCCGCGGCAACCTATACCATGCAGACCAAGGGCATGGTCGCGCTCGGCAAAGATTATCTGCTTTTGGCGACCAACATCGAGGACGTGGACGCAGGCTATGCGCAGGTGGGTTACACGGTGTCCGTGAACGGCGGCGACGCCGTCGAATACATGAGCGATACATACTATACGGGCATCACGTTCCGGACGGACGAGGCGGGCGGCACCGCTACGCAGACGATGGAAGAGATCTTCCAAAACAACGTCGTTACGGGCATGGTGGTAACGGAAATCGAATACAGCCCGAAAAATTCCTATGTGATCACGCCTTGTTTTGAAAACACGGCGGGCGAAAAGGAATCGGGGGCGAGCGTTACCGTGCCCGTGGTGCGTTACGCCGTAACGATCGAAGGCGACGCCGCGTTTGCGGGCGGAGAAAAAACGGCGCAACTTGCCGAAGGGGATCTGTTGCCCGAAACGGTGCTGACGGGCGCGGCGGCGGACGGAAAGCACGCCCTTGCGGGCTGGATCGTAACCGAGGCGGACGGGGAGCGCTATGTCTCCACCATTCCCGATCGGAGCGGCTTGCCGAGCAGACAGTTCGTCATGCCGGGCTGCGACGTTACGATAGAGCCGTACATCGTGCTCGGCTGGAAATATGGCACGCAATACGGCGGCGGCGAACTTGACCTTTCCGAGAACCGCAATGTCTATGTGGACGGACAGGACAATCCCTATGCACAGAGTTTCATTTCCCATATCACGGTGGATTCCGCTTCCATCACGGGGCGGTACGTGCTCAACGGCGAACGCGTCGGCACGGTGTATTCGTTCAGCGGCGATGCGAATGAACATTTCCGCATCATGCGCACCTGCACGGTGCGTCCCGCAAACGAGCGCACCATCAAATACACGCTCAAAAACGTCGGCGATACCGATGTTTCCTTCACGGCATGTCAGGTCAATTCGGGCACAACCATTGACGCTAATGTGCCGCCGATCGGGAACATCACGATTGCCGCGGGCGAAGAGAAAACGATCGAATTTACCTTTGCTTACCACAACGACAACGTCATGCTGCTCATCACGTTGGAAGAAGCCGTGCAGAACGCGCAACTTTGGATCAATGCCGAAATTTCCGACTGAGCACTTGCCTCTTTTAAGCCTCTTACCTTTTTGAACGGCCTGCGGCGGATGTTTTCATCCGCCGCAGGTTTTCTTTTTCGACGAAAAATGCGAAAAAGAAGGGGGATAAAGCGGGTCGGGCGGAGAATATAATGGGAGTGGTTGTCCTTCCGCCGCGGCGGGCGGCAAAGAATTTTTTGCGCTTTTTGCCTTCGGAAATGATAAATTTTTGAAACAAAAGATAGTTTTCGCTCGTGAAAGCGTCAGAATTTTGAGTGAAACTGTAAGAAGTTTTCATTACAAATAATTCTACAAAAAGTTAGGGAAAAGTATTGACAGGACGGGGGGGGGGTGTGATATAATACGCTTGAAAGCAGTCTTTATACGGCGGATTTGTCCGTCCGCGCGTGCGCGTTTAAGGTCGCCTTGTCCGCGCGTGCGCGTTTTCACTTGCGCGGGAGCCGAGGACGGGAGCCAAGGAATCAAAAGGAAGGAGCGGGAAAAAAAAGAAAACATGAAAATCAAAAGAAGCAAAGCGGAATTGGCGGGGCTGGTCGTACTCATCGTACTTTCGGCTCTGCTTTTGCCCATTCTCGTCGTCAACGTCATCCTCATCGTCAAAGGCAGCGTGAATCCTTCCGTGCCGCCCGACGTGTTCGGCATTGCGCCGCTCGCCGTGGTCTCGCCCTCCATGACGGGGGAAGAAGAGGACAGTTTCGGCGAAGGCGCCCTCATCTTCGTGAAAATTTTAAGCGAAGAGGAAAAGGAGAGTCTGGAAGCGGGCGACGTCATCACCTTCCGCGACGGCGAAACCTATGTAACCCACCGCATTCTGTCGGTCAGTCTTGACGAAGCGGGAACGGTCGCGGGCTACGTTACCAAGGGGGACTTCAACGACTTTGTCGACCCCGGTCTGCTCCTGCCCGAAAGCGTCGTGGGCGAGTGCGTGGGGCACGTGGAGGGGCTGGGCGGCTTTGCCATGTTCCTGCAAACTCCCGCGGGCGTTCTGGTCTTTGTGGGCATTCCCGTCGTCGCCTTCATCGCCTTCGATCTCATCCGTACCTACCTCTATAACCGCAAAGTGCGTGCCGAAGAGCGCGCCGCCGCGGCGGAAGAGGGCGAAACGATGCAGCGGGAACTGCGGGAGAAGGAAGAAGAACTTGCCCGCCTGCGCGCCCTCGTGGGGGAACGGGAAACACCGCCTTCCTCGGAAAGTGCGGCAGGCGACAAGGGGCAGGGCACGCACGGCGATAACGGCGATAAAACGGACGGGGCATGACCCCCTTGCCGCGCAAAAGACATCCAAAGGGTAAAGACGGCGGAAGCCACACCTTTCGCCGCGATTACATAAAAAAATAAAATTTTGAACAGGAGAATGAAAATGACTAAGAAAAAGGGTATTGCATCCAAATTGTTCCTGGTCCTCGTGGCGCTCACGCTCCTCAGTTGCTGCTTCCTCGGCACCACGTTCGCCCGCTACACCAGCGGCGGCACGGGCAAAGCAACCACGGCGGTGGCAAAGTGGGATATTTCCTTCGGTGAGACGGAAGATGCGGAAGTCAGCATTTCCATGGAAGCGCTTTCCCCTTCCATGGCTGCATGGAAGAGCGGCAGCAACAGGACGAATATGTCCCAAGTCGTTAAAGTTGCGACGTTGAAGAACGGCGGCGATGTCGATGCGGACGTTACGTTTGCGGTCGGCGACACCGAAACGTTCACGTTGCAGGAGAAGGCTCAGTTCGGCACCACGGGCTATGGCGACAACGGCGGTGAATTGACCGGCGACGGCGCCAGCGAATGGCAGGCGGGACAGTTGTTTTCCATCACTTTGTGCGATCAGCAAGGTTCGCCTGTGTCTGACATCAAAGTGAGTGCGAAAGGTTCGTATGATGTTTATGCTATCGTTACGTGGACGTCTTATGACAGCAACGGCGAAGCGGTGGCGGACGCCATCGACACGTGGGTCGGCAAAAACGTTACGAGCGTTGCGTTCAGCATCACCTATACCGCGGTGCAGGCTTCGACCGCTTCCGGCGGTCTGGTGTCGGGAGACTGACAGATCCTTTAACGCCGAACGGCAAAAAGCAGGCGGGCATGCCCGCATAAATCAAGCATGATCGAAAACGCCTCGTTCCGATGGTGTGGGCGAGGTGCGGGGCGGATTCGGCGGCGGGAGCGCGATTTTTTTGCGTTCTTCCGCATTCGTTCCGCCGCGCGGAGCGCCGCGGCAAATTTTTGCACGGGGCGCTTTGCGCGGCATTGGAACGGATGATTTTTATCACGGAGAAAAAATAGGGATAAGAAAAAAAGGCGGCTTTTCGGCATAAAAAATGCCCTGCGGCGCACGCTTGCGCCCGCACGGGAAAGCACGTCGGTTCGGTGCCGTTTCAAAAATGCGCGCACCGCCAAACGATGACCAATCGAAAATTGTTTTTAACTTTGAAAATAACGGAAAGTGGAGAGAAGACATGACAGAGAATGAGAAAAAACAAAATAGCGGCAGTTCCGCACCCTCTTCTCCCGCGGTGCCGACTTCCATACGCGCAAACGGCGTTGCCCTCGACGTTACGGGCAACTTTCCCGGCGCAGTCGCCATCGACCTGAGCACATCCGAAAGCGGCGTTGCCGTCGGGGTGCGCGGCAAGGGGCTGCAACCCGCGCCGCCTCCGCCGCCCGTGCCCGCGTTTGTGCCCGTGCAGCCTTCGCCGCCGCGGCAGCCCGCGCAGGCGGAAAAACCCGTCCCCGCGCCGACGCCCGTACAAAAAACGGTGCCCGCGCCCGCGGCAAAGCCGTTGCCCGCGGCGGAAAAAATTGCGCAGGGCAGGCAGGGGACACAGGGGACGCCCAAGCCTCTTCTGCCCGCAGGGACGGACATCCGTCTTCCCGTGCGCGGCAAGGTCGTCAACCGCCACGGCAAGCGCATCGGCAAGATCCGGGACAGCGAACTTTTCACGCAGGACGGCAACCGAAAGGGCACGTTCTGCAAGACGGGCGCCCAGGTCTTTCTCGTGCAGGGAGCGCAGCGGGCGGCATACGTCGACAAGAACGACAACATCTTCACCCTCTCCAACGCCTATGTGGGCACCATCCGCCGTTTTCGGTGGCTGGCGCTCTTCCTCGTCCTGCTCATTCTGCTGCTTGCCACGCTGGCTTCGGTGGCGCTCTCCGCCTTCTTCATCCATTCGTCGGGGCGGTATGCCCCCGTCATCTTTGCGGCGGATGCGGACGGAACGGCGTGGGACGAAACGGAAAATCTCGACGTGTTCTTCAACGAGCGTTTCGGCGACGCCGTCATCGCGCCGGGGCAGGACGGGTCATACCGCTTCACCATTGAAAACCAAAACGACGACACCGTGGAGTTTTCTTTGGACTTTTCCGAAAAGAACCCTTACGGCATCGAGCTCGTTTACCGCCTGGTGCGCGACGGGTCGTATATAGCGGGCGCGGGCGGCTATGTCCCCTGCGAAGAACTCGGCGTGGACGGGATGACGCTCGAAGCGCGCTCCTCCACGGTCTTTGAATTGCAGTGGCTCTGGCGGGACAACGACCCCGCGGACACCGCGGCGGGCGAAAACGAAGGGGACTATACCTTGTTCATCTCCTTCTCCGCCTTCGTCGCACCCCACCAGACCGAACACTGAAACGCATAAGAAAAATGGCTGTTTTTTCGGGCATGCCGCCACGCTTTTCGGCTTTTATCGCGTGCCCGTAATCGGCGGCAAAGACGGGAAGGCAGAAAAAAATGCGCAAGGCTATGCACATTCTGAAAATCATCTTCAAAAGCCTCATCGGCGTCATTGCGGCGTTCCTCGTCGTCTATAACGTGTGGGCGCTCGCCGCGCGCGCGGGCGCGTTCGGCGACAATCCGACCTTCTTCGGCTTTTCGGGCGCGGCGGTCATTTCGGGCAGCATGGAACCCGCCATATCCGTGGGGGATTTCGTCGTTACGCAAAAGACGGAGGACTATGCCGTCGGCGACGTCATCACCTTCCGCGACGGCGAAACCTATGTAACCCACCGCATCATCCTCGCGGGGGAGGGATTCTACACCACGCAGGGCGACGCCAACAACGCGCCCGACCCCGAAAGCGTGCCCCTCTCTTCGATCGTGGGCGAAGTCGTCCTCGTCCTGCCCGGCATGGGCAGCGCGGTGCAGTTCTTGCAGAGCCCCGCGGGCTTCTTTGCCGTCGTCGGCGGGGGGATCGTGCTTTGGCTGATCTCCGATCTTCTCTCTTCCTTCCTGCAAAAAAGGGAGAAGGGCGAACCGGAGGAAGATTGAGCCGAAAGACGGGGGCATGCCCGCCTGCAAGCGGTCTTTGCTCTGCGGCAGTTTTTTGAAAATATTCACTTTATTTGATTCTGATTCGGAAAGGCTTTGTTTATTTTTCGGTAAGGAGCACAGAGAATGAGAAATCGGGAGACCGAGAGAAAAAACCGAAAATTAAGGGAGATACCCGTCGTATCTTATCTTTGCTGGCTGCTCGCCGTGGCGGTGCTGTTCACGGGCGTTACCTTTTCGCGTTACACCACGCAGGTCAGCGGCGACGTTTCAACTTCTCTTTCGCCCTTCGTCGCTTCCTACACGATCGAAAACATCTCTTCGACCGACTTCAACAACGCCGACTATTCGCACACCGGCAGCGTTTCCGACGCCCGCACGGCGCGCAGCGTGCGTTTTTCCGTGCAGAACCACACGTCCTCCCGCGTGAGCGGCGTGCCCCTGCGCGCTTCCATACGCCTGCGCATCCCCGCCAAACTCGCCGACCAACTCGCCTTGCAGGTGCGTGAAGTTTCCTTTGAAACGGGCAGCGTGTCGCGCAAAGCCGTAACCCCGCAATACGTCCTCGGCAATTTCATCTATCAGGTGGACGCCTCTTCGGGCGTCTATGAATACAAATTGCAGAGCGATAAAAGGGTTTACCGCACGGCGGACGCCGTCATCGACACGGCGCGGTGCAAGGACTATGCCGCGTGGAGCGCGACGGATGAAGAAGTGTCCCTGCGCGGCGCGTTTGCCGCCGACGGCACGGGCGCCATCGTCGCCACGGGCGCGGAAAGCGGCGCCGTACTCACCGTTTCCTCGGCCCTTTCCACGCAGGAATATTCGGTCGGCTTCCGCCGCGGCACCGACGAGAACGGGCTGGAAGAGCAACTCTTCTTCGACCTGCGCAAGGAGATCCTCTATTACACCATCGACCTCACCCTTCCTTCCCTCGTCTTTGAAGCGGGCACGCCCGCCAAACGCACCTTTGAACTCTTTCTGATGCTCACCGAGCACGTCTCCAACGACGGCATCCCCTTCGAGGAAAACGGCACGGCGGGCGCCCCTTCCTATAAAGCACTGCTCACCGCGCCCGCGGCGGGCACGCCCTGCTACACGCTGGATGGGGCGCAGGTGTTGGGCTATCGCTACAACGTGGACGCAAGCACCTATCACACCGCGGACTTTTCCGACCCGACGGGCGACAGCACGGTGGTGCGCGTGGAAAAGCGTTACGGCGAGGCAGGGGGCGTATACACGGGTGAGAACGTGCTCACGTTCAGCCACGTTGCGCCCATGGACGACGAATCCGCCGATTTCGCGCACGCGGTCTCCTTTGACGTCAACGGCACGCAACAGACGAAATTTTCGGACATGGGTGAGGTGCAGGACCTCTTCGGCGTCTGTTCCAATTGGGAAAACCTGCCCGACGGCGATCCCGATAAATATTACATATCCCTGCGCGGCGTAACCGACGACCCTTTGAAGGCGGCATACGGCGACGCGGCGGAGGTTTATTCCCTCTATGAACCGCTCACGCGGCTCTACAATTCTCAATTGACCGTGCTCTTCGTGCAAAACGGCGAAGCGCCCGCGGGCGGGGAGGTGAGCGCATGACGGGCGAAATGAAGAAAAAAATCGCATTGAGCGTCTTTTTGTCCCTGCTCATCATCACCATGCTTTCCTTCTCCCTGACCGCCGCGCGCTATTCCAAGGACGCGGAATCGGAAGGGATCTATGACGGACAGATAGAATACACCCTCTCCGACCAGGTCGAGATCCGCAACATGGACGAATTTTTCAACGCCGTCGAGAACGGCTACACCAACGTGCAGATCTCCGAGGAGGCGTCCGACCCCTTCATCATCACGGGCGATTCTCCCGACGTCAATTCCGACCTCACCATCGATCTGAACGGGCACGTGCTCCAACGCAACGACCGCGAACAGTTTCTGAACGTAACCGAAGGCGTGCGCCTCACCGTCATCGACTCAAAGGGCGGCGGCGGGTTCTATAACCCTGTCGGCAGCGTCCTCAACATCGACGGCGGCACGCTCACCGTGGCGGGCGGCGTGTTCGAGAGCGGTCCGCGCGACGGCAAACTGACTTTCGCCGCTTCCGCCGTTGCCGCGCAGAGGAAGAGCGAATATGCCGCGGCGGACGGCAGCGGCTATCACACGGCGGCGGGCGCGTCGATGAGCGGCACGCAGTCCCTTTCCGTGCAGGTCAAAAACAGCGGGTCATACACCGCGCAGACGGCATCCATGCCCGTGATCAGTCCCTATACCGAGATCGTGCAGGACGGGGAAAAGGAACGCCTGCGTATCAACGGCAATATGTATTTCGACGGGCAGACCAACCCCGGTTACGGCGGTCTCGTCGTCAGCGATACCTATCTTTACTACACCGTGGACGATGTGAACGTCCTCGGCGCGACCATCACCGCCGATCCCGCTTCCGCCGACTTCTATTACAGTTATTATGCCGACGAAAGCACCTATGCCTATGCGGGTGCCCCGTCGTCGGCGGGGGAAACGCCGCCCGAAGGGCAGGTGCGCATCACCGTATACGGCTACAACCGCGTGAAAGCCGCGGCGACCGATTCCCAGACCCACGTCGGCGACAGCGAAGCGCATGGCTTTTCCGCCGTCCGCCTGACCGACGGCAATCTCTATGCCCGCGGGGGCTATTACCTCACCTATTTCGGTGAACAGAACACCTATTCGGTCTATGCCGAAGGGGGCTACATGTCCGTTTCGGGCAGCGAGACCGCCTTCGGCGCGCACGGGCAGGGCATGTGCGTGAGCGTCTCTTATGACTCTGCCGACACGTCCGAGGAATACCTGCAATTCGAGAGCGGCAAATTCTATTCCGAACTCGGCGACACCGTGCGCGTTTCGGGCGGATACATCCAAATCGACAACGCCACCTTTGAAAAGGACGCCTCCGCCGCGGCTTCTTCGCAGGACGGCGGCGCCGCCATCCACCTGCGGGGCGGCAAATTGGAGACGTCGAACGTCGGCTTCACCATCACCGGCTCGCATGTCCGCGGGGTCTATGCCGAGGCAGAGGAAACGGGTTCCGGCGTAGCCGAGGAAGGCATCTCCCTCACGGGCGCGACCTTCTCCTTCAACGGCGAGAAAGACGCCTTTGCGGAAGGCGGTAAGGACAGCGGCTGCACCGACAATTACGGCATCTATGCCGAGAGCGGCACGGTGAAAGTAGAGGACTTTTCCCTGTACATGGCGGACTCCTACGGCAGGGGTATTTATGCAAACGGGGGCGACGTCTCCCTTGCGGGCACGAACGACATCTTCGTGCAGGGCGCCAATTCGGCGGGCATCCTCACCTATGGCGGCGAAGTGGAAGTGCAGGGCACGTTTGATTGCAAAGTCGGCATTGGCGGAAAGGACAAAACGACGCTTTCCAGCGCCGCCGTCAGTACCGAGGGCGGCTCGATCGTCCTGAACGCCGCCGCGACCATCGACACCTACGGTCTCGGCATCACTTCCCGCGGCAACGGCACCATCACCGTCGGCGGTACGCTCACGCTCACCTCGTATTACGGCACCGCCGTCTACATGTCGGGCGGCAAGCTCACCACGTCGGCGGGCTCCGAGGTCAGCATCACCAGCACAATCAACGGCGGCAAAGAATGGGTTACCGCGCCCGGCGCGACGGGCACCGCCAATCAGGAAATCTATAACGGCATATACATCCAGGGCGGCTCGCTCGAGGCGAACGGCTCCTTCAACGTTACCCACGAGGGCATAGCGAACGCCGTGCAAAAAAACGTGGTATATGCCGATTACGTCATCCTCAGCCACGCCGTCCGCGTGGAGAACCAAACGGGCGGCAACATCTATGTCGTCTTGCGTAAGGGGAACATCGAAAACAAGGTCGGCGGCGGCGTGTACGTCGCGGGGGGCGAAGTCTATCTCGGCTCTTCTTCCGCCGCGGGGTCGGGCGGCCTCACCGTAACGGCGTCGGGCAACGAGACGTATGACACCCCCATGCAGGCGGTCGAGGGCGTCGATATCAACAATTGGCAATACCGCGGCAGCAAGACGGGCGGCAACGCCGTGCAGGCGGACGGCGGCAACCTGACCATTTACAGCGGCACTTACACCGCCAAGCAGGGCAACGGCATCTATGTGCGCGACGGCGAAGTAACCATCGCGGGCGGCACCTTCGGCGGCGCCGATAATTACGAGGCGGATTCGGACGACGGCATGCTCGCCGGGGCGGCGGCGTCTTACAGCCTGCGCGTGCACGGCGGCAAGACCACGGTGGAAGGCGGCACTTTCGACTCGGCAAGCGGCAGTTGTGCTTTCTTCATGGGCAGCGCAAGCGCGGAAAACGACAAAACGACCATCACGGGCGGCAGTTTCCGCTCCGAGCGGCAGACGGGCATCAGCGTGTATGACGGCGCCGACGTGGAAATCGGCACGGCGGACGGGAACAATGCTTCCGTCGTCGTCGGCGGCACGGCGGTGGGCGTCGCGCTCGAAGAGGAAAAGAACACTTCCATGACCCTGCTCATCCGCAGCGGCACCTTTTACAGCCCGGACGGCAACGCCGTCTGGCACGCCAGCCCGAACGCCAAACTCACCATCACGGGCGGCGAATTCCGCGGCAGTTATTCCTACTCCGCGGCGGGCGCATGGCAATACCGCGACGGCGTGGACGGCGGCTCCGGTCTGTTCATCAAAAACAACCTTACGGGCGGGAGCATCTCCCTCTCGGGCGGGCACTTTATGGGTCATGCGGCGCGGGAAAGCGCAGATTACAACGACAGTTCGTGGAGGAAGGCTACGTATTGGGCAGACGGCGGCGCCATCGGCACGACCGCAGGCAGATCCGGCTGGGGTACGTGGGTATCTTATTCTTACACCGGCGTAACCCTGCAACTGACCGACATTCTTTCAAGCGGTTACAGCGCCTATGCAAACAACTCCTCCCGCGTCGATCCCGACCAATACGACGGCTACATCTCCAACACGGTTTCCCGGTATACCGACATCACCATCCGACAGTAAGCCGTAAAACAACCGATCCGACACCCCCGCGGGCACTTCCCCGCGGGGGATATTTTTTTGCCCCGTTTTACCCCTCGCAACTTCCTTGCAGGGGGATATTTTTTGCCCCGCGGACAATCTTGTGGACGAAATGCAATATAAAACCGCCCGCCGCCCCGTTTCCGTCCGCCGCGGCGGGTAAAAATAAGGGCGCGCGCAGGGCAAAAAGACGGTGCGTGCAGGACAAAAAAACGGCGTAAAATGCACATAATTTGGCGTAACTTGTAAATTTAGACAACAAACGCAATATGTTTAGGTAATTTTTGCAATTGACACCGGGGGGGGGTATGATATACTTATTATAGTCGAAAGAACTGTCAATTTTCACAAAAGATGTTCTTTTTTTTCACATTGGCGAAAACAGATCGGAGCAGGGCATCTTTTGGGGCGGGCGGTTTTTTCGGCAGAAAAAATATATAAGGAGAGGGATTCATCGGTCAGCGTGCAACAAGCAGTTACGGTGATGCTCACGGCAAGACGAGCGGTTTTGACCATGACGACGCCATTTCCGTTGCTGAGATAGACGCCTATGCGCAGTATTACGATGTGGAATTTGACACCACGGCGTACAACTTCGGCTGGAATTCGGGCATGCTCGGCACGGCGGAAGAACTGCAACTCTATCAACTCATCGGTGTGGAATATGATCCCGCCCGCGGCGCGACCGAAGAGGACATTGAAAAATGGGAAGCCCTGCTCGGCGAAATGACGAAAGGTGATTTCCACCGTCTCTTCTCGCAGGGCCTGAGAAAGACGCTGAGTGTCGAGAGCATCGGCAAGCCCGGCACCAACGACCAGAACGCTTCCAACGGCTTCGAGTGGGCGTTCAATCTCGGCGACGCGATGAACGTCATGATCGCGTTCAACGAACTCGGTGATGCCTGGACGGGCAGCAATTACAACCTGATGACCGGATGGCTCCGCGGCGAAGCGGGCATGGCGGGCTTTGCGCTCTCCGACTGGTACTATTCCGAAGGTGAAAACATCGGCTTCGGCATCCTGGCTGGCGCCTGTCTGCTCGACGGCGACGGCAACGGCGGTTATTCCGCAGGCGTCGATCCCAGATATGACAACCGTCTGCTGGAAGCCGCGACCCGCATTCTCTACACGGTCGCCAACAGCAACGCCATGAACTTCTGGGGCGACGGCACCGAAACGCACAGTTTCGACCCGCTGTGGTATACCACCCGTGAAAACGTGGTAACGGCGACGACGGTGGTCTTTGCGGTGTGCTGCGCCTTCCTCGTCATCACAACGGCGTGGACGGTTACCCTCGACATCCTTGCTTCCCGCAAGAAGAGCAAGAAGAAGTAAGCATTCTCTTCGCTTCCCCCGAAAGGGGACGTGAGGCAAATTGCAAAGCAAAAAACAGAACATGCCCGCCTTTCGGCGGGCATGTTTTTGCGTGTCGGGGAATGATGGGGCATGATACCGTCGGGCGCGGCGTCAAAAAACAGGCGCGGCGGCTGAAAAAAGGGGAAAAAGCGGGCATGGTCGGGGCGTCATATGGCGCCGTCAGGCGGCGCTGCGGAACAGGGCGACGTAACGCGCAAAGGCTTCCTGTGCGCGTTCCTCGTCCGAAAGGCGTTCGCCGATAAAGCGCAGGGCGTCCTGCACGGTTTTGGCGGCTTTTTCGGGCATGCCCATCGCTTGATAGGCATTCAGTTCCGTTTCAAACACGCGCAGGCGGCAGTCGTTGTTGTCCAAAAGCCCCTCGTTCTCGGTGCGGCGGATAAAGGCTTCCAGCGCCTGTATTTCGGCGAGGGCGGCGGCGTTGTCGCTGCCCGCCAGCAGCCCGATGCGCGACGTAAAACAGAGAACGGCGTCGGGGATAAAGAAGGGAACGCCGTCGTCCACGCAGGCGAGGTAGAGTTCTTTGGCGCGGCGGTAGTGTTCGAGCGCCTCTTCCCGTCTGTTTTCCCCCTTACAGGCGTTGCCAAGGGCAAGGCGGGCAAAGGGCACGCTCTTGCGCCACACGTTGTCATGCAGCGGTTCGGGCAGTCCTTCCAGCCCGCGGAGGGCTTCTTCCGCCAGGCGGTATTGTTCCTTGAACTTGCCGCAATAGGCGTGTACGTTGGAAAGGCAGATGATCTCGGACCACCAGAACACGTCGTTCACCAGCCCGCTGCCGTTTTCGTGCAGTTCTTTGGTAACCTGAATGGAAGTGAGATAGCGATCGAGCGCCTCTTCGTTGCGTTCCACCCGCCCGAGGTAGGTCGCAAGGTACCCGAGGCAGTTGGTGTAGTTATATTTCCCCCGATCGGAGAGTTCGCCGTAATGCGTCTTGTACATCTCCTCGGCGCGGCAGAGGTAATATTCGCACTGTTCAAAACGGCTCAAAAGATAGTTGTCCAGTCCCATGACGGTGATGAAGAGCGCGATGCGCTCGAATTGCTCATCGGACAGGGGCATGTCCGCGTTTTGCGCGTAATAGCCGAAGATGCTTTTGAGCACGTCGAGTTCGGTTTCCGCCTCGTCGGCGGGCTTGACCCAACTCGGGCGGAAGGGGAGGGAGAGGAGCCGCAGGAAGAGGTCGCGGTTTTCTTCGGCTTTTCCCTCTTCGGCGCGGAGAGAAAAAATGCTGCCCGTCAGGGACAAAAACGCCGCGTCCGAGCGGTCGGCAAGGGTGAAGTTCTTGTCGGCGGTCATCAGGTAAATGCGCCCGATCGCACCGTTGATGAATTCGCCGATCCGCTCGCGGAAGAGGGCGCGGATGGCGCGTCGCTGTTCGAGGTGGGCGATGGAGAAGAGGGTGCCGCGGCGGCTGCGCACCGTGGAGAGGAAAAGGCGGATGGAATTGACAAAACCGAGAAAGGCAAAGTTGGGCGCGTCGTTGCCCGTCAGACAGGCAAGTTCCCCGAGGGTCAGGGGTCTGCCGATGAGGGAGAGCGCGGCAACGAGGTCGAGGAATTTGCGGTAATAACGGTTGCCGTACAGGCGGCTGAGGCGGGAAAAATAGGCGCGGTAAATGTCGGCGCCGGGCAGCAGGTCTGCCTTTTCGATGCGCTCCGCGCTCCGTTCCACCCGCGCACTCACGTCCGAAAGCACCAATTCGCGGTAGAGGGCGAGGGTCAGAAGGTCGTGCCCCGGCAGGGCGGCATAGACTTCCCGCTGCGCCTCTTCGTCGGGGATAAATTCGGTAACGACCTTGCGCCCGCACATTTTTTCCGCTTTCTGCATGATCGCGCGGAAATATTCATAGGCGAACGCTTCATAGGCGGGGGAGTCGGCGCGCACTTCCTTCACGGGATAGGCAAAGGCGTCCACGAAGTTGCGGCAGAAGTTGGAAATGGCGTCTTTCTTGTCCGAGGTGCGGCAGGTTACCAATACGTGCACGCCGTCGGCAAGGTCTTCGGCACGGGGAATGAAGTCGGTTACGTTCCGCCCCCGCTGCACGTTTATCTCGTCGATGCCGTCAAAGACGAAGAGGATGTCCCGTTCGGTGTAGTGGTATTTTTTATATTCGTTCAGAAATTCGGCGAACGCCTTCTGCGGATCGGCGGCGTTTATGTCGAACACGGGCAGGTTGTTCGCCGCCGTGGCGGTCTTGCCGAGTTGACGCATGGCGTCCGAAACGCCCACCGAAAAGTCGTCGATGCGGCTGTTGTAGGTGGAATTGACGTAAAAGGCGCGCACAGCCGTGCCGGGCAGTTCGGTGCAGCCGATGGCGAAGGGGTCGAGGGCGCGGATGAACGTGGACTTACCCATGCCCTTCTGCATGCGCAGCATAAAGACTTTTTCCCCGTTTTCCAGCATCTCTTCCAGCCATTCGGTGAGAAAGGACGGCTCCTTGTAATCGCACTCCGAAAGAAATTTTTCGCAGAGTTTGCGCTCTTCCACCGTGTAACTCGCCGCTTCGAGGGAGGAAGAGGTCTCCCCGTCCCCGCCCTGCGCCAGCGCGGCAAATTCGGGGATGACGAGCGAGTGCTTGCGGCTGCGCAGGTATTCCACGATGTCCGTTCTGCCCGAGCGCGCCACATAGCGGTCGAAAAAGTAAATGCCCTGCATGTTGATGTTGAAGTAGGGGTACAGGGGCGTGGTCTTGCCGTCCCGCACAGAATAGAGCGCGCCCCGCAGGGCGTTGAAATCGAGGCGGTTGCCCACCAGACGGGTGCCGTCTTCGGTAACGAAACAAAGTTCGGTAAAAAAGTCCGCCTGCCGCGAGAGGAAGTCGGTGAGTTGGCGGAGCCTTGCGGCAACGTCGTCGTACATGTCGGGGTCGTTCAGCGGCTTCAAGGCGCCGTGCGCGATGGTCTCGTTCCGCCAGAACACGATGTCCCCGCCCTTTTCGCTGCACGCGAAATTCTTCACCCGCTTGATGTAAGACTTGGGGAAATCGTCCATGTCCGATTCCGCCGCCGCGGCGGCGGCAAGACTGAGCGCGGCGCGCCAATCGCCCAGGGAAAGGGGCTTGGAGAGGAGGAAGAGTTGAAATTCCCGCTCCTTCGGACCGCAGCGGTTGTCGGCAAAGAGCCGTGCCGCCGTCAGCAGCACGGGGATGCGGATGAGCACTTCGTACATGTCCTTGATCTGGAACATCAATCCGTAGATCTGCCCGTTTTGCAACAGGTCTTCGATGGTGCCGTATTCATAGGCGACGATGGAGTTATACGTTTCGGCGATCTTCGGGTCGTAACAGGCGGCGTCTTCCAGCAGGATCTCATTCCATGCCTTGCCGCATTCGGGGCAGACGAGGTGGTTGTTGATAAAGGTCAAACTGCATTCGCAATCGGGGCAGATCATGCGTCTTTTTCTCCTTCTTCTTTGGTTTTTTCCGAAAAAAGTTTTTCTTCCTTTTTGCCGTTGTTTTCGGACATGGCGTCTCGCTTTTTACAGGTGTTTATCAATTCCCGCACGCGGAGGACGGTCTCCGCCGCCAGCCAGAGGAAGAAGAGCGCCGTTACGGCGGCGGGCAGCGCCATCCATGCCGAATCGGGCGCAACGCCGAGAAATTCCAGGATGGACAGCGCACTGCTGTATACCGAAAGGCTGCCGACGATGTTGGCGAGAATAAAGGCGAGGATCTGCAATTTCAAGTCGGAAACGCTCTTTTTGAGCGCCGCCCGTTCCTCCGCTTGCCGCCTGCGGCTTTCCAATTCGTCGGCGTACAGCCGCACGAGCCGTTCCGAAACGGCGTATTTTCCGTCTATCTCCGCCAGAAGTTTGCGCACGCACAGTTTTTCCTTGACGTAGGCATACCAGCGGTTGATGTTCTCCTGCGAGGACACGGCGTCAAAATCGCAGCGCGCCGCCAGCATGGCGGATTTGCGGTTGAGCCGCAGGATCTGCGCCTGCGCCTCGGCAATGCTTTCGTCCGAATGCATGTTGCAGCGCAGGTCGACGGCGTTGAGTTGATCCAGGCGTTTGAGCAGGGTAAAGCGTTCGTTGAGCAGGAGGAGATAGAGGTAGAAATAGCGCGAGGCAAAGTTTTCGGCAAAGCCGTGCAGCATAAAGCCGTTTTTCTCCTGTTCCGCGGCGGGGGCGAGGAAGTCGAAACAGCCGTTGACGGTCGCGCCGCAGGCGATGTTTTCAAATTCCGTGAATACGTCGCCGTCGGTCCGCACCCGATAGGAACGCTTGAAGTTGTTTTTGGCGAGGGTGAGGAAGTTGCCGTTAAATTCCGCCTCGTCCGCGCAGCGGTACAAGCCGAACAGGTTGGGCTTGCAGTCGGCAAAGCGCAGGCGGCTGCCGCGGTCAAATCCGCGCAGGCCTACGACTTCCGATAAAAGTTCTTTTGCCTTTTTTGCGACCGTAAAGGAGACGGTTTCTTCGCCTTCCCGCGTCTTTTTTACGAAAGAACACACGTTGTGTTCGTCTTTGAGTTCGGAAAAGAAGTAATTGCACTCCACATATTCCGCCGCACCGCCTTCGGGGAATATCTCAAATTCCAAGAATCCCACGTTGGTCTCAAAGAGATACAGCCCTATGTTTCCGAGCCGGAACAGAAAGGTCTGTCCCGAACGCGCCGTCAGCGTAACGGGCGTGCGTTCGTCGGGCGGCAGTGCAAGCGTGCGTCGCACGGCGGGATCCAGCGCGAACGCTCTGCCGATGCTCTCGTCGCCCTCTTCGTTCAGTTTGTCGGCAATGCTTTCCAGAAGGTACCCGTCGCCCATGCGGCGGGGCTGCCATTTCAGCCGGGATTTTTGTTCCGCGCCCGTGTCCGTCTTTTTCTCCCAGCGGCAGACGGCGCGTTTTGCTTCGTCCGCGGAAGCGGGTCCGTTGCAGGCGAAGGGAAGGAGTATTTTGGTGAAATTGTCCATACCGTTTTCCTCTCTTGTAATGCGCGGCGGCGGGACATGCCGTTGTTGCACGCATTTTTGCGCCGCGCTCTCCCTTTCAGTATAAAACATCCGTTTCCGTTTGTCAATATCGCGCGGGAATTTTTGTGCCGTATATTGGGATATGGAAAAAAATTACCTCTTGACAAATACCATGGGGGTAGAATAAATATATATATATTTTTTACCTTTGCTTTCGATCAAGGGCGAAGCCGCTCGCGGCGCGCATCGGGGAGAAAGGCATGCAAACGGAAAGGGAGGGAAAACGGGAGATGATCTATAAAATGGCGATCGTGGAGAATGAGGCTGTCGCGGCAAAAGAACTGAATGCCATGATAGAACAATACGGAAGGGATTGTGCGCCCATGGATGAATACAGGGTATCCGTTTTTTCAAACGCAAACAATATTTTTATCTCCGTTTTTTCGGTTCGGCGCTGGTATGCCTGGTAACGGCTTTCTGGATCGAGGTCATTTACAGTCTGCTGACGAATACGGATTTCACCTATGAAGGCGTCGTCGGCTGGCAGGATTCGCTCTTCAAATTCATTTATTATGTGGTCGTTTTCATCATGACCATTGCCGCTGTCCGATACAGTTACCGCGGTTCCATGTGGGCGGTGCTTCTCTATTGCTCGGGCGGTTATGCCATGCAGCACATTGCTTGGCAACTCTCGGCATTGTTCGGGGCGATCCCGCCCGTCGAAGAATTTTTCCGCGGGAACGTGTGGGCATCTTTCCTTACGGAGATATTTTTCTGCGTCGCCTTGTACACGGCGGTATATTTTCTCTTTACCCGTCGCCGCAGCCCGCCCGATTCCAAGAAAGACATCCGCGGCAAAGTGCTTTTGTTCCTTGCCGTCATCTTCATTTGCATCGTCATTTCCCGATTCACGACGGACAATCCAAACCGCGACATGCTTTCCCGTCTCGCCGAGTCGGCAGCCGCGATCCTCAACTGCATGTTCATCCTCTCGCATCTCTTTGATATGACGGACAGGGACAAGGCGGAAAACGACGTGCAGATCATGAAGGAACTCATGCGCCGCGAAAAAGAACAATACCGCCTGACCAAAGAAAACATCGATCTCATCAACATCAAGTGCCGCGACTTAAAGCACCGGATACAGGCGCTGCGGCAGAACGCCTCCGAGCCGTACATCAAGAAGATCGAAGACGCGGTCATGTTCTATGATTCGGTCGCCAAGACGGGCAACGACGTGCCGGACGTCATCCTGAGCGAAAAGACGCTGCTCTGTGAACAAAACCGCATTACCTTGCAGTCGGAAGCGGGCAAGATATTCGGTCAGCGGCTGTGCATCGTGCCGGATGCGGGAACGATGGTCAAGATATATGATTGTACTACTCCTTCTTCTCAGGCATAAGACCGCAGCAATCGGGCGGTAATTGCCTGAAAAAATCCCCGACGGTTTTCATCCCGTCGGGGATTTTTATGTTCTTTTGTCTGAAAAATCAAGCGCCATGCCCGAGGTATTTTTTTTCGCCTATACGGAGAAAAATTTCTGTTTTTTCCGTTATACGCAGGCATGCCTGCCCGAAAAAGAGGTCATACTAAAAATATTCCGCAAAAAAATTCTCCCGCGCAAAAGGGCGGGAGAAAAGATTTGTCGCGGTCTGTGCTTTGGCGCGTCAGCCGAGTTGTCTTTGCGCTTCGTTGAGCGCTTCGCGGATGACGTTGTGCATGTCGTAATACTTATACTGCCCGAGCCTGCCGCCGAAAATGACGCGCTCTTCCTTGTCGGCGAGGGCTTTGTATTGCAGGTAAAGTTTGCCGTTTTTCTCGTCGTTAACGGGATAATAGGGCTCGTCGCCCGGCTTCCAGGCGGAAGAATATTCGCGGGAAATGACCGTTTTGGGCTGCGTTCCGAACTCAAAGTGTTTGTGTTCGATGATGCGCGTGAAGGGGGTCTCGGCGTCGGTGTAGTTGATGACGGCGTTGCCCTGGAAGTTGTCCGTGTCCAGAACTTCGGTCTCAAAGCGGACGCTTCTGTATTCGAGCGCGCCGAAACGGTAGTCGTAAAAGCGGTCGATCGCGCCCGTATAGACGATTTTTTTCGCGCAGGCGAGGAAGTTTTCTTTGTCGGAGAAGAAATCGGTGTTCAGCCGCACCTGACAGCCTTCGAGCATCTTTTCGACGATGGCGGTATACCCCCCGATCGGGATGCCCTGATAGCGGTCATTGAAATAGTTGTTGTCAAAGGTGAAACGGACGGGCAGCCGCTTGATGATAAAAGCGGGTAATTCCGTGCATGCCCTGCCCCATTGTTTGCCTGTATACCCTTTGATGAGTTTTTCGTAAATGGTCTTTCCGACGAGGTTGAGCGCCTGTTCTTCGAGGTTTTTCGGCTGCTTTGTGAAACTCTCCCGCCGCTCCTCCTCGATGCGCGCCTTCGCCTCGGCGGGGGTGAACACGTCGGGCCATATTTTGGTGAACGTATTCATGTTGAAGGGGAGATTGTAGCATTCGTTTTTATACCTTGCCACGGGCTGGTTGACGTAGTTGTTGAATTCGGCGAAGCGGTTGATGTAATCCCAGATCTCCTTATCGGAAGTATGGAAGATGTGCGCGCCGTATTTGTGTACGTTGATGCCCTCCGTTTTTTCGGTGTATACGTTCCCCGCGATGTGTCCCCGTTTTTCGATGACGAGGCAGGTTTTGCCGCGCTTGCCGGCTTCGTTTGCGAACACGGCGCCGTACAGTCCGGCGCCGACGATGAGATAGTCGTACATGATCCTTGGCTCTCCTTATCTTACGATTTATTTTTCGTCTTATGTCATTTATTATAACACAAACGGGCGAGAAGTCAAGTTGTCGCGGGCAAAGTGAGGAAAAAATGCAATGAAAAGTTAAAAAATGGGTATTGACATACCCCGTGTGCAATGTTATAATAATTTATAGTCAAGCGGCTATCCGCCCTTTTTGCATGCCATGAAAAGCAGAGAGGGCGAAAGTTTTGCAAGCAAATTTTTAATGTATCAGAGGTAAATAGAAGTGTTGAAGTATCAGGAACTGATCGACAGGATGACGCTGGAACAGAAAGCGTCGTTGACGTCGGGCAAGGACTTCTGGCAGAGCATGAACATCGACGAACTCGGCATCCCCAGCATGTTCCTTTCGGACGGACCTCACGGCATCCGCAAACAGGCGGCGGCGGCAGACCATCTCGGGCTCAACAAGAGCATCCCTTCCACCTGTTATCCCACGGCGGCGACCATGGCAAACACATGGAACTCCGAACTCGGCGAAGAGATGGCGACCTGCCTCGGGGAAGAGGCGGTCGCGCTCAAAGTCAACGTGCTCCTCGGTCCCGGCACGAACATGAAGCGCAATCCCCGCTGCGGCAGGAACTTTGAATATTTTTCCGAAGATCCCTATCTCGCGGGCAAGATGGCGGCGGCGTATATCCGCGGCATTCAGTCCAAAGGCATCTCGGCTTGCGTCAAACATTTTGCCGTCAACAACCAGGAAGAGCGCCGCATGGTCATTGATACCATCGTGGACGAGCGCACTTTGCGCGAGATCTATCTGACCGCGTTCGAGATCGCGGTGAAAGAGGGCGGCACCAAGGCGGTCATGTCCTCCTATAACATGATCAACGGCACCCATGCCAACGAAAACAAGCATCTGATGGTCGATATCCTGCGCAACGAATGGGACTATAAGAACGTGGTCGTAACCGACTGGGCGGGCGAGAACCTGCGCGTGCCCGGCATGCAGGCGGGCAACGAACTTGAAATGCCCGGCACCAACGGCGACACCAACCTCGACATCGAACGCGCCGTCAGAAAATACAACGAATACAAACAGGCGGTCGAAGAGGGGAAGATGGAACAGTCTGCCCTCGATGCCGCCGTGGCAAAGGGCGAAGCCATGCCCGAGAGCGTGCTCGACGAGAACATCGACAGACTGCTCGAACTGATTTTCACGACCGAAGAGGTCTACAAGAACAGAGCCGCCAAGAAAGAGGACGGCGAGGCGCATGCCGAAAAGACCGATTGGGCCAATCACATGCGCGAGACCGAGCAGGAAGAGGCGGGCGCTTATGCCGCCGCGTCCGAGGCGGCGGACCCGCATAAGATCGTGTTCGACGAACTGAAACATCACGAAATGGCATTGCGCGCCGCGCGCGAATCGGTCGTGCTCCTGAAAAACAAGGACAACGTGCTGCCTTTGTCCCCCGAAACGAGAGTGGCGGTCATCGGCGACTTTGCCAAAGCCCCCCGCTATCAGGGCGCGGGCTCTTCCGTCGTCAATCCCACCCGTCTGGACACCGCCTACGATTCTTTGGAAGAATGCGGCGTGAACTGCGTCGGTTATGCGCAGGGCTTTGACCGTTACGGCAAGCAAAAGCCCGCCCTCGTCGAAGAGGCTTGCGCGCTGGCTGCCAAGGCGGACGTCGCGCTCGTATATGTCGGGCTGGATGAAGTAACGGAAGCCGAGGGACTGGACAGGGAAAACATCGAACTGCCCGCCAACCAGGTGGAACTCATCGACGTGCTCGCCAAAACGGGCGTGAAGATCGTCGCCGTGCTCTCCTGCGGCTCCGCCGTGGAGATGAATTGGGACGAAAAATGCGACGGGGTGGTGCACGCCTATCTCGGCGGTCAGGCAGGCGCGAAAGCCGTGCTCGACGTGGTCATGGGTGCCGTCAATCCCTCCGGAAAACTTTCCGAAAGTTATCCGTTGCATTATGAGGACTGTTCTTCCGCTTCCCACTTCCCCGGCAAGCAGGTTTCCGTGGAATACAGAGAGGGACCGTTCATCGGCTACCGCTATTACGACACCGCGGACGTGCCCGTCAAATATCCCTTCGGATTCGGGCTCAGTTATACGACGTTTGTCTATTCGGACCTGTCCGTGGACGATAAGGGCGTAACTTTCACGATCACCAACACGGGCGACAGGGACGGCGCGGAAGCGGCGCAGGTCTATGTCGGCAAGAAAGATTCCGACGTTTTCCGTCCGAAGAAGGAACTCAAAGGTTTCGTCAAGGTATTCCTCAAAGCGGGAGAGAGCAAGACGGTTACCGTTCCCTTTGACGACAAGACCTTCCGTTATTACAACGTGGATACCCTGCAATGGGAAGAAGAGGGGGGAGAATATCAGATCTACGTCGCCGCATCCGTCGCGGACGTGCGCCTCGAAGGCAGCATCGTGCGGGAAGGCACGGGCGCGAAATCTCCTTATGACAAGGCGGCGCTGCCCGCTTACTTCTCGGGCAAGGTTGCCGACGTCTCCGCAGAGGAGTTTGAAACCCTGCTCCACACGGGCAACGAAAAGGTGCGTTACGACCGTCCCAACCCTAACTATCCTTTCTATAAGAAGAACAGAATGGTCATCCATGCCAACTGCACGGTGGCGGATCTGAGGTATGCGCGGGGCTGGACGGGCAGACTGTTTGCAGGCGCCATCACCTTCCTGATCAAATTCATGCGCGCCATCGGCAACCGCACGTTTGCCAACACGCTGGTCATGGGCGTATATCACCAGCCCATGCGGGGCATGGCAAAGTTCGGCGGGTTCGGCATGTACAGGATGAACGGACTCATCACCATGTTCAACGGACACTTCTTCAAGGGGTTGGGCATGTTCATTTCGGGCGACCCGCAGACCAAGGCGGAGAAACAAGCCGAAAAGAAATGATACGGTAAAGATTTTCCAAGTGTTCAGGTAAGTGCGGAAAATCGAAATAAAAATCTATTTTATTTGGAGGATCAATGTCAATGAATGAAGAAGCAATGAATGTGCCGCAGGAAAGCGCGGCGCCGCAAGCGGAAGTCAGGGTCAAACCCCTGTCTGACAACCCGGTTCTCGCATTTTTCCAGAAAATCTGGCGCTGGTGGCTGGGGGTATGGTACGGTTTTGCCGACAAACATCCGAAGGGATCTTCGATACTGTATAAAGTGTTTTTCTTCGTTGTGTTTTCTTACGGCGTTACCATTTGGCAGTATATCGTAATGACGTTCTTGCCGTTGGCTATGACAGGATTGGGGACCGAGCCTTGGGGCTGGCCGAACGTACCTTTGTTTGAGGGAAGCGAAACTTTCATTATTTTCGGAGACAGTCGCGGACTTGGTTATTGGATCGCCTTTGAAATTGCAGTTTTCACCGCACAATGCATCAATTTTCCTCTGCAGAGAAACATTACTTATAAATCCAAGGGCAATCCTTGGTTCCAAGCGATGTGGTATTTCATCGGTTGGGTGGGTGTGTCCATTCTGACGGGTGCGCTTTGGGGGCTTTGTAACGTGTTCATTCAGGCATGGGGCTGGCCAGATGCCGTTGCCGGATTGGTGCAGACCTTCATCACGGGCGGCGTTTCCATGATCATCTTCTTCTTCATTTTCCTCGTTATTTTTCCCGATCAGCAGAAGATGGCAGCGAACGCCGAGAAGAAGTTGGAAGCGCTGAAAGCGCGCGGCGCCTCGGCGGAAGAAATTGCCGCTGCGGAAGAAAAAGCGGTCGTTCTGCGCGAAAAGGCAAATTTGGACGCGGCGAGAAAGGAAGAGATCACCGCTCGTTCGACGGCAAACGCCAAAGCCGTTGCGTGGGAAGCGTCTAAAAATATGCTTGAAAAGATGAAAGCGGAAGGCAAGTCCGAGGAGGAACTTGCTGCACAGGAAAAGATTGTCGACGAAAAATATCGGCAGGCGCTCGAAGCGGCAGTTAAGCGCGACGAATCGATTGCGGCGAACGATGCGGCAATCAAAGAAGTCGAAGCCGCCCGCGCGGCGCGCGCCGCTTGAATTGTGGCGATATAAAATCGGTATAGAAGGCGGTCATGGCGGCGGGATTTGCCGCTATGACCTTTGCCTTTTATCAAATACATAAAAAGGAAATCGAACATATGAAACTGATAACCTTTGCCGTACCGAGTTACAATTCGCAGGACTACATGCGGCATTGCATCGACACCCTTCTGACGGGGGGCGATGAAGTGGAGATCGTCGTCGTCAACGACGGCTCCAAGGACAACACGGGCGCCATTGCCGATGAATATGCGGCAAAATATCCCGACATCGTCATTCCCGTGCACCAGGAAAACGGCGGGCACGGATCGGGCGTCAACGCGGGCATGGATAGGGCGAGAGGGCTCTATTATAAGGTCGTCGATTCGGACGACTGGCTGGATACGGATGCCTTGAAGACGGTGCTCGATACCATCCGCCAACATGTGCAGGCGGGCGAGAATGCCGATTTGTACATCTGTAATTTTGTCTATGAACATGTGTCGGACGGCACGTCCTATGTCAGTCATTACCGCAAAAAAATGCCCGTCGGCAGATTCTTCGACTGGGACGAGGTCAAGGTGTTCACCAAATGGGAAATGCTGCTGATGCATTCTCTCATCTACCGCACGGAGGCGCTCCGCGCAAGCGGCGTGCGCCTGCCCGAGCATACGTTCTATGTGGACAATCTGTTTTCCTATCAGCCTTTGCCCTACATGAAGAAACTCTATTACATCGACGTCGATCTTTACCGCTACTTCATCGGCAGGAGCGACCAGTCGGTCAGCGTGGACAACATGACCAAGCGCTATGAACAGCAGATCCGCGTCATGGGTCTGATGACCGACGCCTATACATACGACGAGATCTGCGCGCAGCCCGAGGGGCTCAAAAAATATCTCTTCCACGCGCTGAGCGCCATCATGATGAACACCATCTTTTTCTCGGCGGGCGGCAAGGACAACAAAGAAACGCGCAAGGAAAAATTGGACGGACTGTGGCGGCACATCAAAGAGCGGGATGAAAAATTATACAAAAAACTCCGCTATCGTTCCCTTCCCGCCCTCATCAGTTGGTTGCCCTTCGGGCTCCGCGGCGCGGTCAGTACGGCGGGCTATAAATTCCTCTGTAAATTTGTCAAGTTAGGACAATAAACATAACGGGAGAGAAGAGATGAAAAATTACATCGGTTTTGACATCGGCGGCACCTTCGTAAAGGGCGGCATTGTGGACGAAAGCGGAAAACTTCTGGTGTTTGACAGCATTCCCACCGATACGAAAAACATCGTCGGCGACCTCGCGGGCTTTGCGAACAAACTCATCGACAAAGCGGGGCTGACGCCGGAAAAGATCGCCGGCATAGGCATGGGTATCCCCGGCATGATCGATTCGGAAAACGGCGTCGTAACGTTTGCGGGCAATCTGGATTGGAAAAATTTTGCCATCGGCTATGAACTCAGTGCGGTAACGGGCTATGTCGTGAAGATCACCAACGACGCCAACGCGGCGGCGCTCGGCGAAGCCCGTTTCGGCGCCGGGAAGGAATATACGGACAGCATTCTGGTTACGCTCGGCACGGGCGTCGGCGGCGGCATCGTCATCGACGGCAAACTGTTTTCGGGCAGACATTCCCAGGGCGGCGAGATTGGACACATGGTCATCGAGCGCGGGGGATTGAAATGCACCTGCGGCAGGCGGGGCTGTTTCGAGGTCTATTCTTCGGCGACGGCGCTCATCCGCGATACCAAGCGCGCCATGATCGAGAACGTCGATTCGGAGATGTGGCAGGACTACACCCCCGAAACGGTGGACGGACTGACGGCTTTTTCGCACGCCAAGACGGACAGAACGGCTGCCAAGATCATTGAAAATTATGAAAACAACCTGGTCTGCGGGCTCGTCAACCTCGCCAATATTTTCCGTCCCGACGTCATCATGCTCGGCGGCGGGATCGCCAATCAGGGCGAAAATCTGACAAAACCCGTGCAGAAGAAGTTCGACAGCGAACTCTTTGCCCACGGGCTGGGCGTGGCGGTGCCCATCGTCAAGGCGTCCCTCGGTAACAAAGCGGGCGTCATGGGGGCGGCGGCTTATGCCATGGACGAAATCAAATGAACGGTAAAGAAAACATTGCCCGTCTTTTTTCGGACGGGATATTCACCTCATTGCAAAATACGGACAGACCGGACGAGATGAAAAAATGAGGGAAGAAAAAGCGCGGCGGACCGTCGGTTCCGCCGCGCTTTTTCTGTTTTGCCCGAAGGCTCTCCTGCGGGTGCAAAAAACGGCAAGGATTTTCTGCCTGCTTTATCTGCGGTAGCAGTCGCAGGCTTTTCCGTCGGGCAAAAAGCCCGTATCCGAGCATTTTTTGCAGATGTATTTGGGACGAAGGTCGTCTTCCGTGATACCCATGTCCGCAAGAACGCGGATTTTCTGTTCTTTGAGCGCACGGACGCGCGAGAGCAGTTCCGGCAGATTTTTCCCGCCGAAGGCTTCGGCTTTGGCGGCGTCGCGCTCGGCTTCGGAGAGCCGTGCGCTCGTCTCTTTATAGCGCGGATCGGCAAGGGCGCGCCGCTCAAATCGTTCTGCCGCCGCCTGCGCCTTTTCCCGCCGCAAGGCATAGAACCTTTCCCGTTCCGCTCTTTCGTCCGCCGCCTGCGCCGCGGGGCTTTGTCCCGCGGCGGGCGCGCCTTCCTGCCGCGTCGGCACGGCGTCGGGCGAAAAGATCCCGTCCCGCTTCCAGGCGGAGAGTATCTTATTGATATAAGCGAGGGGGTGCGCCGTATTTGCCGCCCGCGCGGCGGCTTCGAGGATCATCTCCTCCCCGAACTCCCATTTGCGCCAGACGGAGAGCATGTTGAGGTTCGCCTCGTTGCGCCGCACCGTCCCGCATACGCTCTGCATTTTGGAGAGCAGTTTCAGATCCTTTTGTTTCTCTTTGAGATATTCCTGCACGTTTTCGTCCGTATAGGCATCCTCGTGCAGTTTTGCAATGAGTTCGTCCATCTGCGAAAAGGAATTCCGCTCGGTCTTCGTGCAGAACAGCGCGAGGGCGCAGAGGTTGTTTTCGTCTTCAAACCCGAGGTCGATCCATTTGCGGACGTACTCATCCGCATAGACGAGCGGGGAAGAGATTTTCAGGGCGAGATTTTTGGCGATTTTGTATGTCAAGGCGCATACCCTGTCCCGCTCTTCCAGATAATCCTGTGCCTCTTTGGCGGTGAGCATGCCCTTGTCTTTCAGTTCTTCCGCGATTCCGTCAAGCGTCTGCATGCTGCCCCGTTTCAGGTTCTTTGCGGCGGCGAGGACGGCGCCGGCTTCCAGCCCTTCGCCGAGCCATTTGGAGTAGAGTGCATAGTCCTTTTCGTCCGGCTCCCGCCGATACCCGCCCAGCGCGGCGAGCACCTTTTTTAGGTCGGCGGTGTGCACGTTGAAATCGGAGAGCGCCTTTTCCACCTGACTGTAAGTGAACAGCCCGCGCCGGATGAAGTTTTTGGCTTTGTTGAAAATTTCGGCATGGGAAACGGCGGTGCCGCTGCGGCGGATGCAGTATTCGACGATGAGCAGGAACGCCTGCTGTTCCATTTCGCACGATTGCAGGAAGTTCATGTACTTCTGCATGGCGGGATAATCGAGAAAGACGCCCACGCCCTGCATTTTCTGCTGCAATTCCTTGTTGAAATCGGCATACTTTTCATAGCGGATCTTTTTGGGGCGTCCGCCGGAAGCGGTAACGGGGAGATATTCGAGGGTAAAGGGATTGCGGCAGAGGATCTGCACGAGGTCGCAGTCCTCCCAGAACTCAAAACTTTCGATGATCTTTTCCACGGGGATATGCAAAACTTCCGCACAGTTTTCCACGGTAAAATCCCGCGCGGGGGATTGGCAGAGATAGAGCCCGTACAGATAGATCTTGACCGCGGCGTCGTCCGCCTGCGGCATATATTTGACAATGAATTGATTCTCCACGTTCGTGTAGGCATTGGAAATGAAGTCTTTGGAAAAGTAACAAAATCCCATGGCGCGTTTCCCTTTTTCCGAAAAGTATATTTTTATAAAAATATAAATGCTCCGCTTTCGCTTGCTTTTCCCGCCGTAAAGGTGTATAATGTTCTATACTTCGGATATCGGCGGACAAGGATATTATATCCTATTTGCGGCGCGAACGCAAGACAAAATCCCCGCCGTTGCGGGAAAAAAGGAAAAAGATTTTTTTTCGTTCCGCCGCAGACCGTGCGGGCGCGTCGGGACGGGAGACAGGGGCATGAAAATTCTGCATACTTCCGATTGGCACATCGGGAAAAAACTGATGAACCGCGAGCGGCTGGACGAACAGGCGGCGGTGTTGGACGAGATCGCGGACATCTGCGAGCGGGAGGGGGTCGAACTGCTCCTCGTCGCGGGGGACGTCTACGATACTTTTCTGCCCCCCGCCGAGGCGGAAGAACTCTTTTTCCGCGCGATCCGGAAACTGACGGGCAAGGACAGGGCGGCACTGATCATCAGCGGCAACCATGACGATCCCGTCCGCCTGTCGGCATGTGCGCCGCTGGCGCAGGAAGCGGGCATATACGTCGTCGGACCGCGCACGTCCCCCCTGCCCGTCGGCGGCGGGCGGGCGGTGCACGTCGCTTCGTCGGGGGAGGGCTATGCCGTCTTTGAAAACGGCAAGGGGGAGCGCGTTTACGTCAACATCCTGCCCTATCCCAACGAGGCGCGCCTGCGGGAAGAAAAGACGGATGAAGGATACGGGGAAAAGATCTCCCGCTGGATTGCCCGCGGACAGGCGGCGTATGCGGGGGATATGCCCTGCATCCTGCTCTCTCACCTCTTCGTGGCGGGCGGTGTTTCCAGCGAAGGGGAACGGGACATCGATCTCGGCGGCGCGCGCGCCGTGGAACTTGCCCGTCTGCCGGACTGTGATTACATCGCACTCGGGCATCTGCATAAAAAACAGCATTTCAAGGAAAAGAATGTCTGGTATTCGGGTTCGATCCTGCAATATTCCTTCGATGAAGCGGGCACGCAGAAGCGGGTGCTGCTTTTGGAAACGGACGAGAAAAAAGTGCGTTCGGTGCGGGAGATCCCGCTCACGCAGGGGAAGAATCTGCGCCGCCTCTCGGCGGACGGCGTGGCGGAAGGGCTGCGCCTTCTTGAAGAGGAGCCCGACTGCCACGCGGAACTGACCCTCCGCCTCGCGGCGCCCCTCACGGGGGAAGAAACGGCGGCGCTGCTTTCGCATAAATGCCTCAAATCCCTCATTCCCGTCGTGGCGGGCGGGACGGGCGGCGATTTTTGCGTCCGCCGCAGGGAACTCACGGACGCCGAACTGTTTGACGAATATTACCGCTCTCTGTACGGCAGGGACGCGGCGGGAGAATTGAAGACCCTGTTTTTGAGCATCCTGGGGGAGGTGTCGCCGTGAAGCCGCTCTATTTGGAATTTTCGGGTGTCAACAGTTTCAGCGACAGGGCGGTCGTCGATTTCCGCAAACTGCTTGCCGGGGGCATCTTCGGCATTTTCGGGGATACGGGCGCGGGCAAGAGCACCATTCTCGACTGCATCGGGTTTGCCCTGTACGGCAGGATCAACCGCATCGGAAGGGAAGGCTCGTCCATCGCCGACATCGTCAATTACAGGTGCGACAAAGCCAAAGTCTGTTTCGAGTTCGAGACCGGGCAGGGCGGCGAACGCCTTGCCTGGCGGGTGGAGCGCACGCTCAGCCGCAGCCGCGGCGTACAGAAAGCCGTGCTGTATGAGGAAAAAGACGGCAAATTCATCGCTCTTTGCGAAGGCGCGGCGCAGGTCAACCGTAAAATAGAGGGGGACGTCATCGGCATCTCTTTCGACGATTTCAAAAAGTGCATCGCCTTGCCGCAGGGGGAGTTTTCGCAGTTTCTGCAATCCTCCCGCCGCGAGCGCCTGCAACTCGTCGCCAAACTCTTTTCCCTTGAACGCTACGGCTATCCGCTCTATAAGCGCGCGGACGAGCGGCTCAAAGAGAAGGACAACACCCTTGCGGGCGTGCGGGGAAAGTTGGAACTGTACAAGGACGTTACGCCCGAACGGCTGGCGGCGGAGAAAGCCGAAACGGCGCGCCTGCGCACGGTGCGGGAAGAGGCGGGACGGCGCTCCGATGCCGCCCGCGCGGAAGCCGATCGCTATGCCGAAGCGCGCAAAAACGTCGTCTTGCTCGCCAAAACGCAGGAAAAACTCGCCGCCCTTTCCCTGCGGGAAGGGGAGATGACGAAAAAGCGCGGCGCGCTGGAAAAACTGCGAGCGGCGGCGCTCGTCTGCGGTCTGCAAAAGGACATCGACGGGGCGCACAGAAACGCCGAACTCAGCCGCACGAAAGCCAACGGGCTGAAAATGCAGGCGGCGGAAGCCGAAAGGGCGCTCGAAGCGCGCAGGGCGGCGTTTGCCGCGCTGCAAACGGAAGAAGCGGAAGCCGCTTTGCAGAAAGACCTTGCCTTGGCGGAGCGGGCGGAGCAAGACCTTGCCGCGCTTGCCGCAGCCGAAAAGAAATTGGCGGCTGCGCGCGCCGAATACCGCGACTGCGCCGCCCAACTCAAAAAATTCGCCCGCTTCGATTACGGCGCCGAGCGGGAAAAACTCACCGCCGCGCTCGCCGCCCTGCCGCCCGAGGACGATCTGCCCGATTACATCGCCAACCGTTTCAAAAGCCTTCTGCTTGCCGAAGAGTATGCCGCCTTTGCCGACGAACTGTCCGCATTGCGTGAAAAATATCCCGTCATTGCGCCCGACGCGGACCCGCTCATCGACCGATACGTCTCCCGCGGCGTGAAAAATGCCGTCGATCTGCAAAAAGAGGCGGACTATTTCCGCCGTTCTGCACCGGCAAAGGAAAAAATCAATCAGGCGCTCCTCGCGCTGGAAAAGCGGAACGGCGATTACCTGCGCGCCGTCGAAAAGGAAAGTGCGGCGCGCAAGGAAGGCGAACGGCTCAAAGCCGATTTCGACGCAAGGCAAAGCGCGCTTGCCGACGTCGCCGCGCTCGGCACGAAGGAAGACATCTCCCGCCGCATCGACGAACTGCGCGCACGCCGTGCGCGCGAAGAAAAGGCGCAGGAGGAATGCCGCGGAAAAATTCAGTCGCTCCGAAACAGCCTTGCGGCAGAGGAAGCCGCGCAGGAGGCGTATAGGCAGAGCGAAAAGGCAAATGCCGCGCGGCTTGAAGACCTTTTGAAACAGGCGGGGCTGCCGTCGGCGGCGGAAGCCGAAGCCCTGCTTTCCCGTTACGGCGCGCCCGAAAAACTGAAAGAGGAAACGCAGAACTATTTTCTCGACCTGCACGCCTGCCGCGAAGAGGCAAAGCGTCTGTCGGCGCTGACTGCCGACCTTTCGCCGGGCGAGGAAGAGACGGCGGTCAAACGCCGTGCGGCGGAAGAGGCGCAGGCGGCGTTTTCCGCCGCCGACCGCGCCTTTGCGCTTGCCGAGGCGGCGGAAAGGGGAACGGCGGAAAAGTTGACGGAAAAGGAGGCTTTGGAAGCGGAATTTTCCGTGCAGATCAAAGATTACGGTCTGCTCGAACAGATCCGTTCCCTGGCGGAGAACAGTAAGTTCATGGAGTTCATCGCCGTGGAATATTTGCAGGAGATCGCGTCGGGCGCCAACAACCTGCTCCTGCACCTCACCAACGGACGGTATTTCCTGGTCTATGACAAAAATTTTGAAGTGGGGGACAATTTCAACGGCGGCGCCCTGCGCGGCGTGCACACGCTGTCGGGCGGCGAAACCTTTCTCGTCTCTCTCTCCCTCGCGCTCGCATTGAGTTCGGTCATCCACAGGAAGTCCCTGCGTCCCATTGAATTTTTCTTCCTGGACGAGGGATTCGGGACGCTGGACGACGAGTTGGTGGACACCGTCATGGACAGTCTGGAAAAACTCAAAAACGACAATTTTTCCATCGGCATCATTTCGCACGTCGGCGAACTGAAAAACCGTTTGGAAAATCGCATCACGGTCATCAAAGCGGACGGGGAACACGGTTCTTCCATCCGCACCTGTTAAAAAAATTTTTGAAGAAGGCGGATCATCACTTTGGCACAGACGATATTGACCCCCATTTCACTATGGAAAGATTTCGACGACTCCCTCGACCTCGCGCCGGAAATATTGGAAGAGCGGCAGAAGGACGGCGTCATTTTCCGCGAGACCTGTTTTTCGGGCCGTCAGACGGAAACGGGGCGCGTGCGCGTTTACGGCGTGGAAGTGCGCCCCGCGCAGGCGGAAAAACTGCCGGCGCTCCTGCTCCTTTCGGAGGCGAACCGTCCCCTTGACCTGCGCCTTGCCGAGCGCTTTGCCCGCCGCGGCTACTGCGTGTTCTGCATGGACTATCGCGGCAAAACGGCGGAAACGAGCCGCTGCACGGAATACCCTTCGGACGTGGAATATGCCAACTTTCTGCGTGCGGGCAGGAGCATGTTTCATGCCGACGCGGGGGCGAAAAAGACGCCCTGGTATGAATGGACGGCGGCGGCGATCTATGCCGTGCGCTATCTGCGGTCGCAGGCGCTCGTCTCTTCCGTCGGCGCGCTGGGCGTGCGGGAAGGGGGAGACATCGTCTGGAAACTGATGACGACGACCGACCTTGCCTGCGGCATCTGCGTGAATGCGGCGGGCTGGCTGGCTTACCGCGACGTTTCCAAATTCGGCGAAGATGCCGTAACCGACCTTGCGGAGGAAAAGCGGCTCTTCATCGCGGGGCTGGATTCCCAATCGTATGCGCCCTTCGTGCGCTGTCCGCTGCTCATGCTGGTGGCGACGACCGATCTTTATGCGGACGCCGACAAGGCATACGACACTTATGTGCGCGTGAACAAGGACTGTTTCGCCACCATCGACTATTCCATGGCATACGGCGGCGCCATCGACGGCAAGGGCGTGCGCAACGTCGATATGTTCATGGATAAATATCTCAAAGAACGGGAAATATTCATCGCAAGACCTCTCAACATTTCCTTTGAAGAGGGGGAGGACGGAAAACTGTATGCCGCGGTAACTTCGGACGGGCAGGGCGAGAGCGTCTCCGACGCCGTATATTTTGCCGAAGACAGCCGCGCGGCATATCGTCGGGAATGGATCTGCGTGCAGGCGGAACGGACGGAGGAGAACGGCAAAAAACTCTTCCCGCTTGCCGTTTGCCGCGGCACGGAGAGCCTCTATGCCTTTGCACGCACGGAATATTCGAGCGGCTGCACCGTCTCTTCGCGCATATCCTTCAAAAAGTTGGAAAAGGAATATGCCAACAACGTCCTGCACAGCAACATCCTCTATGACGGGTCGATGGAAGGGGATATCTTTGTTCCCGCCGTCGCGGAAGGGGACAGCGCGGGCGCATGTTTCCCGACGGAAGAAACGGACGTGCCGCATCGGGCGGAGGGATACGGCAAAATCGTGGGCATGACCTGCAAACACGGGCTCAAAACGTACCGCATCTCCCAGCGCCGTTACGACCCGCAGGAGCGCTCCATGTTGCATTTCAGCCTGTATTCCGACGAGGATTGTTATGTGGACGTTTCGGTCTCCGTCCGCGACGGGGAAGGGGGACACGAACTGTACACCTCGTCGCTGTTTTGCGGCGGTGGCGGAAAATGGAAGAATTTCGTCCTGCCCGCCCATGCCTTCAAGAACCGCCTGGGCGTTTCGCTCTCTTCCTTCTGCGGCTGTTATTTCCTGCAACTGACGGAAGAGGACGGCAAGCGCTTCATCGTAACCAACATCCTCTGGGTCTGACGCGGCGGAAAAAAGCGAGCAAAGGGAAGGACTTTTATATATCGCCGTCGGGGCGGGCATGCCGCCCGTGAAACGGCAAAATATACGACAAAAAATATAAGGAGAAAAACGCCGATGATGTTCGAGATCGGAACGGTGGTTACGACAAAGAAGAACCATCCCTGCGGCGGCAACCGCTGGGAAGTCGTGCGCGTGGGTGCCGATTACAAGATCCGCTGCCTGACCTGCGGCAGGGTGGTCATGCTCACGCCCGACGAACTCAAAAAGCGCGTGCGTTCGTCCGTTCCGCCCGCTTCGTCCGGCGAAGGAGGGCGTCCGTGAACGAAGAAGAAAAGGACTTTACGGAAAACCCGCTCTATGAGAGCGT